>NZ_JBFBBS010000002.1:0-433172 GCF_040682835.1 Streptomyces sp. NPDC051104 | reverse complement strand
ACTGTTCGTGCTGGTCATACGGGGGTGGACTCCTGTCTCGCCCAGGAAGGATAACCCGGCATACCCGGTGTCTCACCACAGACTGACAGGGAGGGCTCCCGCCACATCGTGGGGCATGCTGGTCGCCATGCCCATGGCTTCTCGCACCCACGCGCAAACTCACCAGGCAGGCCGTCACCTCGCTGTTGCCGAGGCGCTCCTGCGGGGGCTGCCGGCCAGACTAAAAGGCGCCCAAACCTACGTCGAGGTTGGCGGCCACACCGCGCAAGTGATGGTGGCCGCCAAGGGTGCTTGGATGATTGCGGACATCGAGAAGTTCGCAGCTCTGACCTGTACCCGAGTCATACTCGTCCACATCACAGCGGACGGGAGGTATTTCTACGTCGCTGACGGCGACACGCTGCGTGCCGAAGTGCAAACCCGCCACAGGCGGTTCTTGGAGCAAGTGGGAGGTGTACGCCCTCGCAACCCCGACTCGAGGAGCACCGTCATAAAGCCCGAGGACGTCACCGCTTGGCTGGACCAGTGGGAGCTTCTGGCGTAGCCCGATCTCGCCCCCTGCCCATCCATGGTTCCGGAGGCCGCTTGGGGGCCCGGGCAACGCGGCAGGTCACGGCCCTCCACGTGGCAGATTAGGCGGGACCAGTCCACGGGTAGTCCACGGCGGACCGGCACCGCCTTCGCGCCCTCGACCAAGACCATCGTGGACGTTTGGCTGATCGCGGCTCTGCTCAGGTCTGCCCTCAGGTACCGGCGTTGACTAGGAGGCGCGCGCCCCAACCGACGCCGGTCAGCCACTGCCGCTGGGATGTCGACCTGTCAGGGGCGCGTGGGCCTGGCTGCTTTGGCGGTTCTAAACCCGCCCGCCCAGTTCCATGTCTCGCCGTCAACGAGCCTATAGGGCCATCGAAGATCACAGTACGGTCACGTATCGTCACAGAATGAACACATCCTAAGTTGATCGGCTAGGTTGATGGGGCTTTCATCGGCAAGGGGGATGAAGTACTGACGGGTGGGGAGCCTGTGTGTCCTGCGGGTAGATCTGTTCATCTGTCCGCATGCTGTGCTGCCGCGCAGTCATCAGTGCTGCTGCACCGTGACGTTGCCCGCACGGCTTCGTGATTACGCTTCACCTCGCAGGACCACGGGGAAGATCAATGGAGCTGAACACCGTGACCGACTCATACGCGAGCTTCGGCGATGCTCCAGTCGCGAGAGCCGGGGGGCGGGCTAGTGCGGAGATGGTCGGCACTATGTACGGCCAGCGGCTCAAACCGCATCGACAAGGCGCGGGGGACTGTTACCAACAGGCTGGCATTGTCGATGACTTGCTCGCACCAGGCGCGGCCGGTTGACGAAGGTCCAAGGGCGGCCGGGGGGGGGCGACTGCGCGTTGTCGGCCGTCGGCTACCTCGGCGACGTCGCGTGAACCGTGGCGCCAAGCGCTTGCAGCCCGGAAGGCGATCAGGAGACCAACAGGTCCTGGCGAGGTCGTCGGGCCGTGCGGCATCATGATATTCAGACAAAGGCGATGGTTGGAAAGAAGTGCATGTCTGAAACTGCGGTCGTCCCCCGAGGAGTTGTCGCTCGCCACCCCTCCCTCCTATTGATGAGGAACACGCCCGCCCGGCTCGCGAGCGTGGAGTTGTTCGCTGGCGCGGGCGGGCTCGCGCTGGGTTGTCAGGAGGCTGGCTTCGACGCGCTGGCAACTCTGGAGTTGGACAAGTGGGCCTGTGACACGGTGCGACAAAACCAGGCTCGAGGTCACGAGCTCGTCGCGAACTGGCACGTCGAGGAATGCGATGTGCGGGACTTCAACTGGTCCCGCATCACCGACGAGGTGGACCTCCTCGCCGGTGGGCCGCCGTGCCAGCCGTTCTCCATTGGCGGCCATGGCAAGGCGGACGACGACGAGCGTGACATGTTCCCGGCCACGACGGAGGCGGTCGCCCATCTGAGGCCCCGCGCGTTCATCATCGAGAACGTCAGGGGCCTGGCACGCCCGAGGTTCGCTGATTATTTCCAGTACATCCAGGCCAGGCTTTCGATGCCCCTCCTCACCGCGAAGCCCGGCGAACTGTGGGCGGATCACCTGCGGCGACTGCAGGACGCGCGCAAGGACATCGGCAATCAAGAGTTGGCCTACCGGGTCACGTCGGCCTTCGCCAATGCGGCGGACTACGGAGTACCGCAACAGCGACAGCGCGTCTTCCTGGTCGGTTTCCGAAACGATCTAGACGTGACCTGGGAATTTCCGCATGCCACGCACTCGAAGAGAGCGCTACTGCATTCCCAGTGGATCACTGGTGAGTACTGGCAGGAACACGAAGTGCCCAAGGCGAGACGTCCAGAACGGCCTAACGTTCCCATACCCGCGGAACTGCGGCCGGACGAGGTCAAAGCACGCTGGCGCACCATACGTGATGCGTTGGTCGGTCTCCCCGAGCCGACGCTCACGGGTGCTACGGGCGTCCTCAATCACGTCCTTCAGCCCGGAGCTCGTTCCTACCCGGGTCACACTGGTAGCCCGATAGATTGGCCAGCCAAGACGTTGAAAGCCGGGCGTCACGGGGTCCCTGGCGGCGAGAACATGCTGCGTGAGACGGACGGCTCCATACGCTATTTCACGGTCAGGGAAAGCGCACGCCTGCAGACCTTCCCGGACGACTACGAGTTGCATGGCCCTTGGGGCAAGGCGATGCGCCAGCTCGGCAATGCGGTGCCCGTCGAGCTAGCGCGGGTCGTGGCTACCAGCGTCCATGCCGCCCTGCGCGCGGAGGGATCCGAGTCATGACGGAGACGGAGACGAGACCTAACACCCTCAACCTGATGCCGTCCCCGCGGATCTTGGAGATGATCGCGGAGGTCGACCTTCAACTTCACCAGTGTCTGTGCGAGTTGATTGACAACTGCCTCGACGAGCTCATTGAGGCCACCCGTGTCGATGAGACGTTGGAACCTCGAATAGACATCACCCTGCCGACGGCGGGCAAGGCGAACAGGGGCGCCAAGGTCGTCGTGAGTGACAACGGCCGGGGGATGTCTCAGGAGGAATTGGGTCACGCTCTGAGCGCCGGCACGTCGGGTAAGCAACGGTTCGGCAGCCTCGGCCTGTTCGGCATGGGCTTCAACATCGCCACTGCTCGCCTCGGCACGGTGACGGAGGTCCGTACGGGACGACGTGGCGACGACCATTGGATCACCGCCACTATCGACCTTCGAGCGATGCAACAGCGGTCGTCGTACGAGGTGCCCCTTCGCTACGATCCGAAGGATCTCGACGAGCACGGCACTCTCGTCTCGGTCACGAACCTCCGCGAAGACATCGTCGACAAGTTGAGGTCGGCGAGTTCGATCCGGGAAGTCAGCAAGAACCTGGGGCGAATTTACACCTACATGCTGCGTGATCCCGACGGGCCTCATTCAGGCGCGGAGCTGATGGGCGGCTTGAACCAGCGCCTGTACGTCAACGGCCGCCATGTACCCCCTCTCGTACCATGCATCTGGGACCCGACCCGGTCGGTCACGTACAAGGCCGGGAAGGTGCCTGCCGCGGAACCGATCGACGTGCCACTCACCAACGCGTTCGCATGCATGAACTGTGGTCGCTGGTACACCTCAAGGCACGATCAGTGCGTTGATTGCGAGAGCACTGACATCCAGGAGCGAGAGCGCCGGATCGTGGGATGGCTGGGCGTGCAAAGGTTCGCCGACAAGTCCGATTTTGGTTTGACATTCCTCCGGTACGGACGCGCGATCACGACTAGGGACCGGTCACTGTTCGACTGGGAGGGGCCGGACGGGGACATCGAGCTGGAGTATCCGATCGAACTCGGTATGGGCCGCATCGTCGGTGAGATCCATCTCGATCACGCGCCGGTCAACGTCCGCAAGACCAACTTCGACACGTCGTCGCCGGAGTGGCGGTACATGGTCGCGAAAGTGCGAGGCGACCTGCCTTTGCGTCCCCAGCTCTCGAAGCGCCTGTTCAATCGGGAGAACGACTCCCCGATGAGCCGGTTCTTCAACGCGTTCCGGGAGAACAAGCCGGGTCTCCGGTACCTCATGCCCGGTAACGGCAGCACCGCCATCCACACTGAGGCGAAGAGATGGGCACAGAAGTTCCGCAGCGGGGATCCGGAGTATCAGACCGACGAGAAGTGGTACGACGCCGCAGTCGATCATGACCGGATCAAGAACGGACCACCACCGGAGCCGGCCTCGCCCTCTGACGAGGATGACTGGCTAAAGGAGGAGGGGCTCGGACATCTGGGAGCGGGGGCGGCCGACGGCCCCACACCGTCCAAGGATCAGAAGCAGCCGGATGTAGCCGCGGAGACGCTGCCGGAGACCGAAGAGCAACGCTTCGCGAGGTACAAGGAGCACGCGATGCTGCTTCCCGACACCGACCGCGAAGTTCGCCTCGGTACCGCTCAGGCGTTCCTTCGCGTCTATGTCACCACCGGAGTCGAACTGATCAAGGACGGCCAACGGCAGCCGACTGTCGTTCGGATCGTAGCTGGCGAGGTGGAGATCTACGTGGATTCCGATACCGCGCTGATCGCGCGGTACGGGTGGTCTCCGCTGAACGTCGCGCTCTTCTGCGCGGCACCACAGTTGAAGAACGTGTACTCCGTGTCGGGCTCCATTGATGGACTGGTGACCTCGATCCTGGAGCAGTTCCCTGACCGGCGAGTGCACTCGAGTGCGGTGCGTGCCCGCGCGGAGATGCTGCTGGAGGGCCTGCGCGAGCGGCTCGCCGACCTCACTTCGAAGGACGCGTCCACGTTCTGGTCGGCCCTGTCCGGCGAGTCAAAGCGGGCTGCCGAGTCGTACGCCATCGCGGTGGCACCGGACGTCAATTGGAAGGCTGCGGTAGAAAACGGCGAGTTCGCACGCTACCTGGGCGCTGAGGGCATCCTCGACCTCGTTACGAACGCTCCCGAACTGGTGCTGGACGGCGGCTTGTTTCGTAGCACCTATGCGGCGCTGGGCGAGGAGACGCAGGCGGACCAAGTGGCCCGCGTCAGCGCCTTCCTCACTGACCTCAAGCGGATGGTTGTGGGTCCACCCCTGCAGAACACCCTGGAACTGTCCCGCTTGCTCCTTACTGCGGACCTGCTGGACTCGGAGATCGTCCAGGCATGAACCGATCATTCCTAGAGCCGGCCTTCCTCGTCGAGGAGGGCCCGAAGGGCTTCACGCGCCAGCTGGAGCGGTTGCTCGGCCTGATCTCGTTCACGGACGTGGTCAACATCGATGGTCCCGGGGACAAAGGCGCTGACCTCCTGGGCCGACTCAACGATGAGGACTGGATCTTCCAGTCAAAATGGAAGAAGTCGGGCAATGTGGATCGCGAGGCGGTGGACGAGGCCCACGCGGCGATGCGGCATTACGCCATCCACCGCGCGGTCGTAGTCACCAACCGACTGTTCACCCAGAAGGCCAAGGAGCGAGCGGACGCGCTGAGGGAGGTCGGAGTAAATGTGACCCTCTGGGACGGCCGACGACTAGCGACGATCTACGATCGCGCTCCGCAGCGAGTCACACCGTTCGACCTCCACCCCTATCAGGACCGCGCCGTGGAAGCGGCCTGGGCCGCCCTACAGGACACTGGTGAAGCACTCATTTACCTCGCCACGGGCCTTGGCAAGACGGTTGTCGCCGGCAGGGTGCTGCGACGATTCCTCCTCGCCAACCCGGGCTCCAAGGTGCTGGTCACCGCGCACATGATCGACCTCGTGGAGCAACTCGAACGGGCGATGTGGCGGGACATCCCCAAGGACGTACCGACCCGTCTGCTGCACGGCGACTCGAAACCGGACTCCCTGCCAGGCGTCACCTTTGGCGTATCGAACACGGCACGTGACTACGTCCAATCGGGATACGACCCTCAGCTGGTGATAGTGGACGAGGCGCACCACGTGGGAGAGGCCGGGAACTACGCCACCCTGATGGGTCTGCTGCCCAAGGCCAAACGGATGGGTGTGACTGCCACGCCGTGGAGGGGTGACAAGTACGACATCGAGCGGACCTTCGGTGAAGCAGTCGAGCGGGTGTCCATCTCGGAGGGCATGAGACTGGGGTACCTCGCCGAGGTGAAGTACCGTGTGTTCGCCGACAACATCGACTGGGACTTCGTCCGCCACGCCTCCGAGCACGGCTACTCCATCAAGGACCTGAACAAGCGTCTCTTCATCCCCGAGCGGGACGAGTCGGTCCGGGAGCATCTTGAGAAGGTCTGGGACCGGACCACAAACCCCCGCGCCATCATCTTCTGTCAGACGATTGAGCACGCGGAGCGGATGCGCGACCTGCTCGCCCGACGGCCCGGCTGGGAAAGGTCCGAGACGCTGCACGCCAAACTGAAGATGCGGGAGCGCCGGACACGACTACTCAGGTTCCGCTCGGGAGAGGTGCCTATCCTCGTCGCCGTAGACATCCTCAACGAGGGCGTCGACGTGCCCGACGTCAATATCCTCTGTTTCGCCAGGGTGACCCACAGCCGGCGCATCTTCGTACAGCAGCTTGGCCGCGGACTACGTCTTCGTAAGGGGAAGACCCACGTGGAGGTGCTGGACTTCGTTAGCGACATCCGGCGGCTGGCTGAGGTGTACGACATGCGCGGACAGGTGTCCGAAGGCGAAATCGAGCAGGTGTCGGTTGGGCGGAACCAGTTCGAGTTCGAGGACCTGAGGGTGAAGGGGCTCCTGGATCAGTGGATGGCTGACGTGGGTGACCTCGGGGGAGCCGACGACAGCGTCCGTTTGGAGTTCCCGCCCATCGAGGGGGTGTGATGGCGGTCCTTCCGGAACCGATCCGCCTGGAGATTTTCGCGGAGTTGGCCCGCCACTTCGACGCCGCACGGTGGGAGGAAGTCTCTCCACCTGCTGCAACGGAGATGTACGACCGCTTCGCCAAGGATCCCAAGATCGGGGGGCGACTCGCTCAGTTCATGCCCACGGAGAAGATACGCCCGTGGATCAAGGACGGACCGGCGAAGCAGTATCGCAGGGCGCTCGAAGGCCTCGGGCCCATGGCCCAGATGACGTCACGGGAGTACCCCGGTCCGCGGTCGGTAGTCCGGCTCGCCCTCGGCGCGGGTTGGACCCCTCGTGCTGAGACGTTGGACGTGAAGCCAATGCGGTGCTTCGCTGACGGTCCCGACGGTGAGGCGGCCTTCGTCACCTGGGGCCCGATGAACAGCCTTCAGGGCATGGTCTGGCACGCCTGCCTACGCCGAGCGGAGTCCGAGTCGCAATTGATCACCATTGCCGTCACCAAGCCCAACACCGCACCGCTGCCCGACGACGACTGGCAGCTCGCGGTCTCGCTGGCCAGCATCTTGAGAGCACGATGCGAGCAGGTCACTTACGCCGTCTCTCGGAAGGCGACCGCTGGCTTGCGGACCGTCTGATCACTTCGTTCTCGATCTTGTCGGCCACCTCGACCGGGTCAGCGTGCTCCCAAAAACGAAGAACGGTCCATCCCGCTACCGTGAATGCCCTGGTGGAATCTTGATCACGCCGCTGATTCTGCGCGACCTTGGCCGCCCAAAACTCCTTCCGATTCCCCTTTGCCGGCCGAAAGTGCTCCGGACAGCCATGCCAGAAACACCCGTCGATCAGGACGGCGACCCGCTGCCTGGTGAAGGCGATGTCGACCGTCCGCCGGAACGTGGACACAGGCTTGAAGTTCACCCGGTACCGGAGCCCGCGTCGATGCAACTCCCGACGCACTTTCATCTCGGGTGCGGTGTCTCGCCCTCGGATTCGGGACATACGCGCACTGACGACCGGGTCGACACCCGCAGACATCAGACTTCTCCACTCAAACTCTTAGGCTTCAGCGGCGACCTCGACAGGCCACACGTCCGTCAACACGCCGACGAGATGCCAACCGGCCGAGTTGCCATTGTGTGAAACCGAACATGTGATCTTGTGCGCTCAGTTCACCAGCATCGGCATCCTAATGGCAGCGGCGCAGGGAGAGGGATCCTTCGAAGACAACTCGGAGGCCGCGCTACTGATGCTGCAGCGCCATGCCGCATCCTTGGCCAAGCAAGAGTTGAGCAGCGTCGCGGAGAGCGCGACCGTCGAATGATCACGCAGGTATCGAACGCTGTGGTTAGTCCTCGCCCGAGCAGTACCAGGCCATCCGTCGACGGTGGCGTCCTGGCGGTCGCGGTCTCTGCCTGCGCCCATCACGCCGGCGGGGCTGCTGGTGTCCCACTGGCACCCTGTCCGCCCGCCACTGTAGTCCCCGCACGCCCGATCACAATTCGGATACTCGCCGTACCGGCGGAACCACTGCTCGGTCGGCTTACTTTTTCTTGCCCTGGGTCTTGCCGGGTATCTTGGTGAACTGGGTTTTCGCTGGTGAGGGGCGGTGGGACCGTGCGCTTGCTGGTCGTCGTTGGTCGTCTTTGGTTGCTGTCGAGCGGCCTCGGACGGCCCGGAGACGGCCCAGCCTCGGCGCGCTCGGCTGACGGCCAGCACCTTCAATGGCTCCGTCTGAACCTCAGCCAACGACAGCCAGCCACGACGGCGGGTCCGTCGACCACCCCAGGCGCGCGTGTGCCTCGTTGCACCCCCGGCCTCAGCCACGCTGTCTGTGCCGTCGACCAGAGAGCAACCCACGACGGCCGGCCTGTGACGACGGCGCCTGAGCCCTCAGCTTAAGAAGCTGCGAGCATGAGCGGTCCGTTCGCCCGCTTACCTGGGTGAACGGTCTGAGAGCTGCCTGCCGGCCTCGGCTGCGTTCACCGTGGTTCCCCGTTGTTCCCCGCTCGATCTGGTGCATGTGGTGCAGCCGTGATCATCCGCGTTAGAACCCGATGTCACCTGAACACGCAGACGACGCGCCCATAGTCTTCGATCTGCTGCTGTTGTTCGTCGGGACGAGGTGCGTGCTCGTCGTCTCCACACCTGAGGACTGTTCCGTCGTCTCCTTCAAATACGGAGACAACGCCTCCGTGATGGCTACAGGCCCCTTGGCGGCCAGTGGAGTCTGACGGTCACCCGTCTGAGCACTCGTAGCCCTGATACGTCCAGCGAACTGGCGTGAACGTGGCGGATGGAGCTCCAGACCTGACCCGTGGATCCTCATGATCATCGTTCCACCCACTGAGTTGGGCTGTGATCGGGAGGACGACGAAGATCCCTACGCCGATAAGGCCCGCCACGGAGTAGGCCACCACCCGAGCGACCCGCCACGCGCGGCTCTGGACAAGCCTTGCAGGAGACTGGGCACGGAAGACTTCTAGCAGAGCAAGCGGCTGTGGCGGGCTTCTTCGCCGACGTTGGCGGCAGCCCTCCACAGCGTCAAGCGGCGTGCTACTGGTCGTCGTGTCTGGCTTTCCGCAGACCCACCAACACGCTTTCCAAGTGTGCTCGTGCCCGCCGGAAGGTCGTACGGGACCGTTCACCTGCGTTTATGGGTGCTCGTTGCCCTGGGTATCGACTTGCGCTCGTACTCATCCGGACGGGGCGGTACGCGTGCGAATGAGACCAGAAGTGAGACCACTGCCCGGACCGGCACAGCCGGGTTGCCGGGCAATCGACCAGGTCCGACCGGGCGCCCTGACCTGCCACGTCACCCGTCGGTTGCGACGGCGGCCGCGGCATAGAAGGCTCTGCCTCGTGCTTAGGGAACCTATCCAGCTGACGATCGCAGAAGACGGCTCGGTCGTCCTCCCCCTTGGGGTGCTCGCCGAGGCAGGGCTATCGCCCGGGAGCTCCGTGCTGGCCTACAGCAACGGCGACGGCCGGCTCGTGCTGCGCAGGGAAGAGGACGCGGTACAGGACCTCATCCAGTTCGGGCGCCTCGACTAGCCGGGGCAGCGGCGTCAAGAACCGCGAGGATGCGCTCTACGGCCTCCTCCGGAGCCTCGTGCTCCCATACGCGGACGACTGTCCACCCTGCGGCTCCCAGGGCCTCGTCGGCGGCCCTGTCCCGTGCGACGTTGCGCTCTAGCTTGGGTCCCCAGTACCCGCCGTTGACACCAGGTTGCCGACCGTGCTCGGGGCAGCAGTGCCAGAAGCACCCATCCACGAAGACAGCCACTCGTGCGCGCGTGAAGACGATGTCCGGCCGTGGTCGTGCACCCTCCAGCTGCAAGCGGACATCAACGCGGTACCGCTTGCCTGCGGCGTGCAGCAAGGAGCGGATGGTTCGCTCGGGCTTGGTATCCCGCCGCTTGATCGCAGCCATGTTGCGCGAGCGGCCGGGAGTCGGCGGCGTCGGCGATGCGGGGTCACTGTTGAGGGCCATCGGTTACACCGTAGCCAAGAGTGAGTGTCAGACCCTCGGTGTTGGATGGGTCAGGATAGTAGACCTGTGCAATCCCGATCTGGAGGTACGAGCGTGGCTGATCTGTCGGCCGTGGAGATCTGCGCGGGCGCTGGAGGCCAGTCGCTCGGCCTTGAGCTGGCAGGGTTCGATCACGCGGTGGCCGTCGAGCTGGACGAGAACGCTGTCAACACGTTGCGTGAGAACCGTGACTGGAAGGTCGTACAGGGGGACGTCGCCGACGAGGACCGCTGGGAACCCAAGAAATACCATGGCGTGGATCTCCTGGCGGGGGGAGTGCCCTGCCCTCCGTTCTCGATCGCCGGTAAGCAGCTCGGTGCCACTGATGAGCGAGACCTTTTCGCATGGGCCGTCGAACTGGCCGGGAAGATGCAGCCCAGGGCACTGCTTCTCGAGAACGTGCGTGGTCTTTCGATGCCTCGTTTCTCCGCATATCGACAGCACGTGAAAGATCGCCTCAGGGACTTTGGGTATTGGTCTGACTGGAAACTACTTCACGCGAATGACTATGGCGTTCCCCAGTTGCGGCCGCGTTTCGTCCTCGTCGCCATGCGGCATGAAGACGCTCAATGGTTCGAGTGGCCTGAGGAAATGCCCACCGAAGCCACCGTTGGAAGTGCTCTGCATGAAATGATGAAATCTAAGGGCTGGCGGGGCGCCGACGCCTGGGCGACAGAGAAAGCGACCGATATCGCCCCGACAATTGTTGGCGGCTCAAAGAAGCATGGAGGCGCAGACCTCGGGCCAACCCGTGCTAAAACAGCCTGGCGTAACCTTGGCGTCGATCCCATGGGCGTTGCCGACGCACCGCCCACAGTGAAAGATCCTATCGACTTCACACCCAAGCTCACCACGGAGATGGTGGCTCGTATCCAAGGCTGGGGCAAGGAGCCTGAATACGAATGGCGTTTCACTGGCCGTAAGACGACGAGGTACCGGCAGATCGGTAATGCATTTCCGCCCCCCGTAGCACGAGCGGTTGGCACTTCCATTGCCAATGCGTTGAGCCGTAAGGGCCAGCCCAAGGAACTGGCTGAGGTAGAGACCGAGGTCATGCATGACCGGCTCTATTTGGCCCTTAAGAGTGCTCCGACTGCACTGACGGAGAAGGAGCTGGTGAAGCTCTCGGGCGAGAAGATGGACTCTCTGACTTTTGAGCGCCGGATGGCCATGCTCGCCCGAGACTTCGTGATCGACGAGGATGACCAACTCGGGGGACGTGCGTACCGACTCGTAGGCTTCAAGGGCTTCATAGGGCAGGAAGGCCACGAGCGGCACGCACGCTTCGCTGAGATGCGTTCGCGTATCAGCTAGCCCAATGCCTTGGCCGTGCCATGCGGTTAACAACTCGGCCCTGGCTATGGCGAATCAGTCAAGCTCACCCTGAAAAGTCGTCCAGTTCTTTCCAGGCTTGATCGGTCTTCCTCTCCAAAGTGTCTATATCTATTTTGTATTTATCAAAGGATGGGTGCTCACCCGGTGCACTCTCGGCTAGGGCTTTATTGAATAGGGCGTGACGAACGCAAAATTTTACGGCCTCTTCATGTTCGGGGTCTGTTGTGCCGATTGCCTCCGTGTCGGCACGGCGCCAGGCGGCCGCCATCAGGAAGAATTCGTATGCTTCGGTGTATTGACCAACTGCATAATACTGCCATGCGTGCCGTTCAAGCCCATGGTATTCATGGTTATTTTTGACATGTACCCTGGAATCACCTTGGGCTTATCCTTCTTCTTTTTCTTCCAGGCGTAATTTGGCGTCTTCTTGGGGCGCAAAAACGCGAGATTTGGGGGGTAGCCAAAGTGACGCTTAAGGAATTCGACTGCCAGTGCGTCATACTTTGACTTCCATTCATCGTCTATAGTCAAGGTCTCAAACCTTTCTAGCTGCCGCATGACGCGAGCTTTTGAGCGATTAATGGCCCTGCTTCGCCTCGGACTTCGCAATCAATGCGAATGACCAGCTTGGACTCCATGCGTACCGGCTCGGGGCCTTCCTTGACCTGCCTAGAGAAATCCCTTGAAGCCCACGAGCCGGTACGCACGGTTTACGGAGACGCGGTCGCGTATGAACTGACCGGTCGTGCACAGGCCTCCGTTAGACGGTTAGGTCCAGGGGCAGGTCGCTGATGTCGCGAAGTCGTTTCCCTGTAACCAAAGTGTCAAGCATGCTGATTGCCTCGTCATTGCCTGTTTGATCGACTGCTTGGATCAACTCCGGCAGTGCGAAGTGGTACACCGTGTCGATATCTCCCGTTCCCAGGGCTAGGGATGCCAACCTTGATGGCGAGGGTTCCGCGGTCACCACCGCGATATGTGGCGTACGTCCCTTGCGGTTCCGGATGACGTTTAGGGCTTCCGAACGTGCGTTTTGTGCGCGGTCGCTGCGCAGCGTCCACTTGCACGAGACGATTGCGTGGACTAGAGGGCGTTCCTGGTTACTCCGCCGGATAACTGTGTACTGGCCAGAGTGCGCATCTACGAGATCTTGGTCGCGATTTATGACTTCGTCCGGCTCAGGGTTCCGTAGCACCAGGATGTCAGGGCTGATCTCATATGAGTTCCCCAATACGGACGCGAGAGTACGGTCATTCTCAATGGCATTCGCGAGGTCCGCCAGGTGCGAGTAGGGCTCATACTTTGAATCTGGTACTCGGCGCGTGATCCACCTACGTTTTCGATGGTCCAGTCGCCTGGACGGAGGGACTGCAAGGCAGGAAATACCTCTGTTAGGAAATCTTCGACGGCTTCTTCGAACTGCTTGCCGGCGCGCTGACCAGTGAGCTTTGTCGGAATGGTTTGGGCGCCGAGGTTCCGTGCAATAGTCAACGCGATGGCTATACTGGTCCTTTGGCTGCTGTCGGCGTTTGAGGCCACATCAACAGGCGACAGGGATAGGGTGTTCCTGTCGACAATGTTCGTGTGGAATCGCTCCCTTGCCTCGGTAAGTGCTGCGGCCATGCGAAAATGCTCCTGCCTATCGGACTTATCGAAGATTTATGCTGACGTCAACATGACCGATGCTGGTCAAATTTAGGATGGATCGTATGTGTTCTCCGCTCTGAGCACGTGTGCGCAATTGGGTTGATTTCTGCAACTGCACGCCGGGTTGGCGCCCAAGCCGACTTCGCTGGTTTCTGCAGGGGCGGCAGCGATTGGAGCTTGGAAGCGCTGGAGCCACTCGTACAGTTCCGCGCGTGCACGGTGGGCGACGTTGGGTAGTCCGGCGGTGTAACGACTGCTGACCACCTTCTTCGTAAGGGGCGCTCCGCGCTCGATAACAAGCAGTGCCGACGCTACCTCGTCGACTCGCTTATGGCGTGTACGGAAGAAGGCCGGTGTCGCGGCAAACCAGTTGACGCCGACGGAGTCAATTTTTCTGTGGAGTGTTGGGTTTACTGGTGCGGATGCGCCGATCATCTGCCACGCCTCCTCAACTACCGGTTTTAGGTGTGCTGACACGGGTGCGTTGCGAAACAGTGCGATCGAGAGAAGCTGAGCTGCACGCTGGAACGGCTGGCCTTCGCGATCGGTGAGCTTGGCAACCTCGCTCGGAAGCCAGACGAGGTTTGGAATGAAGCTGTAAAGCAACGGAATCCGGCTGGCAAGGACGGGCTGGCCGACGTCTCGCCATATATGTGCTGCAGTGAATCCGCCGGCCATCTTCGCACCGGCGAGAGGATGCCCTGTAGGCGCGGTCACTGTCAGGGAACGGGCTGTGCCCTTGATGAAAGAATTGTCGTCCAAGCAGTATCCGCGCACATCCGGGCTGGACCAGAGCTCTTCGCGCATACCCCCGGCACTACGACAGGACAAATCGCGCACCGACCATGGCAGCATCACTGGCCAGGCAGCGTAAGCGTCCAACGGTAGCCAGATCCCTGTCCGCAGGAGGACGTCGAAAGGATCCTGATCGTTCAAGCTGGATAGGTCGGGCACGAAATGCGCCAAGACCTCCGCACCCGTAGCCCGTCTTACGGTCACTCTGTGCCCATCCAAGTTCGGTAGTAGGTCAAATCCAGGCATGTGGGATGCCCCGATCATGCATGGCTCTTCGTCGACCAGGACGGCACGCCGCTCCGCCACAACCAAGGGCGCCAGCCGTACTTCGATCTAGCGTCCTTGCCGCCAACCTTGGGATATGGAAGACCACCGTTGATCCCGATCGGCTGCCGGCCTGTACCGCCAAGCCCGTTGTCCCTAGGTTCAGCGGGCAGTCGCCCATCAGGGCATCACTGCGCTGGTGCAGCCACGATCGCGGCGTCGGTGTGTGTGGAGTCCTTCGCCTGAAAACGGACAAGGCGGCGGGAGGAGTCGGTCGCGGACTTCGGCGGAATCAAGGTGAAGGCCATGACCAGCTTGGCCGGGTCGGCCTTGCCCCGTGAAACTCCGGCCACGGCGCCGAGATCTGCGCCTAGCTTGGCTTCGACGACCGGGTAGAGCAAAGCAATACCGGTCCTCAGTCCGACACAGGCGCTCGATGGGGGCGCTGAGGCGGGATCGACAGCTGAGTCGATCAACCACTGAGCTGCCGCGCGATGCTCCAGTCCTGCAATGCGCCCGAAAGAGGACTTACCAGGTTGGCGCTGGCGCCGCACGAGCGAGAGCGGGACTGAGTCCAGCACGACAGCTTCAACCCGGTCGGCTTTGGTGAGCTGCGGGGCAAGCACTAGCCAGTCGTCGACCTTGGCGAGGGTGCCGTCCAGTTGGGTCAGGTAGCGCAGGTGGGGCTGGAAGATGCCTTCACGCTCCCACTCCAGCTGGCTGAGCACAGCGATCAGTTCGGAGTGACTGACGCGGGCCGTGAGCGCGGAGAACGTCGTACCTTGTGCGCCGTCTGCCTTGGACGGGCTGGTAAAGGCAGCAGGCTCCGAGGACAGGGCGGTGAGCAGCGGACGCCATCGCTTGGTGTTACGGCAAAGGGTTGCTTCGTCGGTTGGGTAGGCGGCGGGCTCGATGGGCTTGCCGGGCGAGCGTATTTCGACGAGCTCGGCGTTGAACATCTTGTTCCTTGCCGATGGCTTGAGCCAGGGCAGGTGCTGAGCGACCAGCGGCGGTACTTGGGCGGGCGTGAGCTGGGGTTTGCCGTCGACCAATTCGGCATACTGAGCGAGCTGCTGACGGAAAAGTTCCTCATCGCGGCAAACCGACTCGAACGCCTCGTAAAGGTCCGCTATGGCCGTCTTGGTCAGTGGCTCCTCGCGCCCAATGTACAGCCGTACGAGGTCGCGGTAGCCGGGCCGGAAGCCGAACCAGCGGCCCATCTGCATAAGTGTGTCCGCTTGGCGAGCGGTCCGGCGGTAGTAGGTGATTGTTAGGCCCTCCACGGTGAAGCCGCGGGACAGCTTGGTGCCGCCGACCAGGATCTTCCAGACGTTTGGTGTGCGGTCGAAGTCAAGGTCAAGCTGCTCGAAGTACTTGTCCGAGTTGCCATTGACGACGATGACAGGGTTTCCGCCCTTGGCGATGAGTTGGCGGGCGCGGCTGACGTATGGGCGCAATTCGTCGTATGAGGCGGGATTGGGAAGGTGCGCGGCGCGGGCCCCGGAGACTTGGGCGAAGTCAGCGGTCCAGAGATCCGCGAGGCGGTTGTGGCCATACGCAGAGGTGTAGCCGGCCTGGTGCCACATGCTATTGATGCGCAGCGCGAGGGCTGCGTGATCATCCGTCTTCACGGACTCGTGAACCAGCATGGTGTGGTGGCGGAACGGCTTTTCCGCGACCCCGTGGTGAGCGCGGTAGAGTTTTAGGGCACCGCTGAGGAGGAAGGCATCCATCGCCTCCTGGAGGCGGTCGTCAGAACCATCGTAGATGCCCC
Organism: Streptomyces sp. NPDC051104; assembly: GCF_040682835.1. Lineage (NCBI taxonomy): Bacteria > Bacillati > Actinomycetota > Actinomycetes > Kitasatosporales > Streptomycetaceae > Streptomyces > Streptomyces sp. NPDC051104. The sequence goes on along the minus strand of NZ_JBFBBS010000002.1, from coordinate 417,046 downwards.
GCACATGCGCCTTCTCTTGAGAATTAGCGACCGTGCGAGATTCCGGATCCGGCAGCGAGTCGAAGTCGTGAAAGTCCTGGACTCCCATGTAGCCCTCGGGGCGAGGCAGGGAGATGAGGAAGTCGCTAGGGAAGATGTCCTCGGCGTCTCCTGGGTCGACGAAGACGTTCGCAAACGGGGTCGCTGTGTAGCCGACATACTGGGCGCGTGGGAGCAGTGTCAGCAGCTGCGAGATGAGGCTGTTGATGGCGGTGCGCTCAGTGGAGTCCTTCTCCCACTTCCTGGGATCGGAGGTATTGACGGAGGCCTGATCGGACTCGTCGTCGATGATAAGGGCGGGCAGTTCACCGAGGATGCCGTGGATCTGCTTGAGATCCTTGACCAGTTTCGTCAATACTGCCTTGTTCTTCTTGACGACCATCACGCGTGCTGCTGCCCGGTGGAGGTTGACCGGGTCGTACAGCGGCAGAGTCGGCGAGTGCTTTTCGAATTCCAGTGCCTTTATGCCCTGAGCCAGGCTCATGTAGTCCTTGTCTCGGGTCGTTAGGCGCTCGATGTCGAATGCTTGCAGGGTGGAAGGACGTCCCCCGTGGCGGACGAACTCGTCCCAATCCTTGTCGTCTCCCACGTAGTCGATGCCAACAAGTGTGTCCAAGTCGGCTGGGTCTGCGCCACGCAGGATGTTCTCCTGGCCAATCAGCTCCATGTCGAGGCGACGCTGCGTTTGAGCGCGGAGAAGGTTGAGGGTGCCGCCGAGGACGATGATCAGCCGGTAACCGGCGTCGAGGGCCTTTGCCGTGACGCCAGTGAAGTTGGCTGTCTTCCCGGACTGGACGTAGCCGACGACCAGGCCCTTCGCTTGGCGGCGGCCCACCTGCTCGGGGTCGGTGAGGCGCTCGACGACTGCCCGACTGGCTTCGTGCAGGCTCGCGATGGCTGCCTCGGACCAGCCTTTGTTGCGAAGCTTCCCCTCGTACGCCTGCCAGTAGAAGGTGCGGGCGGCCGCGCGTTCGGGCGTGTACCACGGGGTGTGCTCGCGGGCGATGACGGTGGCACCCGGCATCTTGGCAACCGGGATGGCCGAGTCGAGGACCTTACGCAGGGCATCGCTGAACTGGAGGCGGTCGTAGGCCACCGTGCGGCGTTCATCGGTTCTCGCTGTCGTGCCCAGAGCCCAACTTGGGTCTTCGGCGAAGTCCCAGGCCGTGAGTGCCTTCGCCCATGCTGTGGCCAGCGCGCCGCCGTTGGCCCCGTCGTCAGCGAGCCTGATACAGAAGGCCTCTTCGCTGAGGTCCACGCCGGGCACTTCGTCGTCTGCCAGGGCGGTGGCCACCTTGATGAAAGGCAGGGGTTTCGCCCCCATCGCTGCCAGGGCGGAAGTGTGGATTTCCAGAAGCGCGTCGCTCACTGCAGGTTCTCTTCTCGGGGAGGAATCGGCTGACCGGTGCGATTGGGTGCGGGCTATTACGTGCAGCGAGTCAGGAGGAACTGCGCCGTCGGCGGTCACGCTGGGCATAGGCCGACGCCAGTAGGATGCTGTTCCAGTACTCGATACGGTCGGCCCGCTTTTTCTCCCAGCGGCCGAGCCCGAAGCAGTCCTGGAGCAGCAGGTACAGCAGCGTTTTGGCGACAGGCGCATCGTTGGACCCGCCACGTCGGCCGTCGTTGAAGTCGTCCCGGAACGCACGGTTGAGCAGGATCGCGTGGGTGTCTCGGTCGAGGTCGAAGAATCGATCTTCGGGTAGGCCTACCCATTCGATGCTGATGGGATCCTCCCCGCCCCTGAGCGGGAGCTCTTCGGTTATGGTCCGCTTGACCTTGGGGTCGAAGCCTTTGCCGGGAGCGATGACTGGCGGCCGTTCAATGGCCGAGCGCGAGGCGCCCTCACGGTAGGCGGCTTCCGCGTCAGCGAGGTATGTGCTGAATGGGGTGCCCGTGGCGTCGACTGCTTTGTCAACACCACGGGTGAAGGCAGGAGTGACTTGGACGCCTTCCTTCTTCACGTTGAGGCTGAACACCCGATTCTCGTCTGCGGGGAGGTCCACCGCGATTCGGGCTAGCGCTAGGTGGCTTTCGGGGCTCCGCAGGTTGTTCCAGCCGCCGGCCTGCACGAGCCGGTCGTGGCGGTAAAAGTAGAAGCCCTGTCGTTCGCTCAACGGTCCGATGTGCCGAAACCCGGCTTCCTTGGCTTTGGCGGGCCAGATATGCGCCTGCAGACGGATATCGCCTGCGCCCTCGACCGGAGCCGCGAAGACCCTCGGGTATCCGGCCCTGCCCGGTACCTTGTAGCCGAACGGGTCCAGTGGCTCGACGCTGATGTGGTCGGTCTCGTCGCCGGTTTCCACGTCCCACACGGCGATATCCAGGTTCAGTGAGTCGCTGAGGAACCGGTGCAGATAGAGCCCAAGGTGGGTCTCCAGCCGGGATATCGCCTCCGAGAGGAACTGCTCGCTCTGGCCAGAGGAGACCGTTTCGAAGGCGCGCACCCGGTCCCAGCGCACGATCGTGCCGTGCCATTCGATCAGCCCGTCATACGTGTCGATCTGTCTCTGGGCGAACTCCGGGTCAACAGTGTCGCAGCGAAAGCCGTCCTCGATTCCCTCAGCGGTGAGCTTGCGGCCCGCTGCGCGGCTCCGCTTGGTACGGCTGATGACTGTCAGCGAGCGGGCGTGCGACAAGGAGGCGGCTTTCAAGCCGGTGCCGTACATCCCTAGAGCCCGCCCCCTGTAGTCACGACGGCGCCCGACAGTCATGGCGCTGTTGAGGCACGCGTCGTCCATGCCCTGGCCGTTGTCGAGGACGAGCAGCGAGACGATGCGGTCGGTGTCACGCAGGAAGTGCACCACCACCGAGTCCGCTCCAGCGTCGATCGAGTTGTCGACGAGGTCAGCCACAGCAACTTCGAAGCCGTATCCCTGGTTCGTCAGTGCCTTGGCATACCCGGCATCCGGCGGCAGGCGCGTACTGTCGGTGACAGGCACGTCGTACTGCCAACTGGCGGTGAGGGATGCAGAGTGAGTCATACGTTCGAAGTTCCTCAGTCTCACTGAGCGGGGCTAGCTGAGCGGACAGTAGCCTCGGTTCCAACGCCACGATTATGGAGATCCTGTATAGAACTTGTACAGGGCATGCACGTCTTGGCTTCGGGTCTCGGTGAGTCAGGGCGGCCGCCAGCGTCTCATCCGGCAGGAGTTTGCCCGGGTCGTGCGCTGCTTATGTCGTGCGCCCGTGTTCCGCCCGGTTCGCTCACACGCGACTCATTACTCTGCCACACTGTGCACGGCTGGGGTGACGTTACGTCAATCCCACCGGCTGGGCGCAGTCGTGCCGGTAGGCAGAGCGAGGGGGCCAGATCGTGTCGTATCCCGTAGAGCGTCCAAGAGGGAAGGCCAAGACACCCCCGTTGCGGAATATACGGAGGGACGGTTCCCACTGTGAAAGATGCGGATTGAGGCTGCCCAGAGACAGGTGGGGCCGGCTGAGCCAGTGTCCTTGCGTGGACACGAAGTAGAAGACTGCCGTGGCGCGAGCCACTTGCTGACGCGGAACGAGGTCGGCGGAGCGGCTTTTGGGCTGGAGCTGCCTTGGCGCGAGTGATCACGGCCCCTTACGCTGGCCCGCGGATCGGGCAGGCTTGTGGACCTGCCCGTTAGTGCCCGATGTGGGGCCATGATCTTCGAGGCTCGCGCCAAGGTGGCTGCCTAAAAGCCGTGGAGCCGACCGCCCCAGCCACGACGTGTTCTGACCTCACGCCCTGTGTGCCTGCCTCTTGGGCGGGAGCGGGCGGCCGGCGGTGCCGAGCGGGGCGGAGACATGAGCGCGGGCGCCGCCGGCCGCCCGCGCCCGCCCGGAGGAGCGAAGCGACGACGGGTGCTTGATGAAGTAGGGAAAGTTCTACCGCGCCGCTGGCTCTTGATCATCTCCCTCGTCGGTGCCTACTCACGTGAGGAGGTCACGGCTACGCTTGTGTCGGCCGACATAACAGGACGACAAGGAGCGTGCTCACCGGATGGGACCCAAGTCGGAGCGGGTCTACCGCACGATTCGCGAGTGGATCGCGACGGGGCAGTATCCGCCAGGTTCCAAGCTCCCGTCCGAGCGGACCTTGTCGGAAGAGCTGGCCATCGGTCGGACCGCGCTGCGCCAGGTGCTGGCCAAGGTCGTGGCCGAAGGTGCCATTGAGGTGCATGGTCGTAGCTCCTACCGCGTGCCGGATCGGTCCGTGACTACCCAGGCGCCGGCGGATGTCGAGCCGTGGCAGATCCATGGCGAGCGCACCCTGTACGACAACCGCTGGGTGAAGCTCAGCCTCGTCGACGTCGAGCCACCAGGAGTCGACCGCTTTGAGCACCACGTCGTGAAGCTTCACCACGTGGCCATCGCCGCCGTCATCGACGACCAGGACCGCGTCCTGATGATATGGCGCTACCGCTTCGTGCCCGACTCGTTCGGATGGGAGCTCCCGGGCGGCATCGTCGACGACGGTGAGGACCCCTTGCAGGCGGCGCTGCGGGAGGTCGAGGAAGAGACTGGTTGGCAGCCGGACTCCCTTGAGCACGTGGTCACGTATCAGCCCATGGTGGGCATGGTCGACTCACCGCATGAGATCTTCGTGGGCAAGGGTGCCAAGCTCATTGGTGAGGCGACGGATCTGGAGGAGGCTGGGCACATCGCCTGGGTGCCGCTCTCCGACATTCCTGGCCTTATGGCACGGGGTGAGCTCATGGGCTCTGGCACGCTCGTTGCCCTGCTCCATGTCCTGTCCTCGCGCGGTGCTGGTGCTTCGCCTACAACTGCTGCGTGAGCTGTTCGATCCTGCGCCGCTGACGGACTGATCCCGTGCGGTTCGCTATGAGGCGGGCCTGACGTAGGTGCTGTTGTGCCTGGTCGTACTCGCCGCGGGCCATGTGCGCCTGTGCGAGATCGCACCGCAGCCCCGCGGACGCCCGTATGAACGTGGGGTCGGTGGTGTCGAGAGCCTTGTAGAGGCTCTCTACGGCTTCGTCGTCGCCTATCAGGACGAGTGCGTTGCCGCGCCACCTGGTGAGGTGTCCTTCGTTGAGGAAGATGCTCAGCATGTCCGGGTCGCGAGCCTCGTCGCCCGGGGGCAGGGATCGCGCCGCGTCCTCAAGTGCGCGCTTGCAGTCGTCGGCCATGCCTGCACGGGCGCATATCTCGGCCTCGGCTGCGTGCAGCCACGCCGTAAGACGTGGAGACATGGCCTTGCCGCCGAGTCGCTGAGCCTCGCGAATCAGTTGCACTGCCATGGGCGCGCGTCCAGCGTCGCAGAGGACATAAGCCTGCTCGGCTGTTGCGTGTGCCAGGTACATCGGCTCTTCGGCCTCTTGGGCGGCTCGCTTACCCAGCTCGTAGTGCCGCCAGGCACGTTCAATAGCTCCGACGTCAAGCGCCTGCCAGGCGGCCAGCGTCGCGGCTCCTGCCAATGCTCGAGCGACTGGACGCCGGGTATCGGGCAGCACAGCGAAGGTGAGCGCATCCTCAAGCGTCGTCAGGTGAGCCGTCATCTGGTCGACGAGACTGGCGGCACCCATCTGCCGGTCTACGGTCCTGAACAGTTCCGTCTGGTCCATGAACGTGTTCACCATGGTCAGGCTGATGCTGCGAGCCGCGTCGATCCGGCCCATCAACTCGTCGTATCCGTCCGCCGTAACCGATGGCGTCAGAAGCTCTGTCCTGCCTGCCAGTTCGTCGTCAGTGATGCCAAGCAGCGCTCGGAGTATCTTCGCGTAGCGGGCTGAGATGGAGCGCCGGCCGTTCTCCCACTCCGAGACGTACACGCGCAGACTGGCTGTTGATGCCACGTCGAGCATGTGCTGTCGCGCGTAGCGCTCGATCTCCCGAACCAGCCGCTCTTGCGACCACTCCCGTGCGCTTCTTGCTGTCTTGAGTCCGTTCCTCACGTGGCGCCGCCCTGCTTGGGTTACCGAGACCTCAATTGCAGCATGCCTCACATCGCCGCAGGTCGGCAGGGGTTAACGCGTCAGGTGTTAACCCCTGTTGGCTACCGGGTCGTTGGCGTGGGCTGTTCCCTAGAAGCGTCGCAGCAAGGCGAGTTGAGAAGCCGAAGCGGCGGCAGCGCTTGACTTCTGGTGCGCACCAGATGCAACCTACTGGTGCGCACCAGTTGGAGGCGCAAAAACCTGCGGCCCTGCCGTGCGTCCAGTCAATGCACGAGAGCGGCGACCCACCGCGAAGCAAGTACGCCGCTCCCGCCCCTCTTCAAGGGAGTTACATCATGCGTCAGATCCCCGTCGACACCACCGCCGCCACCGTGATGGTCGCCAAGACCCCGCAGCCCAAGGTGAAGGACCGCCGTACGGGCGAAATCGCGCTCGACGCCGAGACCGGCGCAAAGCTGATGACCGTCGACGTGATGTTCGCGGCCAACGACGAGGTCGAGATCCTGTCCATCACCGTCCCTGAGACCGGCATCTCCGGTGACCTGGCCATGGGTACCCCGGTCGCACTGACGGGGCTGATCGCCCGTCCCTGGGAGAACGAGTTCAACGGGCAGAAGCGGCACGGCATCGCCTTCCGCGCGGTCGCCGTCACCTCGCTGACCGCCACCGGTTCGGCCTCGAAGGCGGCCTGAGCCATGACGTGGTTCATGGTCGTTGTGGTGCTGGTCGTCGCCGCTGCGGGTCTCCTGCGGTGGCGGCGCCCCGCCTGGTACTGGCTGACCTTCGGCGTCGTCCTCGCCATGCTGCGGGTCCTGGTCCACTACGCCTCCGTAATGGACGCCTGCGGACTGGCGGTCCCGCCCTCCCGCTGGCGCCTGGCCTTAGCCCGGGCCACCAACCGGCCGGTGCCGGAGTCTCGCCCGCCGCGCATCCTGCGGCTCCGGCCAACTCGCACCGGCCTGGTGCTGCGGCTCAAGCTGCGCCCTGGTCAGGACGCCTTCGACGTCTCGGCCGCCACGGACCGGCTGCGCCACTCCTTCGGCATGTATGGCGTCACCTCCCGTGAGGTCCGCTCGGGTGTGGTCGAAGTGCGGATGACCGGCTACGACGTCTTGAAGCGGGTGCAGATGCCGACCAAGGTCGAGCGTGCGCCGATGCGGATTCCTGTCGCGCTGCGTGAGGACGGCTCGGTGCACTACCGCGACTACCGCGCCGTCCCGCACGGCCTGACGCTCGGAGCTACGGAGTCCGGCAAGTCGGTCTACCAGCGGAACCTGGTGGCCGGGCTGGCCCCGCACGATGTGGCGCTTGTCGGGATCGACTGCAAGCAAGGGGTCGAGCTGTTCCCGCTGGCCCGCCGCTTCTCCGCGCTGGCCGACACCCCGGACACCGCGCTGGAGGTCCTGGAGGCCCTGGTTGCGCACATGGAGGAGGTGTACCAGCTCATACGGGCCGAGCAGCGCATCAGCGGGGCCGTGCCGGATGCGGAGATCGCCGCCGACATCTGGGACCTGCCCGAGGACCTGCGCCCGATCCCGATCGTGGTCCTCGTGGACGAGGTCGCCGAGCTGGCCCTGTTCACCACGAAGGAGGAGGAGAAGCGGCGGGACCGGATCATCACCGCCCTCGTTCGGCTCGCCCAGCTCGGCCGCGCGGCCGGCATCTACCTCGAGATCTGCGGGCAGCGCTTCGGCTCCGAACTCGGCAAGGGCATCACCATGCTCCGCGCCCAGCTCACCGGCCGGACCGCGCATCGCGTCAACGACGAGACCTCCGCCAACATGGCCTTCGGTGACATCTCGCCGGACGCTGTCCTGGCCGCCATCCAGATCCCCGCCGAGATGCGCGGGGTTGCCATCGCGGGTGACTCGACCGGTGGCTGGCACCGCATCCGCGCCCCGCACACCTCGCTGCGGCAGGCCGTGAACATCTGCAACAAGTACGCCGACCGCACGCCGGACCTGCCCGCGCTGGCGGCCTACAAGCCCGTGGCTGCCTCGCTGCCCTCAGCCCCTGTGCCGCTGTCCAAGACAGCCCCCGCGACGGCCTGACTCTCCCCGCTTCCCGGTCGGCGCGACCGCTTCGCGCCAGGTCCCTACCCCTGCCATGCCTGACGAAGGGAAAGCCCCGCCATGTGCCCTCACCGCGAGGACTTCGCCCGCACGGTGCTCCTGCTCCTCCAGCTCGGCCACTACGCCAATACGACCGGCGCTGACCAGGGCTTCATCGAGGCCATCGGCCCGTCCCTGGCCGCCTCGCTGCCCGAGCCGCCGCCCGGCCTCTTCCCGCCCGGCTACGACCCCAACGACGGTCCCGCCTACCCCGGCGAGGACTCTTGATGGCTCGCCCCGCTCTCCGCGTCGATGCCGTCCTGGTCCAGGCTGTCATCGCCGGAGCGCTGTCCTTCGCCCACCTGCACGATCTGGCCGCCGCTGCCGGACAGAGCGGGTGGAAGGCGTGGGCCTACCCGGTCAGCGTCGACCTGCTCCTGGTCGCCGCCTGGCGACGGCTCCGCTCGGACGGCCCGTCCCGGCTGGCCTGGTGCTGGTTCCTCATTGCTCTGTTCGCCTCGCTCGGCGCCAACGTCGCCACCGCCGGATTCCTCGACCTCGCCAACCCGCCCGCCCTGCTCCGCCTCGGCGTCGCCGGATGGCCTGCGCTGGCCTTCCTCGGCGGCACCCTGCTCGCTCACTCGTCGGCCACGGACCGGGAGCCGGTTCCGCCGGCACCCGCCGCCGAGCCGGAACCCGTTCCTGAGGCACCGCCCTCGGAGACGGACACGTCCCCGGAGGCAGAGACCGAAGAGGCCCCCGCGCTTCCCGCTGCCGCTCCGCCTCCGCCCGCCCCACCGGCCGTACCGGTCCCGGCCGCTTTGGTCGAGCACGCCCGGAAGGTCGCCGCCGACCACGAAGCACGCACCGGAGCCCGGATCGACACCGACACCCTCCGCGCCCGCCTCGGCGTCCCGCCCCAGTTGGCCGACGCCATCGCCGCCCAACTCGCCTGAGCCGAAAGGAGAACTGCTGCGATGCCCGCCCGCGACCACTTCCACTCCGTCATGAGCATCGGCCCGGTGCAGATCGGCACCTACCGCGACCGCAACGGCCGGACCAAGCACGCCGCCGTGTGCACCGCCGACCGCTGCGGCTGGTCCGCCGACTACTCCAGCCAGTCCGCCGCCCAGCTCGCCGCCCGCACCCACCGCTGCCGCGTCCGCTAGGAGGCACCCGTGCAGGTTCCGCTCTGGCTCGCCCTGCTCGTCGTCGGCTGGCTCGGCGTCAAGCTCATCCGCCCGCCCTGGTGGCTCATCGCCGTGCTCCTGCTCGGCGGCTTCCTCCTCGCCGACAGCGTCCTGGCCCCCGCCATCAACGCGCTCATCAAGTAACCCGCCCGGAAGGGAGAACCGTTGATGTTCCGCCCGAAGATCCCGACCAACCCCACACCGACCGGCCACGTCACCCCGCCCGCCGTGGTCGAGCCGACCGCCGTCGTCCCGGCTGCCCAGACTCCACCGCCCGCTCCGGCGGCGCCGTCCCGGCCCGTTGTCCAGCTCACCCCCGGCACCGCGCTCACCCTCATTGGCGGCGGCACCGCCGTGGTCCTGGTCGTCGGCGCCGTCCTGGTCTCCATGCTCCTGGCGGTCGCCGTCACCGGCGCCTCGGTCGCCGTCTGCGCCCTGGTGATCCGCTCGCTCGTGAACGCCGAGGCTAAGCGCCGCTGACCGGCCCCCGGGGCGGCCGTCAACCGCCAAGTCTCCGCCGCCCCGGAAGCCGCGCCCCTCACCGATCTCGCAACCGGAAGGAACCCCCAGCATGACCGACCGCGGCACATCCTCGCCCCGCATCTGCCCGAACTGCGACGGCTTCGCCTCCGTCGCCATCACCTCTGGCGGCCGCGACCGACACGGCCACCTACGCACCATCGCGGCGGACTGCCCGGCCTGCCAGGGCACCGGCACCGCCCCCGCCCGCCCCGTCCGGGAGGGTGCCCGTGCCTGACCTGCTTGACCCGACCACCCTCGGCGACCTGTTGAGGGTGGCCTCGGCCCCCGACTACACCCGCTGGGAAGACCAGATCCGCCGCACCGGCGGCTGCGCCGACCCCATCCACCTGCGCGGCTGGGTCCTCCACAAGGACAAGGTCACCGGCGAGACCCTGCACCACTACTCCACCGAGAACGAGCCGGGCGGTCGCCTCCGCGTCGCCTGCGGCAACCGCCGCGCCTCCCGCTGCCCGGCCTGCGCCTGGACGTACGCGGGCGACACCTACCATCTCATCCGCGCCGGGCTCGCGGGCGACGACCGCCGCGACATCCCCGCCACTGTCCGCGATCACCCCCGCGTCTTCGTCACCCTCACCGCCCCGTCCTTCGGCCCGGTCCACAACCGCCCCGACCATGGCGTCTGTCGGTGCGGCACCCGCCACGCCTCCGACGATCCCGCCCTCGGTACCGCTCTGGACCCGGCCACGTACGACTACGCAGGCGCCGTCCTGTTCAACAACTACGCCGGGCAGCTCTGGCAGCGCTTCACCAACCGGCTCCGCCGCGAGATCGCCGCCCGCGCCGGCCTTTCTCAGCGGGAGCTGAAGGAGTGCGCCCGACTGTCGTACGGCAAGGTCGCCGAGTTCCAGAAACGCGGCGCCGTGCACTTCCATGCAGTGATCCGCCTCGACGGACCCGACGGACCGGAGACCCCGCCCGCAGCCTGGGCGACGGTCGGCCTCCTCACCGACGCGATCCGCGCCGCTGCCGCGCACTCGTACACGTCGGTCTCCGTCCCGGCCGTCGAAGACCAACCCGCCCGGACCTTCCGCTGGGGCACCCAGCTCGACGTACGCCCCGTGAAAGCCTTCGGCGACGGCTCCGAGATCACCGAACAGGCCGTGGCCTCCTACGTCGCCAAGTACGCCACCAAAGCCGCCGAGAACACCGGCACCCTCGACCGCCGCATCGGCGAACTGTCCGAACTCGACCGCCACCAGGTCCCCGATCACACCCGCCGCCTGATCGAGGCCTGCAAGATGCTCGACCCGCTGTACCCCGACCGCCGCCTGTGGGCCTGGGCTCACATGCTCGGCTTCCGCGGCCACTTCTCCACCAAATCCCGCCGCTACTCCACCACCCTCGGCGCCCTCCGCCAGGAACGCGCCGACTACCGCGCCGCCCAGGAACGCGAAGCCCTCGGCCTGGACGATGCCGAGTCGGACACCGTCCTGGTCCTGGCCGACTGGCAGTACGCCGGACACGGCCACACCCCCGGAGAATCCGCCCTCGCCGCCACCATCGCCCGCGACCTCCAGCTCAACCGCGAAACCGCCCGCGAAGCCTTGCTCAGCGAAGGGAGCGCACCATGACCACCGCGACCGGATCGCGCACGATGCTCACCCTTGCTGAAGTCTGCGAAGAGTTGAGCATCTCGCGCTCGACCTTCTACGACTGGCGAGCGAAGAGGCGTGCACCGCGCTGCATCAAGCTCCCGAACGGCGACCTCCGAATCCGGCGGATTGACCTCGAACACTGGCTCGACGACCGTGAGGACGCCGCCTGATGGAGACGACGTACGACGTGAAGGTCTACAAGATCCTGACGTACAAGGGCGCCCGGAAGACCACCTACACCGTGCGTTGGGCGGTCGCGGGCAAGCGCTGGCGCGAGCCCTTCAACACCATCGCGCTTGCTGAAGGCTTCCGTTCTGAACTCATCCGGGCGACGGGCAAGGGCGAAGCGTTCGTCGTCGCCACCGGCCTTCCTGTGTCCCACCGTTCCAAGTCGGCTGCCATGAGCTGGTACAAGTTCGCCGTCGAGTACGTGGATGCCCGTTGGCCTCAACTCGGCGGCAACAGCCGCAAGAACATCGCCAAGACCCTCACCGCGACGACCATCGCGCTGTTGCGGGCCAAACCCACACAGTTCACACCGGTGGCCGTGCGCACCGCTCTGCGTGAGTGGGCGTTCAATACGAACCGACGCCCGAACGCGCCCCGAGACGTGGTGGCCATCCTCAAATGGGTCGAGCGGAACTCCCTGCCTGTCTCGGCCTGGGAGGATCCGGAGAAGGTCGACCAGGTCCTGCACGCCATCGACACGCGCCTCGACGGCAAGCAGGCGGCGGCCTGGTCCCGGAAGCGCAACCGCCGGATCCTCAATGTCGCCATGAAGTACGCGATCCGGCGGCGCATCCTCCGGGCCAACCCCCTTCCCAAGGGCAAGGATTCGACGGCCGCCACCAAGACCACGAACGCCGTGGACAAGCGGTCCTTGCTGAATCCCGAGCAGGCGGCGGCGATCCTTGACTGGATACGGCGCCGGCCGCGCGGCGGCAAGCGGCTTCACGCCTTCTTCGCCACGCTGTACTACTGCGGCCCCAGGCCTGAGGAAGCCGTAGCCATGCGTGTGGAAGACGTGACGCTGCCCGAGCCCGACGCCGAGGACCAGTGGTGTGAGCTGCTGATCCATACGGCGACCCCGGAGATCGGAAAGCAGTGGACCGACACGGGGGAGATCCACGAACATCGCGACCTGAAAGGCCGCGCGGAGGGCGAGACGCGCACGGTGCCGGGCCACCCGGCCCTGACGCGCATCCTCCGGCAGCACATCGAGGACGAAAAGCTGCAGCCGGGTGATCTGCTCTTCCAGGGGGAGTCGGGCGGCATCCTCGCCGGATCCGTCATCCGCCGAGCGTGGCGCAGCGCCCGCAAGGCCGTGCTGCCTCCGCACGTCTTCGAGTCTCCGACCGGGCGGCGCGTGTACGACAACCGGAACACGCGCCTTACGAAGTGGCTCAACGACGGAATCCCGCCCGCCCAGGTGGCGGAGTGGGCCGGGAACAGCGTTGCCGTGCTTCTGGCGACCTACGCCCGATGCATCGACGGCCAGCTGCCCGACCTGAAGAGGCGGCTTGAGGCTGCCGGAGATCTCCCTGAGCGGCCGTCCGCGGACTGACCCTTGGCTCAGAACTTCGACACGCATTCGACACAGCCACCCGCGAAAACCCGGTGACAGCCGGACAGCCCCGGAGTCTTCCCTTGATCATAAAGGGGGCGTCCGGGGCTGACTCACGCCGAGCGATACCCACTCTGACCAGCAAAAAGCCCTCCCCGAGGGGAGGGCGGAAACTGGCGCCCCCGGCAGGACTCGAACCTGCGGCCAAGCGCTTAGAAGGCGCCTGCTCTATCCACTGAGCTACGGGGGCCTGTGTGGTGGCCTGTCGTGGGGCTCGGACGGGCTGATCCGTGACCTTGCCGGAGACAAGGATAGGGCTCCCCGGACCCTGGTCCCTGTTGCTTCGCCTCCGTGGCTCCGTGTGGAGGTTCGGTGAAGCGGTTCGATAATCGCAGGCAGGTGCGAATCGTGCATCGCTTTTGCCGTTCGACGCCCCGGGTGTTGTGCACTCGTTATGCCTGCGTCCCAGTAGCCCCTTCCGTCCCGTCTGTCCTTCGGCGCGCAGACATTGCCATATGCTTCAGAAAGCGTCCAAAATTGGGCATTCTTCGCATGTGGTGACCTTGGACGTACGGCCTCAGCTGCTCGACGCACTCTCCGCCCTGCGCGACCGTGTCGCCGCCGCACGCTTCCCGCTGCCCCTGGCCGGGGCTCCTCGCGCGCGTGCGAACCGCGACGAGCTTCTCGCACAGCTCGACGACTATGTGGTGCCCCGGCTGAGAGAGCCTGAAGCGCCCCTGCTGGCCGTGATCGGGGGATCGACCGGGAGCGGCAAGTCGACGCTCGTCAATTCCCTCGTAGGGCGCAAGGTCAGCGAGGCGGGTGTACTGCGGCCCACCACCCGAACGCCCGTCCTCGTCTGCCATCCGGGGGACCACCACTGGTTCAGCCGTATGCGCGTCCTGCCCACCCTTCCGCGCGTGTGGGTGCCCCAGCAGGAGTCCGGCGACGATCCACGCACCGCCGTGGGCCGCGAGGAGCGGGTGCTGCGCATCGAGACCGCCGACACGCTCCCGCGCGGGCTCGCCCTGCTCGACGCGCCCGACATCGACTCCCTGGTCGCGGGCAACCGGATCCTCGCCGCCGAGCTGATCTGCGCCGCCGACGTGTGGGTCCTGGTCACCACCGCCGTCCGCTACGCCGACGCCGTGCCCTGGCACCTGCTGCGCACCGCCAAGGAGTACCGCGCGACCCTCGTCACCGTGCTCGACCGGGTACCGCACCAGGTCGTGTCCGAGGTGGCGCGGCAGTACGGCGCCCTGCTCACCAAGGCCGGGCTCGGTGAGGTCCCCCTGTTCACTGTGCCCGAGCTGCCCGAGTCCGCCTGGGGCGGGGGGCTGCTGCCCGCCACCGCGGTCGAGCCGCTGCGCTTGTGGCTCGCGAACCTGGTCCGGGATCCCGCCGCCCGGGAGGCCGCCATGACCCGGACGGCCCAGGGAGTCCTCGACTCGCTCAGGGCCCGGCTGCCGGAACTGGCCGGCGCCGCCGCCGCCCAGTACGCCGCCGCCCTCCGGCTCACCGCGGCCGTCGAGACGGCGTACGACAGTGAGTACGCGCGCGTGCGGGAGCGTCTGGAGTCCGGGGCCGTCCTCGCCGGCGACGCCCTGAAGCGCTGGCGCGGCCACCCCGTGGACTGCACCGCCGGGGAACTGCTGGACGCCCTCGTCGACAGCCTCGGCGCCCTGCTGCTGTGCGCGGTCGCAGCCGCCGACGAGCGCGTCGAGGAGGCCTGGCGGCGCGAACCCGCCGCGGCGGTCCCGGAGCTGACGCAGCGCGACCCCACGCTGGAGAGCGCCGAGCACCGCATCGGGATGACCGTACGACGCTGGCGGCGCGTCCTGGAGGAGTACTCCGAGGAATCGGTGCGCGACCTGGACAAGAGCGCCGCCCCGGACGCCGAGGAGGTGGCCGCGCTCGTCGCCACGGCCCTGCTCGGCGGACGGCGGGCGCGGGCGGCCGGCGAGGGGCTCGCCGAGCGGATCGGCGCACATCGGGCGCTGCGGCTGCGCGACCGCGCCGCGCGGCTGCTCTCTGAGTACCTCGACCGGGCCCTGCGCACGGAACGGGAACGCCGCCTCGCTCCGCTCGACGCCCTCGACGTCCACGCCGAGCCCCAGGCCGAACTCATCGCCGCGCTGTCCGTACTCGAGAAGGAGAGGTGACCGCGGTGACCGCCGCCACGGATCACACCGATCACATGGGTCACGTTCACATGGGTCACGTCAAGAACCCTGAACATGAGCTCCCGGAAGGGGTCGTCGCCACGGCCGAGGAGCGGGCGGGCGACGGACGGTCAGCCGGCGAGTACGCGCGCGGGGAGCGTGATTCCGCGGCGGAGCAGACAGGCGCGGACACCGGCGTGCCGCACGGCTCCCCGATGGGCGACCCGAAGGCGACGTCCCCGGCCGGGGGCCCGGCGGACGACGACCGGTACGCGCGTGTGCAGCACGGCGACCCGGCCGCGCATACGGAGTCCCCGACCGTCTGGGACGACGGACTGATCGCCCGGCGCATGCCCGGTACGGCCTTCCCGCCGGACGGCACCGCACCGGGCGAGCCCGGTGACGCGGCCGTACGGCATCCCGCGCCGCTCGCCTACGACGGGCCCCTGCGCTCCCGGCTGGACGCGCTGCGCGAACTGGTGGGTCTGTCGCGGACCCGGCTGGACAGCCGCACGCTCGCGGAGGCGGGCCGGGTCCTGGACGAGGCGGCCGCGCGTCGCAGGCTCTCCGGGGAGCACACCGTGGTCGCCGTCGCGGGCGCCACCGGCAGCGGGAAGTCGACGCTCTTCAACGCGCTCGCCGGCGTGCCCCTCTCCGAGACCGGGCTGCGCCGGCCGACCACCGCCGCGCCGGTCGCGTGCAGTTGGAGCGACGGCACGGGCCCGCTGCTCGACCGCCTGGGCGTTCCGGGGCGGCTGCGCCGACGCCCGCTGCCGAACCCCGAGGGCGAGGCGCGGCTGAGCGGCCTCGTCCTGGTCGACCTGCCCGACCACGACTCCGCGGCCGTGGAACACCGGCAGCAGGTCGACCGCATCCTGGCCCTCGTGGACGCCGTCATCTGGGTCGTCGACCCCGAGAAGTACGCCGACGCCGTCCTCCACGAGCGCTATCTGCGGCTCATGGCCGGGCACGCCGAGGTCATGTTCGTCGTCCTCAACCAGGTCGACCGGCTCCCGGGGGAGGCCGCCGAGCAGGTGCTCGACGATCTGCGGCGGCTGCTCGACGGGGACGGGATCGCCCTGGGGGAGTACGGCGAGCCGGGCGCGACCGTGCTCGCGCTGTCCGCGCTCACCGGCGAGGGCGTGGGTGAACTGCGCGAGGCGCTCGGACAGTTCGTGGCCGAGCGCGGGGCTGCCGTGCGCCGTGTCTCCGCGGACGTGGACGCGGCCGCCGCCGGGCTGCGGCCCGTCTATGCCACCGCGGGCCGCGCCGGGCTCACCGAGGAGACGCGTGAGGAGTTCGCCGGGCGGCTCGCGGACGCGGTCGGCGCGACCGCCGCGGGGGAGGCCGCCGAGCGCGCCTGGCTGCGGCACGCCAACCGCGCGTGCGGCACGCCGTGGCTGCGGCTGTGGCGGTGGTACCGGGACCGGCGCGAACCCTCCACGGGACGCCTGCCGGTGCCCGCGCCCCCGGACGAGGAGGCGACCGCGCGGCAGTGCGTGGAGCAGGCCGTGCGGACGGTGGCGGACCGGGCGACGGCGGGGCTGCCGGCGCCCTGGGCCCAGGCGGTGCGCGAGGCCGCGGTACGGGGCGCGCAGGGGCTGCCGGAGGCGCTGGACGAGCTGGCGGTGCGTACCACCCTGCCGTCGGGTCGGCCGCCCCGGCCCGGCTGGTGGCGGGTCGCCGTGCTCGCCCAGGCCTCGATGACGCTTCTGCAACTCCTGGGTTCTCTGTGGTTGGTGGGACAGGTCGTCGGGTTCATGCCGTCGAGCCTCGGGATGCCGCTGCTGATGTTGCTGGTCGGCCTGGCCGGCGGTCCGGCCGTCGAGTGGGGCTGCGGGGTGGCGGCACGCGGACCGGCCCGCCGGTACGGGCTCGAGGCGGAACGGCGGCTGAGGGACGCGGCAGCCGCGTGCGGGCGGGCCCGGGTCCTGGATCCGGTGGCGGCGGAACTGCTGCGGTACCGGGAAGTGCGGGAGCAGTACGCGAAGGTGGCGGGGGCCGGGGTGGGGGCGCGGGTGGGGTGAGCGCCGTGCGGCCGTCGCGTCGGAGAGCCGACGGAGGCGTCGGCCAGGCACGGGCAGGGGCGGAGGCACTCGTTCGGGTGGCGGAGTTTTCCACAACCGGCCGGTAGCCCACAGGGCCCAGCGGGCTCGGGCCGACGGAGGCAGTCTGGCTTCGCGGCGATCGCGGACGACGCGGTCGCCGCACGGCGGCGGCAGGCGACAGGGCGTGGCCGCCGCGGCAGACGCATCCGTGCGGGACAGGCCCGTACGCGTTCCGCTCCGGCGCGCGGCCGGAGCGATGGAGGGGATTGGCCATGAACGAGACGATGGTGTGCGTGGTCGGCAACGTCGCCACACAGCCGGTGTACCGGGAGTCGCCGACGGGACCCACCGCCCGTTTCCGGCTGGCGGTGACGGCGCGGTATCTGGACCGCGAGAAGAACGTGTGGACGGACGGGCACACCAACTTCTTCACGGTGTGGGCCCGGCGTTCGCTGGCCACGAACGTCGCCGCGTCGGTGGCGGTGGGGGATCCGCTCGTCGTCCAGGGGCGGTTGAAGGTGCGGACCGAGCAGCGCGAGGGGCAGGGCTGGCTGTCGGCGGACCTCGACGCGGCGGCGATCGGCCACGACCTGTCCCGCGGCACGTCGGCCTTCCGGCGGTCGTCCCGGCCCGAGGCGCAGGCCGGAGTGACGGCGCAGCCGGAGCCCAACTGGGAGACGGAACCGGCGAGTCGGATGCCGGAGGAGACGCAGCCGCGAGAAGAAGCGGAGCAACCGCACCCGGAGCCAGTGGGAGTGACGTGACGTCAGACACAGCGGTGCATCCGTCCTGACCCAACTGCCGCTTATCGCCGCACGTGTCGGCCAATATCCTGACGCTTCCTACCCAAAGGGCGATAGGCGCAGCTCACAGGCTGTGTGAGCGATAACGATTACGAGTCGGATCGGCTGTTGGGTCACATGATCGGGGAGTGGGGTGCGCGGCGTCCCTAGGATGCCGGGCATAGCTCTCGGGGCTTCTGATTCTGCTGGTGGGACCACACCCCCCACGTCAACGGGTCCTGCTCGAAGGGGAATTCTGTGTTTGCTGCGTTCTCTGCGCCGTCCGCGCGCGGGCGAGGGGCCGCCCGCCTCGCTGCCGCGACGCTGGTGTCCGGACTCGTCGCGGCGGGCCCGCTGGCGGCCGCGGGGGCGGCGGCCGCCGACGGGACGCCGCAGAGCGAGGGCGGGGCGACCGCGACCGTCGGCGGCCTCAAGACCTACGGGGCCGCCGTCGTCCACGGCGGCGGCGCGGACGAACAGGTGCCGGCGGGCCTGTTCGAGATGTCCGTCGACAACGGCGGCACCCTGCAGACGTACGGCATCGACATCCACAACCCCACGCAGAAGGAGGCCAGGTACCACGAGACGTCCTGGAGCGGCACGTCCCTGAACGGCAACAAGAACGCCGGAAAGATCCGCTGGATCCTGCAGAACTCCTACCCGCAGGTGAACGACCTGGCGCGGCTGGCGGCCCAGGCCGGGGCCAAGGGCCTCACCGAGCAGGACGCGGCGGCCGGCACCCAAGTGGCGATCTGGCGCTTCTCGGACGGCGCCGACGTGCACGCGGTCGACCCGCAGGCCGAGAGACTCGCGGACTACCTGGAGAAGCACGCGCGGAACCTTCCGGAACCCGCGGCGTCCCTGTCCCTCGACCCGCCGGCCGTCGCGGGCCACCCGGGCGAGCGGCTCGGCCCGGTCACGGTGCACACGAACGCGGACAGCGTGACGGTGACCCCGCCGGCGGACGCCGCCACCACCAAAGTGAAGATCGTCGACAAGAACGGCAAACCGGTCACGACCGCGGTCGACGGCGGCCGGATCTACTTCCAGGTGCCGAAGACGGCGCAGGACGGTCGGGAAGAGCTGACCGTCCAGGCGTCGACCACCGTGCCGGTCGGCCGCGCCCTCACCTCCGAGACCCGCAGCCAGACGCAGATACTCGCCGGCTCCAGCGAGTCCACCGTCTCGGCCACGACCACGGCGGCCTGGGCCAAGAAGGGCGCCGTACCGGCCCTGTCGGCTGAGAAGAACTGCGCCGAGGGCGCTGTGGACATCACCGCGATGAACAAGGGCGACAAGGAGTTCACGTTCGATCTGATGGGCGCGGAGCGCACGATCCCCGCAGGCGCGTCACAGAAGGTGACCATCCCGCTGCTGGAGGACCAGCCCTACGACTTCACGATCAAGGGCCCGGCAGGTTACAAGAAGTGGGTCAAGGGTGTCCTCGACTGCAAGACGGAGACCGCCATGGGCGGCCTGAAGATCCAGACGCTCAGCGAGCCCAGCCCGGCCACGGCGGGCGGCACGGCAACGGACACCAACCTCGCCGAAACCGGCACGTCGAACGCCACCCCGCTCATCGCGGGCACGGCGATAGCCCTGGTCGTGATCGGCGGTGCGGCGCTTCTCCTGGTCCGCAGGAAGCAGACGCCGACGCATGACTGAGCGACGAAGCGGTCAGGCTCGCGGAATGTCACTGATGTCACGGACGTCATGGAGAGGCGCCCCCAGGTGACAGATAAGACCAGAAGACGCCGTCCGGGTCGTACGTCGCCCTTGAGACTCCGCAGTCGCTACTCGTGAAGCGGCGCTCACGTGAGTGGCCGCCGACCGAAGTGACGGCAATGCCGACGGCAACGACGGCGGACGGCGGCGGTACTCGGCAGCGTGTCACGGTGGTGGCAGGGTGCCGTCGGGTCGGCCCACCAAGAGGTGCCCGCGTCTTCTAGTCGCCTGTGCTTGTGACCCGGCTCGGCGCAACGGCACGCAGCCAACCGGCGAGCGCGGAGAAGTCGGCGTCTGTGAGGCCTCTGGCCGGGTCGACGCGATGAAGAAGCGACGGCCCAGCGTGTTGGGCAGCGACCCAGAGGCGGTCCATGGCACTGATCTCGTCGTCGACCCAGATGAACGACCGGCGGTCGGCCCACTCGACGAGGTGGCGGGTCTTCCAGTGCAGGCCGCGCGGGGTGTGGTCGGCGCAGGCGTCCGGCCACTGCACGACGGGCAGCTGTGGCAGTCCGATGCGTGGGGCGACGGCCCTGTTCGCGTCCTCCATCCATGTGGATGCCCACACGAGATGGCAGCCCAGGGCCATGAGGCGCGGCCCAATCCCGGGGTCGAGCCGCTCAAGCAGTGGGTTCCCCTGATCGAGGTACGCCGAGGAGTCGGGAACAACAGCCTGGAGGTGACCGGACGACGTCCCGAACGGGATGAGTGGACCGTCAACGTCGAGGAAGAGAATGGGGCGCTTCGCTGCGCTTGTCACAGCGGCACGATAGCCCGGCGCGGTCGGGGAGCGGCACTCATCGCCCCTGGGCCGTCTCTGGGCCGTGCGAGGGTGCCCGAGGGCACTCGACAGCGACCGGCAGTGACAGACGAGCCGCCGCTGGCAGCAGCGAAACCCCAGGTCAGAGCCGCCCCGCCGCACGGGTTTCCGCCCAGGGGTGGCGGTACGGCAAGATGGGGTGTATCTGCCCACTGCCAGATTCAAGCTGCCGGACGGTTTCTCTTGGCTGAGTTCATTTACACCATGCGCAAGGCGCGCAAGGCGCACGGCGACAAGGTGATTCTCGACGACGTCACCCTGAACTTCTTGCCGGGTGCCAAGATCGGCGTCGTCGGTCCGAACGGTGCCGGTAAGTCGACCGTGCTGAAGATCATGGCGGGGCTGGAGCAGCCGTCGAACGGTGACGCCTTCCTCACGCCCGGCTACAGCGTCGGCATCCTGCTCCAGGAGCCCCCGCTGAACGAGGAGAAGACCGTCCTGGAGAACGTCCAGGAGGGTGTCGCCGAGATCAAGGGCAAGCTCGACCGGTTCAACGAGATCGCCGAGCAGATGGCGGTCGAGTACACCGACGCGCTGATGGACGAGATGGGCAAGCTCCAGGAGGACCTCGACCACGCCAACGCGTGGGACCTGGACTCCCAGCTGGAGCAGGCCATGGACGCCCTGGGCTGCCCGCCCGGCGACTGGCCCGTCACCAACCTCTCCGGCGGTGAGAAGCGACGCGTCGCGCTCTGCAAGCTCCTCCTCGAGCAGCCCGACCTGCTGCTCCTCGACGAGCCCACCAACCACCTCGACGCCGAGTCCGTGAACTGGCTGGAGCAGCACCTGGCCAAGTACGAGGGCACCGTCGTGGCGATCACCCACGACCGGTACTTCCTGGACAACGTCGCCGAGTGGATCCTCGAGCTGGACCGCGGCCGCGCCTACCCCTACCAGGGCAACTACTCCACCTACCTGGAGACCAAGACCACCCGCCTCAAGGTCGAGGGTCAGAAGGACGCCAAGCGGCAGAAGCGCCTGAAGGAAGAGCTCGAGTGGGTGCGGTCGAACGCCAAGGGGCGGCAGGCCAAGTCCAAGGCGCGTCTGGCCCGCTACGAGGAGATGGCCGCCGAGGCCGAGAAGATGCGGAAGCTGGACTTCGAGGAGATCCAGATCCCGCCGGGCCCGCGCCTGGGCAACGTCGTGGTCGAGGTCAACGACCTGCACAAGGCCTTCGGCGAGAAGATCCTCGTGGACGGGCTTTCGTTCACGCTGCCGCGTAACGGCATCGTGGGTGTCATCGGCCCCAACGGCGCCGGCAAGACCACCCTCTTCAAGATGATCCAGGGGCTGGAGACGCCGGACTCCGGTGACATCAAGGTCGGCGAGACCGTCAAGATCTCGTACGTCGACCAGACCCGCGCCAACATCGACCCGAAGAAGACGCTGTGGGAGGTCGTCTCCGACGGGCTCGACTACATCAACGTCGGGCAGGTCGAGATGCCGTCCCGGGCGTATGTCTCCGCCTTCGGCTTCAAGGGGCCGGACCAGCAGAAGCCCGCCGGTGTCCTCTCCGGCGGTGAGCGCAACCGCCTCAACCTCGCGCTCACCCTGAAGCAGGGCGGCAACCTGCTGCTCCTCGACGAGCCGACCAACGACCTCGACGTGGAGACGCTGTCGTCGCTCGAGAACGCGCTGCTCGAGTTCCCCGGCTGCGCCGTCGTCGTCTCCCACGACCGCTGGTTCCTCGACCGTGTGGCCACCCACATCCTCGCCTACGAGGGCGAGTCCAAGTGGTTCTGGTTCGAGGGCAACTTCGAATCGTACGAGAAGAACAAGATCGAGCGGCTCGGCCCGGACGCGGCCCGTCCGCACCGTGCCACCTACCGGAAGCTGACTCGGGGCTGATCTTGCGCCACATCTACCGCTGCCCGCTGCGCTGGGCGGACATGGACGCGTACGGCCACGTCAACAACGCGGTGTTCCTCAGCTACCTGGAGGAAGCCCGGATCGACTTCCTGAGCCGCCCGGACAAGCAGTTCAGGCAGGGATCCGTGGTGGCACGCCATGAGATCGACTACAAGCGGCAGCTCGTCCACCGGCCCGAGCCGGTGGACATCGAGCTGTGGGTGACGGAGATCAAGGCGGCGTCCTTCACGGTCGCCTACGAGGTCAAGGACGGCGACCAGGTCTGCGTCCGGGCCTCGACGGTGGTCGCGCCGTTCGACTTCGAGGCACAGCGGCCCCGCCGGATCACGGCGGAGGAGCGCGAGTTCCTGGAGGAGTACCGGGACGACGAGGAGGAGGCCGTCGCCGCATGACGGTGCTCCACCTCGCCGATGACGGGGAGGCGGCGGACCTCGCCGCCTTCCTGGCCCGGCTGCTCCACTACGACCGCGGCGCCGCGGTACGTCTCCAGGCGACCGGGACGACGCTGGCGGTCTTCGGGCGGCCGCCGTCGTTCGAGGTGCTCGCGGTCCGCGCGGTGCGGCTCGTCAAGCCGTACGAGGACGGGCTGGAGGTCCAGCTCGATGTGACCGTGTCGGCGGGTGAACTCCTGGAGTCCGTCGACGAGTCGGCGGCCACGGCGGCGGTGCCCGCCGCCGTCACCGGGCCGCCCTGGGCGGGGGTCCTGCCGCCGCGCACCGGCTGGCGGCCCGAGCCGGGGCTTGCGGCGCCCGACGCGCTGCGGGCGACCGTGGCGGCGGCGGTGGCCGAGTTCAGGTCCCGCACGGAGGAACTGCCGGCCGAGCGGCGCACCCGTGCCGAACTGGACCGGATCGGCCGGGAGATCTGGTCGCGCACGGTGGGGGACACCGGGCTGCCGGTGCGGGCCGTGCACGCGGCGCAGTCGCTCGGCTTCCTCCGCTCGGCCCCGCAGGCGTCCACCGAGGAACCGGTCGCGCTGCTCTCCTCCGGCGCGTGGCTCCGGCTGCGCACGCCGTACGGGTCGATCGCCGTGCGCAGGGCCGGATTCGGCGCGCTGAACGTCAGCGTCCGCTGACGTTCAGCGGACCCTGACCCCAGGCTCACCCCGGGGTGTTCACCATCGTCGCGGCGGCGTACGTCAGGTAGTTCCACAGCGTGGTCTCGTGCTCCTCGGAGAGGCCGAGTTCCTCGACCGCGACCCGCATGTGCTTGAGCCAGGCGTCGTGCGCGGCCTGGTTCACGGCGAACGGGGCGTGGCGCATGCGCAGACGGGGATGGCCGCGCTGCTCGCTGTACGTCGTCGGGCCGCCCCAGTACTGGATCAGGAACAGGACGAGGCGCTCTTCTGCCGGGCCCAGGTCCTCTTCGGGGTACATGGGCCGCAGGATCGGATCCTCGGCGACTCCCTCGTAGAAACGGTGGACCAGGCGGCGGAAGGTCTCCTCACCGCCGACCTGCTCGTAGAAGGTCTGCTCCTGAAGCGTGCCGCGCCGAATCTCTTTCACATGCTCCATGGTCTCAGACACGCCGACCGAGGACGCAAGGCTTAGGACCAGGGGGCTGGTCAGAGGGACGGATTCCGGATCAGGAGCGCGGCGTGCTCGCTTCGGACTGTGTGCCGCAGCACAGTGGAGGTATGGCCACGCACGCTCTCGACCAGGATCTGGACAACCTCGCCGCGTCCGCACGGGCGGAACTCGTGCGGGAGATCGACGCGAGCGGCGTCTGGAGCGCGGATCCCGTGTGGCGGGAGGCGTTCGAGGCGGTGCCGCGTCATCTCTTCGTGCCGTACTACTACATCGGCGTCAGGGGCGGCTACGAACGCCGATGGTGCGGCGACCCGGACCCGGAGCGCAGGGACAAGTGGCTGCGCGGCGCCTACACCGACACCCCGCTGGCCACCCGTGTGCGCGACGGCGAGCTGGTCTCCTCCAGCAGCCAGCCCTCCCTGATGGCGGAGATGCTGACCGAGCTGGGGGTCGAGGACGGGAACGCCGTACTGGAGATCGGCGCCGGCACCGGCTACAACGCGGCCCTGCTCGCCCACCGCCTCGGCGACGACCGGGTCACCACCATCGACCTCGATCCGGAGATCACCGAGTCCGCCCGGCAGCACCTGGCGGCCGCGGGACACCACCCGGCCGTGGTCACGGGCGACGGCGCGCGCGGCGTACCGGAACGCGCCCCCTTCGACCGGGTCATCGCGACCTGCTCGCTGAGTTCGATCCCGGGCGCCTGGCTCGCACAGTGCACTCCGGGCGCGCGCATCCTCACACCGTTCGCGACGGGGCTGATCGCCCTGCGGGTACGGGACGCGGGGCACGCCGAGGGGCGTTTCCTGCGTACGCCCGCTTTCTTCGTGCCGTTGCGCGGGGGTACCCGTGCCGAACCGGAGCCGCGGGACCCGGGCGGGCTGCCGCAGCGGGCGCGCGGCAACGACCGGTTCCGGTTCCTGCTGGCCCTGACGCGGGGCAGCCTCGACCCGTACGAGGCGTACACGCTGTGGGAGCGCGAGGAACAGCCCGGGCGGGAGCGGTACGGCATCACGGTCGGCGGCGACCGCTCCTGGGCGTGGCTGGACGACCCGGAGGGGCCGTACGCCTGGCCCCTCCCCTGATCGTCGGTTCTTTCAGCCCTTCAGCCCCGGCGGATGGTGATCGTCGTCCAGGCGCCCACGTGCACCCGGTCCCCGTGCTGCAGGGGCACCGGCACGAAGGGCTGGATGGGCTCCTCGGAGCCGTTGACCGTGGTGCCGTTAGTGGAGTTCTGGTCGACGATCGCCCAGGACCCGTCCGGCTGCTGCACGAGCACCGCGTGCTGGTGCGAGACGCCCGGGTCCTCCGGTGGCACCGACAGGTCGATGTCGGGGGTGTCGCCGGTGGAGTGGCGGCGGCGGCCGATGGTGACCTGGTTGCCGGTGAGCGTGCGCTGCTGCTCCGGGGAGTACGCGGGCAGGTTGAGGCCCGCGGCCTCGGGGCCGGAGCGCTGCATCATCGCCATGAAGTACTCGCGGTCCGGACCGATGGTCGCGGTCCAGGTCGCCGGCGGCTGCTGCTCGTACGGGCGCGGCGGGGCCTGGGTGGCACCGGGCTGCGGGTAGCCGTAGGCACCGCCCTGACGGCCACCCGGGCCGCCGGGGCCACCCGGGCCACCGTGACCGCCGGGCGCCGGGGCGGACGACGGCGGCGAGATCACCCAGTCGTCGTCACCGCCGCCGAAGGACGGACCGCCCGACTGCGGCGGGGCGGGAGGCGGGAAGCCCTGGGTCGGCGGCGGGGGAGGCGGTGGCCCGGGCCGCTGGAAGGCGGAGGGCGGTGCACCCTGCGGGAAGCCCGACGGGGCACCCGGAGCCGTGGTCTGCGGACCACCGGACGCGCCGGCACCGCTCGGGCCACCGGGACCGCCAGGGCCACCGGGCGTCGGCGGCGGAACCGGACGCGACGGATCGGCACCGAAGCCGGGCGGACCGGACGGACCCGCGGGACCGGACGGGCGTGAGGCGTCCGGGCCGAACCGCGTCGGCCCGGACGGCTCGCTGCCGAACGGCGGCGACGGCGGAATCGGTTCCGCAGGCCGGTTGACCTGCGACGGCCGGGACCTCTCGTAGTCGTACGAGTCCGGGCCGGGCCCGGCCGGTCCGCCCTGCTGGAAGTGCGGCGGCAGGCCCGGCGCCGGCGTGCGCGGGGCGGCGGGGGTGTACGAGGTCGCCGTGTTGGTCAGGAAGTTCCACCGGCACTCCTCGCAGAACGGGGCGCCGCCCTCGCGGGGCGTACGGCACTGCGGGCACAACTCCGGCTCGGAATCCGGTACGGCGGACAGCGGGCGTCCTCCCGGGCGGCCGCCCGCGCCCGGAGGCGGCGGGGGCGAACCCGGCGGCGGGTAGCCGTAACCGGCGGCGGGCGGCGGTGGAGGCGGCGGGGGTACGGCACCGGCCATACGGTGACCGCAGACCTCGCACCAGTCGTCGGAACCCGACTGGTGTCCGTTCGGGCAGGTCGGCATGTCGGCGCGTCCCCCTCTCCTTCTTCCGGTCACCGGGACCGGCGTGGTTCTCCAACCCCTGGGGGTCGGGCTGGCTGTTATGTCACTTCTTTACACGAACAGTCTTTGTGGACCGTGTCTCGAGTGTCATCTCGTCGGCCTCCGCGACCTTCGCCTTCAGTCGCACAGTACCTGTCGCGGCATCGACCACGTCCACCACCTTCGCAAGCAGTTTCGCAGTATCCGCGTTCCCTGAGGCATTCGCGAGCTGAACGGCGCGGCCCAGTTTGGCCGTTGCGCCATCGAAATCGCCCTCTTTGCGCAGATCCAGTCCCTGCTGGATGACTTGGGCG
The DNA here is from genome assembly GCF_040682835.1 of Streptomyces sp. NPDC051104. Lineage (NCBI taxonomy): Bacteria > Bacillati > Actinomycetota > Actinomycetes > Kitasatosporales > Streptomycetaceae > Streptomyces > Streptomyces sp. NPDC051104. The sequence goes on along the minus strand of NZ_JBFBBS010000002.1, from coordinate 390,442 downwards.
AGTTCGGCCTGCCCTGTGTAGTGTGCGACCTGGGCGTTGATGGACGTGGACGCCGCCATGTCGTCGGTCCACATGGCTCGTACGAGCCCCTGCGCGCCCAGGCTCTGGGCACTCCCTCCCCCACTCTCGGCTTCGCTCGAGCGGGAGGTACCCCCGGCCTGGGGTATGACCAAGGACACGCGCGCGGCCAGCATCTCCTGGCCGATGTTCGCGGGCGGGACCTGGACGCAGACGTGGTAGTCGCGGGACTCGTCGCCCCAGGAGCCGGTGGGGTAGTCCCCGGCGCGCGGACCCGCCTCGACCCGTCGGGCGGTCAGGTCCTCGACGGTGGGCGCCACCTGCTTGACGAATTTGATCTCCGTGCCGACGGGTGTCCACAGCCGCAGCGCGACGTCCGCGACCTCCTTGCCCATGGCCGTCTCCATCATCTGTGTGAAGTCGGCGGCGAGGGCGGCCGGATCGGCGACGATGTCGGCGGTGCCGAGCAGCGCGGAGGCGATCCCGGTGACCTCCTTGACCTCCCAGTCGGTGCCCACTCCCCGCGCGTCGCAGGTGAACCGGCCGGCGCAGGCGTCCAGCGTGGCCTTCAGCGCGTCGGGGGACTCGTGTTCGTTGCGGCCGTCGGTGAGCAGGATGCCGTGGCGTATGGAGACGTCCGCCGAGGACAGCAGCCGGTCCGCGAGCCGCAGCCAGGTGCCGATCGCGGTGCCGCCGCCCGCGCTCAGCCGGCGCAGCGCCTGCTTGGCCTGGCCGCGGGTGGTCGCATCGGCGACCGCGAGCCGCCCGCCGCCCGGGTAGACCTCCTTGGCCACATGAGTGCCGCCGATCACCGCGAAGTGCACCCCGTCGCGCAGGGTGTCGATGGCGGCGGCCGTCGCCTCGCGTGCGTTGCGCATCTTGGTCGGCGGATAGTCCATCGACCCGGAGCAGTCGACCATGATCGCCACGGCGGCGTCCGGGCCCTGCCCCGGCGCGTAGAGGTGGGGGGCCGTGACGGAGCTTCCGATCGTGCCGCCGCCGGTCGCCGTCACCGTGATGATGGCGTTGACCTCGCGGCCCCCCTCCGGCAGGTACTCGTTCTGGTAGACGTCCACCGAGAACTGCGGCACGTTCGACTTCGAGAAATTGGCCATGGCCGTATCGGATCCCCCTTGAGAGCCCCACCGCGGTGGGTGACGACTGGTGGCGGACCGGTCCCCTCCGGTCCCAGGCCCTGCCGTCGAACTCCCCACGACAGGACCCAGGGCCGACCCCCGCCGGCCCCGGGCGCGTCCGGGGGCACCCTCGCGGTCCCCCGGCACACCTCTCAGGCGGATCCTGCCCCCTGCGGCAGGGCCGGGAACGGGAGGACCGCCACTGTTACGTTGTCGTGCCCGCCGCCGTCCAGGGCGTGGCCCAGCAGTACCCGGGCGGCGTGCAGCGGGCGGAGCCCGGCGTCGAGCGGCACCACCTCGGCCATCTCCTCGGCGGCCTCCGCGTAGTTCCACAGCCCGTCGGTGCACACCACCACGACTCCCGGCCGGTCCGGCTCGAACGACGCGGTGTGCGGGTCCAGTTCGTAGGCGTCCGCGCCGAGCCAGCCCGTGATCGCGTGGGCACGCTCGTCGGCGTACGCCTCGGCCTCGCTCATCAGGCCCGCGGCGACCATCTGCGCGGCCCAGGAGTCGTCCTCGGTGAGCCGGGCCGGCGGCGCGGCGCGGTCCACAGGGACCCAGTAGGCGCGGCTGTCGCCGACCCAGCCGACGACGAGCAGGCTCGCGGTGACGACGGCGCCGACCAGGGTGCACGCGGGCGCGTTCTGGTGCGGGGCGTGCTCCTGGGCCGTCTCGGGCTCGGCGGCCAGGGAGTTGACGGCGTGGGAGGCGGCGACGATCGCGTCGTGCATGGCCTGCTGCGGGTGCGTGCCGCGCGGCAGGGCGTCGAGGAGCGCCTCGCTCGCCGTCCGGGCGGCGGCCAGGGAGGCGTCGTCGGGGCGGGTCGCCGAGGACACGCCGTCGCAGACGATCGCGACGACCGCGGGCGAGCCGTCGGGCAGCGCGGTGGAGGAGACCGCGAACGCGTCCTCGTTGCGGTGGTGGCGCAGGCCGCGGTCGCTGACCGCCGCGACCGCGCCCAACTCCTGCTCCAGGTGGTCGCGTTCGCGCGGCTGGGCGTGGCCGCAGTTCTCGCAGTAGCCGTCGCCGTCCACGGTGCCCGCGCGGCAGGCCACGCAGACCTTCGTGGCGGCGGGAGGCGTGGACGGCACGGCGGTGCGCGGGTCGACCGGCTGGGACGGGGGTCCCCCCTGCTCGGGAGAAGTCGAGTGCTGCGGGGAGGCGAGGTGGTAGTCGTCGGGTTCCGCGGAACGGTCGAACCGCACGCCCTTCCCGGCGGGCGTGCCGGGCGGCTCCGCGCCGCCCAGGTCCGTGCCCGGCAGGTCGGTCGGCAGGTGCACCGGGGCGGGCGCCTGGGGGCCGCCCGCCGGCGGGGCGGCCGGCCAGTCCACCGGGCCCGCCTCCGAAGAGGGCCGCGGCACCGTGCCGTTCATGGTCAGCGTCGGGGGGTCGGACGGCGGGGCGGGCACCACCGACAGGTCGTACCCGCAGGCGCCGCAGTAGAGGTCGCCCGACTCCAGGGGCTCCTCACAGCTGGGGCACCGCGAAAGCGCCGTCGACCGGGGCATCTGCGACATCGATCACACCCACGTCCGGGGGCGGTAACGGTTTGCACGTTCCACCAGGTCGATCCTCTCCTCGCCGCCCTGTGCGAGTCTGGCCAGCGTCCGGTACGAGCGCTCCAGGCCGAAGCGCAGGCCGCGCTCGTCCAGGTCGCTGCCGAGCAGCGCCCGCCCGTCGGCCGCGGGCGGCGCGGAGCCCTGGCCACCGGAGAGTACCCAGTCCAGCGCACAGCCCAGGACCTCTGTGGACAACTGCTCGCGCCGCACGGCGTCCAGACCGTACGCCTCCAGCGCCTGCACCTGTCCCGCGGCGGCCACCAGGTCGTCCAGGAAGGCCGGGTCCGGTCCCCGGCCGGTGCGCTGCCGCAGCCGCGCCCGTACGGCGGCGACGCGGGCGGCGGTGTAGTGGATGGACGCCTCCGGCACGGACTCCAGGGTACGCACGGCGCCCTGGCGGTCACCGGCGGCGAACTGGACGCGGGCCAGACCGAACGCCGCGCTGACGTAGCTCGGGTCGGTCGTCCAGACGAGGCGGTAGTACTCGGCGGCGTTGTCGAGCTGGCCGAGGACCTCCGCGCACAGGCCGAGGGCCAGCTTGGGCGCGGGCTCGCCGGGGAAGGCGTCGTAGACCGCGTCGAAGGAGAGCGCGGCGGACTCGTGGTCGCCCGTGACGAGCGCGGTGACGCCCCGGTACCACACGACCCGCCAGTCGTCGGCGTGGTCCGCCTCCAGGACCGCGAGGGCCTGCCCGGCACCCGCCGTCTCGCCCATCTCCAGCCGGGCGCGCAGCTCGCGCAGCCGCAGCTCCGGGGAGGCGGCGGGTGCGCTCCGCAGAGCGACGATCAGCTCGGCCGGCGCGGAGGCGATGAGACCGGCCAGGAAACCGGCGTTGGGGTCGCCGGGGTCGACATGCGGGACGGGCAGCGCGAGCGCGGCGGCAGGGGCGTCGACCGGCTTGACGAGGACGGGGGCGGCGGCGCCCCCGCCACCCGTGCTCCCGGCCGCTCCCGGACCGGTACCGGCGGCGGGGGAGCCGGAGACGGCCGGAGGGGCGGCGAGGGCAGGGACTACGACGGCGACGGCGGCGAGGGCAGGGGCGGATGCGGCCCTCACGGCGCCGGTGCCGGGCGTGGCAGGCGTGGTGGGCAGCGCACCCGAGGTTCCGGTGCCGGGCGTGCCGGGCGTGGTGGGCAGCGCACCCGAGGTTCCGGAGCCGGGCGTGCCGGGCGTGGTGGGCAGCGCCCCCGCGGTTCCGGAGCCGGGCGTGGCAGGCGTGGTGGGCAGCGCCCCCGCGGTTCCGGAGCCCGGCGTGCCAGGCGTGGCGGGCAGCGCCCCCGCGGTTCCGGAGCCCGCCGTTCCCGGTGTCGCGGGCAACGCACCCCCGGTCCCGGAGCCCGCCGTTCCCGGTGTCGCGGGCAACGCACCCCCGGCCGCCCGGCCCAGTCGGCGCGCCGACACCACCCGTGCCCCCAGCCGCGACACCTCCCCGGCCTGTTTCGGGAACAACTCCGTGTCCGTGAGCTTGAGTTCCGGACCGAACAGCGTCGACAGCGCGGGCCTCGGACGGCCCGTCCGAAGCGCGACGACCTCGCGCAGCACCCCCGTCAGCTGCTCCGACATCTCCTGCGCGGACGCGAACCGGCGCGCCGGGTCGGGGTCGGTGGCGCGGACCAGCAGCCGGTAGAAGGACTCGTACCGGCGGAACACCTCGATGGTGTCCGGGTCGGGCAGGGAGTCCGCGTAGGCGTTCGTGTAGCCCTGGAAGTCGAAGGTGAGCACCGCCAGGGTGCGCGCGACCGTGTACAGGTCGGAGGCCACCGACGGGCCGACCTCCGCCACCTCGGGCGCCTGGTAGCCGACCGTGCCGTAGATGGCCGACTCGTCGTCGTCCATCCTGCGCACCGCGCCCATGTCGATCAGCTTGAGCTGGTCCTCGGTCTGGATGGCGTTGTCGACCTTGAAGTCGCAGTACAGCAGGTTCCGGCTGTGCAGATGGCCGAGCGCCTCCAGCGCCTCGATGCCGTACGCGCACGCCTGCTCCACCGGCAGCGGATCGCGTCGACCGTCCGGTGCGCGACGCTCGTTGGCGATCTCCTTCAGCGACTTGCCGCCGACGTACTCCATCACGATGTAGCCGTCGAGGGAGCCGGTGCGCTGGTCCAGGTGCTCGACGAAGTTGTAGATCCGCACGATGTTGGCGTGCTCGATCTCCGCGAGGAAGCGCCGCTCGGAGATCGCCGCGGCCATCGCGTCCTGGTCGCCGGTGTCCAGCAGGCCCTTGAGGACCACCCAGCGGTCGGAGACGGCGCGGTCGACCGCCAGGTAGATCCAGCCGAGCCCGCCGTGCGCCAGGCAGCCCACGACCTCGTACTGGCCGTGCACGATGTCGCCGGCCTTCAGTTTCGGGACGAACGAATAGGGGTGACCGCACTTGGTGCAGAAGCCCTCCGTGCGCCCGGGCCGGTCGCCGCGCGCACGCCCCACCGGGGCCCCGCAGTCGGAGCGCGAGCAGAACCGCTTGCGCTCGGGCACCTCCGCGCGCTCCAGCACCATCGCCCGCGGGTCGGGCCGTGGCACCGACGGGACCTGCACCAGGCCCAGGCCGAGCCGGCCGCGACCCGAACTCCCGGCCGTGGAACCGGAGCTGCGCACCGACACCGAGCGGCCGGTGGACTTCCCGGACAGCCGGCCCGACACCGACCGCCGGGACTGCGACGACCGCCGGGACTGCGACGACCGCGACGACGCCCCGGAACCGGGCCGCGCGCCGCCGGTTCCCGAGCCCTGGGAGCCCTTGCCGTCCGCGGTGCCCCCCGCAGGCGGCGAGCCCTCCGCGCCCTTGGCCGAGACGACCGGCGCGAGCCCGCACGTGTCGCAGTAGAGCTCGCCGCCGCCCACGTCCTCGTACGATCCCCCGCAGTCGGGCCGCTGGCACGTCCGCCCCGCCTGGCTCATGCCTCCCCCCTCCGGTCGGCCGGTGCGCCCGGCTCGGGCACGCGCGCGCCGAGCAGTTCCGCCACCGCCCGCTGGTAGCGCAGCACCGCCTGCTCGGCGGCCCGCAGGTCGCAGGGCGCGCTCCACAGCATGCGGCGGGCCGTGTCGTACCGCTCGACCAGCAGCGGGTCCTCCGCCAGGCCGTGCCGGGCCACCTTCGCCTTGTACGCGTCGAGGCGGCCGCGCAGCTCGGCGCGGACCGCGAGCGGCGCGGTGACCGCCGTCAGCGACTCGCGGGCGCGCTGGAGTTCGTCCTCCGCCCTCTGCTCCAGTGAGTCCAGGAGCGGCGAGAGGCGGTGCCACTGGGCGTGCCTGCGGTACTCGGCGGCCGTCGCCAGCTGCTCCTGCAGCGCGGTGGGCGGGCCGCTGACCGCGGGCACCTCCGAGGCGGCGATCTTCGCCAGCACCTCACCGCGCGCGCTGCGGGCCTCGGCCAGGGTGCGGTCCGCGCGGCTGAGCAGGTCGCGCAGCCTGACGAGCCGCTTCTCCGCATCCTGACGAACCATCAGCACAGCGTCGATCTCCCGGCGTACGTCCTCCAGGGCGCGTGCCTGGCGGTCGTACACCGTGGTGTCCGGCCTGCCGCCGCCGGGCGCGGAACTCCCCTGGGCCGGGACCCAGTACGCCAGCGGGTCGGAGACCACCTGCTCGCGCAGCCTGGTCAGGGTACGGGTGATGCGCTCCAGGTCGTCGCCCGCCGGATGCTCGCCGGGGCGTACGCCCACCGAGTGGGCGAGCTGACGCGTACGCTGCAACTCCGCGGCCAGTAAATCGATCCGGGCGGGCAGCGCCGACCACACCGCGTCGGCGGCGACGACCATGTCCAGCGAGGACGCGTACAGGTCGTTCATCCGGTCCACGAGCTGCTCCAGGGTGAACTGCTCGCTGAGCCGGCCGGTGCCCGCCAGGGTCGGCGCGTTCGCCGTCGCCGTGGTGCCGCCCGCGACGGTGACGCTCGGGCCGCGCAGCAGTTCGGTCAGCTCGGCCAGGTCCTCGCGGCTCGACCAGCGCCTGCGGGAGCGGATCTCCCGCGCGGTGCGCAGCGTGTCCGTGTAGGCGTCGAAGTACGCCCACAGCAGGGTGATCGACGCCTCCGCCGACGCCCACCGCTCCTTGGTGACGCCGGTCAGTTCGGCGCCCTCGAGGAGTCTGCGGCCCGCGTGGTCCTGCAGGGCGAGGAGCGAGGTCTCTATGGCCTCGTGCTCCGCACCGAGCCGCGCCAGCGCACGGTCCACCTCGTCCCGGTCCAGTACCGGCCCGGTGGGTCCCGTGACGCCCATCGATCACCTCTCGCTCTCGTCGTTCCCCGCGCGCGTGTCCGGTGCGCCGGGGCAACTCTCCAGTGGTACCAGGTCGGTTGCGCCGGTTCAGGTGGAAGGCGGCTGTGACGGCGTCGAGTCCTTGCCCAGCGTCTGGGACAGCCACCTGGTGTACGAGGTCTGCCAGCCGTTCCTGCGGTAGTCCTCGAGCACCTGGTTGACCCGGCGTACCAGATCCTTGTCATCCTTGTTCATCGCCACGCCGTAGTACTCGGTCGTGAAGGGCTTCCCCTTGAGTTCGACGGTCGGGTCCTGGGCGGCCTGGCTCGCGGCGAGCGCGCCGTCGGTGACCACCGCGTCGACCTCGCCGAGTTGCAGTTTCACCAGGCAGTCGAGCTGGTTGGGGACGGTGGTGGAGATGTCGGCGGACGCGGCGAGCCGGCCGGACTTCCTGTCCTCGGTCAGCTTCGCGCCCGCGGTCGAACCCTGGGCCGAGCAGATCCTCTTGCCGGCGAGCGAGGTGTCATAGCCCGTGATCGGGGACGACTTGGGCGCGAGCACCTGCTGGCCGGTCGTGAAGTACGGCTCGGAGAAGGAGACGTCCGCAAGCCGGGCGCAGGTGATCGTCATGGTGCGCACCACCATGTCCACCTGGTGGTTCTTGATCGCCGGGATGCGCTGGTTGGTGGGGATGGCGTGGAAGCGGACGGCGTCCGGGCTGCCGACGATCTGCCGGGCGATCTCGCGGGCGAGGTCGATGTCGAAGCCCTCGAGGTCGCTGCCCTTGGTGTTGGGGTCGCGGTAGCCCCAGTGGTAGCTGTTCTGGTCGACGCCCACCGAGAGATAGCCGCGCTGCTTGATGGCCGTGACCGCCGGGCCGCTCTCGTCGCTCGACGGCGGCGGGCTCATCCGCTCCGGGTGGCCGCCGCAGGAGTCGTCCTTGGCCTGCGTGGCCTGGGCGAGGCCCGGGCCGTCGGTACCCGTCGAGCCGCTCCCGCGCGGGTGGGTCAGCGGCAGCAGCAGCGCGAGGACCAGGGTGAGCGCGCAGGCGACGAGCATCGCCGCCACGCCGCCCCAGCCCTTCAGACTCGCCCTCAGACGCCGTGCGACCATCGCCGCTCCCCCTCTCACCGCTCCCCCTCTCACCGGTACTCCGACAGCCTGCGCCCGATGCCGAGCACCGTGCCGGACGCGCCCAGCACGGCGAGGACGGCCGCACCCAGCGGGAGCCCGGTCATGGCGTCCCGGCCGCCGCTCGCCGCCTGCACGAACTCACTCTCCTCGTGGTCCAACGCCTTCGCCAGGTTCGCGTCCACGCTGTCGAAGCACTCGCCGGTGGGCTGGTCCGCCCGGGATCCGATGATCTTGTTCAGGGCCGCCTGGTAGTTGCCGTCGTCGTCGGCCGCCCGGGCCTGCCTGTGGCGCTCCTGCCAGACCTTCATGTTGCCGGTGGCGGCCTTCACGGGCTGCTCGCCCGCCTGGTCGTCGGCGAGGGAGGACGCGTTGGCGAGGGTCGTGCCGAGTGCGTCCATGTCCTGCTGGAACGCGTAGTCGTAGGCGTCCTCGACCGCCCCGCTCGGCAGCTTCTTGGTCTCGGCGCCGCGGCTGACCAGGGTCAGGTTCTCGTTGCCGCGCGCGTTCAGGGACGCGATACGGGCGTCGTGCAGCACGTTCAGCGAGCGGATGCCGTGCGCGTACGAGGAGTCCAGGCCCGCGCGGGCGACGCTGTGGCCGGCGACCAGCCACAGCAGGACGATCGCGGAGGCGGCCGTGGCGGCGACCAGACCGTGGTTGAGCACCCGGTTGGTCCGCAGGTAGTGGCGGCGCTGCGCCCAGCCGAGGGCGGCGAGCGCGAGGACGCCGAGGGCGAGGGCGAACCAGGGGTACGGGGTCGCGTGCGCGTAGTCGGAGCGCAGCCGCTGGTTCTCCTTGGTGTACAGGTCCTGGGCGGCCGGCAGCATCTCCTGCTGCATCTTCTCGTTCGCCGCCCGCAGATAGGCGCCGCCGACCGGGAAGCCCTGGCGGTTGTTGGCGCGGGCACGTTCGATGAGGCCCTTGTACTCCGGGAGCAGTGTGTTGAGCTTGGTGATGGTGGCCGCGGAGGGGGAGCCGGGCTCGGCGTTGGCCGCGGCGGTGACCAGCTTGGCGGCGGCCGTCCAGATGTCCTTCTCGTACCGGAGGGTGGTCGCCGCGGGTTCCTGGCCGCCCGCCAGGAAGCCGCTGGAGGCCGCGGTGTTGGCGTCGGCGAGGGAGCGGTAGATGTCGGCGGCGCCGGCGCTGAGCGGCTGGCTGCGGTGCAGTACGTCGTCGGCGGCGCCCGCGCGGTCGGTCATCTGCCAGGCGGTGACGGCGCCGAAGGAGACGACGAGCAGGGCGAGGACGGCGCCGATGACGCGGAGCCGGCCGGGTTCGGTGGCGGCGGCGGCGCGCAGGCGGTCGGCGCCCTCGGCGAAGGCGGTGCGGCGGGGTGCGAGGGGCGTCGCCGGTGGGGCGACGCCGTGCTGCAGCTGTGTCACCTGACCTCCCCCTTGGCCATCCGTCGCGGCAAGTATCGCCGCGGGGGGTGGTGTCCGCACAGGGCTTTGGGTGATCTTGTTGCGGAGCTGTGCTTTTGTATTACCCCCCTCTTGAATACGCGACCTGTTCTTGGTTGGTTCCCGGTGGCGGGGTGGGCCGGGGGGAGGTTGCGCAGCCCGGCGCTCACGGGGTCCCGCTGCGCCCACCCGTGCCGCCCCTGGGGGTCCCCCCAGGCCGTCAAGGCACTGGGGGAGGCACGACGGCCCGCAGCTGGGGCGGCTGCGCCGACTGCGGGCAAGGGCAAGGGCAACTACGCGACGCCCAGCGCAGTGGCCCCGCCGTCATGCCCCCTCGTAGTACGCCCGTACCCGTGTCTGGGTCTCTCTCGGGGCGTTCTGGTGGTCCAGGCCCAGTAGTGCTGCTCCCAGGACCGGGCGGGCCGTGACCACCTGGGGGACCGCCTTCGGGGCCTTCGTCGCCAGAAGGTCCCTCACCGCGTCGTCCAGTTGGGGGTGCTGGGCCGCCAGGATGCTGCCGCCCAGTACGACCGGCGTCTCCTCCTCCAGGAGGTCCAGCCGCCTCAGCGCCACCGTCGCCATCGTGACCACCTCCTGCGCCAACCGGTCCACGACCGCGCGGGCCACCGGGTCGCCCTCCTCGGCCGTCGTGAACAGCACCGGGGTGAGCTCGTGGCGCCGGGCGTGGGCGATGTGCCCCAGGTGCAGCGCCTCGATGAGCGCGTACATCGAGGCGAGGCCGAAGTGCGCCGGCAGCGTACGTGCCAGGGCGGTGGGGCCGCCGCGGCCGTCCTCCGCGCGCGCCGCCCACCACAGGGCCTCCTCCGCCAGGCCCCAACCGCCGCCCCAGTCACCGGAGATGCGGCCGAGTGCGGGGAAGCGGGCGGTGCGTCCGTCGGGGCGCATGCCGACGCAGTTGATGCCGGCGCCGCAGACCACGGCGACGCCTCTCGGTTCGGCCACCCCGGCCCGGAGGATCGCGAACGTGTCGTTGCGCACCTCCACCGTCGTGCCCCACGCGCGCGCGTGCAGCGCGGCGGCCAGCTGTTCCTCCTCCACCGGCAGGTCGGCGTTGGCCAGGCAGGCCGAGACATGGGCGACCGAGGCGACCCCCGCCGCCGCGCAGGCCCGCTCGACGGCTTCCGCCAGGGTGTCCACCGCCGTCTCCACGCCCACGGCCGGCGGCCGGAACCCCCCGCCCCGCGCGGTGCCGAGGACCTCGCCGTCGGTGGCCACCACGGCGACGTCGGTCTTGCTGTTGCCCGCGTCGATGGCGAGGACACTTGCGGTCAGGCCCACGCGAGGTGCTCCCGGTTGTGCGCGATCAGCCGGTCGGTGAAGGCGTCGGCGTAGTCGTACTGGCCGATCAGGGGGTGGGAGAGCAGGGCGCGGAAGACGCGGTCCCGGCCGCCGCGCAGGGCGGCGTCCAGAGCCAGCTCCTCGTACGCCGTCACGTTCGCCATCAGCCCCGCGTACAGCGGGTCCACGGCCGGTACGGGCAGCGGGGTCGGTCCGTGCGGGCCGACGGCCGCCTGCACCTCGATCACGGCGTCGTCCGGAAGGAAGGGCAGCGTGCCCTGGTTGTACGCGTTCACCACCTGGTACGGCGACCCGGACCCGCCGAGCAGCGCCGCCGCGAGGTCGACCGCGGCCTCCGAGTAGTACGCGCCGCCCCGCCGGGCGAGCAGCGCCGGCTTCTCGTCGAGCGCGGGGTCGCCGTACATCTGGAGCAACTCCCGTTCCATGGCGGCGACCTCGGCGGCCCGGGAGGGCTTCTTCTTCAGTTCCCGCACGACCTCGTCGTGGGCGTAGTAGTAGCGCAGGTAGTACGACGGGACCACGCCGAGCCGGTTCACCAGGCTCCGGGGCAGGCGCAGATCGGCGGCGATCGCCTCGCCGTGCTCGGTGAGCAGCTTGGGCAGCACGTCCTCGCCCTCGGGGCCGCCCAGGCGCACACCGGTCTCCCAGGTGAGATGGTTCAGGCCCACATGGTCCAGGTGCACGTCGGCGGGTGTGACCCCGAGCAGCGCGGCGAACTTCCGCTGGAAGCCGATCGCCACGTTGCACAGCCCGACCGCCCGGTGGCCCTCCTTCAGCAGGGCGCGGGTGACGATGCCGACCGGGTTGGTGAAGTCGATGATCCAGGCCTTCGGGTTGGTGCGGCGGACCCGTGCGGCGATGTCCAGCACCACGGGCACGGTACGCAGCGCCTTGGCGAGGCCGCCCGCGCCGGTCGTCTCCTGGCCGACACAGCCGCACTCCAGCGGCCAGGTCTCGTCCTGCTCCCGCGCGGCCTGGCCGCCGACGCGCAGCTGGAGCAGCACGGCGTCGGCCCCCTCGACCGCCTCGTCCAGGTCGCCGGTCGTGACGACGCGTCCGGGGTGCCCCTGCTTGGCGAGGATCCGCCGGGCCAGACCGCCCACCAGCTCCAGGCGTTCGGCGGCCGGGTCGAGGAGGACCAGCTCCTCGACCGGCAGCGTGTCCCTCAGCCGTGCGAATCCGTCGATGAGTTCAGGCGTGTAGGTCGACCCTCCGCCGACCACGGTGAGTTTCATGTGTGGCTGACTAACCCTTCACTCCGGTGAGCGTGACGCCCTCGACGAACGCCCGCTGGGCGAAGAAGAACACGAGGATCACGGGGGCCATGACCAGCACGGTCGCGGCCATGGTCAGGTTCCAGTCGGTGTGGTGCGCGCCCTTGAACGACTCCAGGCCGTAACTCAGCGTCCAGGCGCCCGGGTTCTCGGAGGCGTAGATCTGCGGGCCGAAGTAGTCGTTCCAGGCGTAGAAGAACTGGAAGAGCGCGACGGCGGCGATGCCCGGCCGGGCCATGGGCAGCACTACCTTCAGCAGGATCCGCAGGTCACCGCAGCCGTCGACCTTCGCCGCGTCCAGGTACTCGTTCGGGATGGTCATCAGGAACTGGCGCAGCAGGAAGATGGAGAACGCGTCGCCGAACGCCATCGGGACGATCAGCGGCCACAGCGTGCCCGCCAGATCCAGCTGCTTCGCCCAGAACAGGTACATCGGGATGATGATCACCTGCGGCGGCAGCATCATCATCGAGATCACCAGCATGAGGGACAGATTCCGCCCCCGGAAGCGGAACTTGGCGAGCGCGTACGCCACCGGAACGGACGACACGACGGTCAGGACGGTGCCGAGGCCGGCGTAGACCAGGGTGTTCCTCCACCAGGTGAGGAAGCCGGGCGTGTCGAACACCTTCCGGTAGTTGCCCCACTCCCAGGTGTGCGGGATCAGGTCGCGGCTGAGTGCCTGGCTGTCGCTCATCAGCGAGGTCAGGAGCACGAACACGAAGGGGAGCGTGAAGAAGAGGGCGGCGGCCACGCCGAGGGAGTGGACCGCGACCCACTCCAGGGCGGCCCTGCGACGGGCGGTGCGTGCGGCCGGCGAGACGGGCGCCCGCACCCCCACCGGCTTGTCGAGTACTTGGGTCATGGTCAGTCACCTGCCAGGTTGAGGCCGCCCCGGCGCCGCATCAGGAACGCGGTGAACACCATGGACAGGACGAACAGCACGAGCGCGACCACACAGGCGGAGCCGTAGTCGAAGCGCTGGAAGCCGAGGTTGTAGACGAGCTGGGGCAGGGTGAGCGTGGACTTCTCGGGGTAGCCCGGCTCGAACTGCGTCCCGGCACCCTGGATGACACCGGAGGCGACCTTCCCGGCGATCAGGGGCTGTGTGTAGTACTGCATGGTCTGGATCACTCCGGTGACCACCGCGAACATCACGATCGGTGAGATGTTCGGCAGCGTCACGTACCGGAAGCGCTGCCAGCCCGACGCGCCGTCCAGTTCGGCCGCCTCGTACTGCTCCTGCGGCACGTCGAGCAGGGCGGCCATGAAGATGACCATCAGGTCGCCGATGCCCCACAGGGCGAGCAGGGTGAGGGCGGGCTTGGACCAGGAGGGGTCGTTGAACCAGCCCGGTGCCGGGATGCCGATCTTCTCGAGGATCGAGTTGACCGGGCCCGTACCCGGGTTGAGGAGGAAGGCGAACGCCATGGTGGCGGCGACGGGCGGGGCGAGGTAGGGCAGGTAGAACAGGGTGCGGAAGACGCCCGTACCCGTCTTGATCTTCGTGATCAGCAGTCCGACGCCGAGCCCGAAGACGACCCGCAGGCCGACCATGACGACGACCAGCCACAGGGTGTTGCGCAACGCGGGCCAGAAGTACGGGTAGTTCTCGAAGACGTACGTCCAGTTCTTAGCTCCGCTCCATGCCGGCGGCCGGAAGCCGTCGTAGTGCATGAACGAGAAGTAGACCGTCGAGATCAGCGGGTACGCGAAGAAGACCGCGAAGCCGATCAGCCAGGGCGACATGAAGGCGGCCGTCCGAAGCGCTGCCCTGCGGTGCTTCGAGGCGAGGGTGATCGTGCTCATCGCTACTTCGCCTGCGCGATGTCCGTGTCGATCTGCTGGGCGGTCTTCTGCAGAGCGGCCTTCAGATCGGTGACCTTGCCGCTCTCGTAGTCGTATCCGAGCTGCTGGATCGTCGTGAGGTACACGCCGCCGTTGACCGAGGCGGGCGTGGTCGTGGAGTTCGGGTTCGCGGCGATGTCCAGGAACGTCTTGAAGCGCGGGTCGTACTTCAGCTTCGGGGACTTCAGGGCCGTGAGGGTGGAGGGCACGTTGTGGATGGCGTTGGAGAAGTTCACCACCGCGTCCGTGTCGGTGGTCATGTACTTCACCAGCTCCCAGGCCGCGTTCTGCTTGGTACTGGTGGCGGCGATACCGGCGATCGTGCCGGTGATGTAGCCCTTGCCGTACCGGGCGGCCTGGTCGTCGGGGACGGGCAGCGGGGCGACCCCGATCTCGAAGTTCGGCTTGGCGTCCAGGGCCATGCCCAGGCGCCACTCGCCGTCGAGCTGCATGGCGACCTGACCGGTGTGGAAGGGGTGCTTGGGCCCCCATTCGTCACCGAGCTTCGAGCGGTACCTCTCCAGCTTCTGGTAGCCGCCGAGTTCGTCGACCAGCTTCTTCTGGAGCGTCAATCCGGCTGTGAAGGCGGGGTCCTTGGCGAGGTTCGACTTGCCGTCCTTGTCGAAGTAGGTGGGGGAGAACTGCGCGAAGTAGTGTTCGGTCGTGGTCTCCCAGCCGTGGTAGTCCGGCATGAACCCGAGCTGCTTGTAGCCGTCGCCGTCGCGGACGGTCAGCTTCCTGGCGTCGGTCTCGAATTCGGACCACGTCTTCGGCGGGGCGGTGATGCCCGCCTTCTTGAAGGCGGTCTTGTTGTAGTAGAGCCCGTACGCATCGCCCAGCAGCGGCACCGTGCAGCGGTTGCCGTCGAACTGGGTGTACTCGTTCATCGCCTTCGGGAACGTCGTGGCCGGGTCGATGCCGGCCTTCTTGAAGAACGGGTCGAGGTCGACCAGGGCGCCCGAGGAGCAGAACTTGCCGACGTTGTTCGTGGTGAAGGACGAGATGACGTCGGGAGCCTTGTCGCCGCCGGTGCGCAGCGCCTGGTTGATCTTGTCGTCGGTCATGTTGGCGACGACGTTGACGTGGATGTTGGGGTGCGCCTTCTCGAAGCCGGCGATCAGCGCGTTCACGGCCTTGGTCTCGTTCGGCGCGCTCCAGGCGTGCCAGAAGTTGATGGTGGTCTCCTTGGACGCGTCGTCACTCGCGCCGGAGGCGGACTGGCCGGTACAGGCGGTGGTGAGGAGAGCGACCGAGGCGGTCAGGGCAAAGGCGACTTTTCGGACTGTTTCGGGCATGACGGGGTCTCCCTGGGACGGGCGGGGGTGTGGTTCGACCGGAGCGGGTGCCGGGGCAGGGGTGGAACCGGGGTGCGGACCCGGGGACTCAGCGCGAGGTGTCGAAGACCTCGTCGCGGGTGGCGGCGAGGGCGCTCTCCAGCGCCCCGCGCAGCACGGGGTGTTCATGTACGTCGCCGACGACGAGGCGTGGCCGGGATGCGGCCAGCTCCTCGAGCTCGGCCTGGAGCAGGCCCCGCAGCGGCTCGCCCCCGGCGGTGAGGGAGGCGCCGCTGAGGACGACGAGTTCGGGGTCGAGCACGGAGACGAGCGAGGCCAGACCGGTGGCCAGCCGGGTCGCGTACGTCTCCAGGAGCCGCCGGTGGGGGCCGGTGGCGCTGTCGGCGGCCCGGGCGACGAGGGCGGCGGCGACCTCGGCGTACGGGCCGGTCGGCAGGTCCTCGATGCCCAGTTCACGGGCGAGCTTCGGGATGGCCTGGGAGCCGGCCAGTTCCTGGTAGCCGCCGCTGTTGGCCTTGGTGACCTGGCGGACCAGCGGGGCGCCGGGCACCGGCAGGAAGCCGACCTCGCCGGCGCCGCCGGTCCAGCCGCGGTGCAGCCGGCCGCCGAGGACCAGGGCGGCGCCGAGACCGCCCTCGTTCCACAGCAGCACGAAGTCGTCGTGGCCCCTGGCCGCGCCCAGGCGCTGCTCGGCGAGGGCGACGAGGTTGACGTCGTTCTCGTACTCGACCGGCATCGGCAGGGCGGCGGCGAGTTCCTCCAGCAGCGTGGGGGAGTGCCAGCCGGGCAGGTGGGAGGCGTAGCGCAGGCGGCCGGTGTTGGGGTCGAAGGCGCCCGGGGTGCCCATGACCACCCGGTGCACGTCGGAGGTGGCGAGCCCGGCGGCCTTCACGGCGCCGTCGAGGGCGTCGGTGACCTGTCGTACGACGGGTTGCGCCGCGCGGCGGCCGGGGGTGGGCAGCTCGTACTCGCCGACCGTCCGGCCCGTGATGTCGGCGACGGCGGCGAGGATGCGCTCGGGGGTGACGTCGAGGCCGGCGACATGGGCGGCGGCCGGGTTGACGACGTACAGCTGGGCGCTGGGGCCCGGGCGGCCCTCGCTGGTGCCGGTCATCAGGACGAGTCCGGCGGCCTCGAGACGGGCGAGCAGCTGGGACGCGGTGGGCTTCGACAGGCCGGTGAGCTTGCCGATGCGGGTGCGGCTGAGCGGGCCGTGCTCCAGGAGCAGGTCCAAGGCGGCGCGGTCGTTCATGGCGCGCAGCACCCGGGGGGTGCCCGGTGTACCGGCGGATCCTGCCATGCGTGTCGCCACCTGCCTTTCAACGGCCCAGCTTCTCAGTGGGGGCGCGGGGAAGTCCACCGAGCGATCGTTTCCCGTCACTGTTAGGAAAGTTTCCTATTGGTGAGAGGACCGTAGGCGCCGCGTCCCGTAGGCGTCAATACCCCACGGAAAAGGGCGCCCGGAGATTTCCGGGCGCCCTGTGGGGGTCGTACGAGCCGTCGGCCGTGCTACTTGGCCGCCGGGCGCGGCGGCGGGATCGGTGAGGGTGTCTCCGACTGCGGGGACTCGGGGTTCGCGTGGGCCGACGGGGGTGCGACCGGGGCCGCGGGGTCGGCGGCTTCCTCCTCCGCGAGGGTCGTGGGCAGGCCGCCCACGATGCGGATGTCCGCCTCGTCGAAGGCCCGCTTGACGCGCCAGCGCAGCTCGCGCTCCACCGTCAGTGCCTTGCCCGGCATGGTCTTCGCCGAGAGACGGACCACCATGGAGTCGATCAGCACGCTGTCCAGTCCGAGCACCTCGACCGGGCCCCAGAGGATCTCGTTCCAGGGCTCCTCCTTGCTCATCCGCTCGGCCACCGCGTCCAGGACCGCCTTCACCCGGTCCAGGTTCTCGCCGGCACGGACCGTGACGTCCACCCCGGCCGTCGCCCAGCCCTGCGAGAGGTTGCCGATGCGCTTGACCTCGCCGTTGCGGACGTACCAGATCTCGCCGTCGGCACCGCGCAGCTTCGTCACCCGCAGGCCGACCTCGATCACCTCACCCGAGGCCACGCCCGCGTCGATGGTGTCGCCGACGCCGTACTGGTCCTCGAGGATCATGAACACGCCGGACAGGAAGTCCGTCACCAGGTTGCGGGCGCCGAAACCGACCGCCACACCCGCGACACCCGCCGAGGCCAGCAGCGGGGCCAGGTTGATCTGGAAGGTCGCCAGCACCATCAGCGCCGCGGTGCCCAAGATCAGGAAGCTCGCCACCGAGCGCAGCACCGATCCGATGGCCGCCGCGCGCTGCCGGCGGCGCTCGGCGTTGACCAGCAGGCCGCCCAGCGAGGTGCCGTTGGCCGTCGCCTCGGTGGTGCGGTTCATGCGCTCGATGAGCTGGGTGATCGCGCGCCGTACGGCCACTCTCAGCACTGCCGCGATGACCAGGATCAGGATGACCCTGAGGCCTATCGCGAGCCAGGTCGACCAGTTCTGCTCGACCCAGCTCGCGGCGTGGTTCGCGCTCTCCTGGGCGTCCTGGAGCGTGGGAACCGCCGGAGCCGTCGACTCCGTGGGGGACGGAGCCGGTGCGGCGCCGGCGGCCAGTAGGGCGGGCAGGGACACGGCGGGTACCTCCAGTGCGTCTGCCTCCGGTGGGAGCGGTCAAGGTCGTCGAGGTCACGGAAAGGTCACCGGACGGCAGGAACACCACACTAACGGGGCATCGTGTGGGGATCATGACGATGACCCGTGGAGAGACCGTGTCACCTGGGGGTTCACCAGGTGAGGCAGGGGGGCGCGCGCCCGGTGGCGCACCGGGTGTGGTCGAAAACACTCCCAGCCCGTTACCGGGACATGGTGGCGCTTCCACCAGGCAAGAGGGGAGACTGGCTCTCAGATCGTCCCGGCGCGAGCCACGCGCCGCCGGCGTACAAGGAGGGCATCCGTGCCGCACGTCCTGGTCCTCAACGCGTCGTACGAGCCACTCGGCGTCGTACCGCTCCGCCGCGCGCTCGTCCTCGTCCTCGAGAACAAGGCCGTCTGCCTCGAGGAGTCCGGCGCCTACCTGCACAGCGCGACCGTCACTGTCCCCGCACCCAGCGTGGTCCGGCTGAAGCGATTCGTACGGGTTCCCTACCGGGGGCCCGTTCCTCTCACCCGTCGCGCGCTCTTCGCCCGCGACGGCGGCCGGTGCATGTACTGCGGTGGCGTCGCAACCAGCGTCGACCACGTCATCCCGCGCAGCCGCGGTGGTCAGCACGCCTGGGACAACGTGGTGGCATCCTGCCGCCGCTGCAACCACGTCAAGGCCGACCGCCACCTCGTCGAGCTGGGCTGGCGGCTGCGCCACAAACCCGCCCCGCCCACCGGCCTGGCCTGGCGCATCATCGGCACCGGCCATAGGGACCCGCGCTGGCTGCCATACCTGCAACCGTACGGCGCGGACGACGCCTTGGCCCGGATCGACGGCATTTCAGCCTGAGGATCCGGGCCTTCGTGTTCCTCGAGGCCGGCCGCTCGGGCCTCGGGGCGCGGCCCCGGGAGTCCCCTGTGCTCCCGGGACCGAACCGTCTTGCGCTCATGCGTAGCGCAGTTCCCCGGGGCGGACCGAGCGGCGCAGCACCGGGAGCGAGGTGGCCGCCGCCAGCAGGCAGGCCGCGTACACCGCGAAGGGCACCGGCAGTGCGGCGAACGGCACGACCATCGCCGTGCGCTCCGAGAAGAACGAGGCGTACCACGCGCCGATCGTCGTGCCGCCCAGGCCCGCCACCGCGACCGCGGGCGCCAGCGGCAGCGCGGTCTCCAGCAGCAGCGCCCGGGCCAGAACCCCGTGCGGCACCCCGGCGGCGGCCTGCGCGGCCAGGCCCCGGCGCCGGGTGGCCAGGGACTCGGCGGTGCCGACGGCGAGGCCCGTCAGGGCCAGCACCACTGCGACGAGGATGGCGGCGGCCGTCAGGTCGATACCGGACGTGTAGTAGGCCATGTCCGTCCCGAGCTGACCTTTGCCGCGCATGTCGTGCAGTTCGGCGAGCAGCACCTGCCGTACCCCCATGAAGCCCGAGCCCACGACCGTCACCAGCAGCACCGCGGCATGCGTTCGGGCGGTCGCCCAGGGGTCCTCGCGCAGCCGTTCCGCCGCGATCAGCAGCGCCGGGCGCCGGGCGCGGGCGGCGAAGCCCTCGCCGAGCTGCCGACACGACGCGCCGGCCACCCACACCGCGACGAGACTGAGCAGCAGGGCCAGGACGATCACCGCCACCGGGCCGAGGTCGAAGGTGACGGGGCTGCCGAAGAGCGCGGCCAGGGCGATGAACAGCACTGTCGCCGTGAGCAGCCAGAACGCCGTGCGGAACAGCCGGCCCGGGCCCCGCGTCGGCCGCACCCGCCGCAGCCGGCCCAGCGGCGAGGCCACCACCCGGCGCAGCGCCAGCGCGCTCACGGCGGCACCCACGACGGGGACGGTCACGGCGACCAAGGCGGTCCCGGCCCAGGCCGCTGCGCCGGGACGGGACCACAGGTGCAGCAGCAGCGGTACGGCGCAGGCAGTGGCCGCCAGCGAACCGGCCAGGCAGGCCAGTCCTGACTCCAGCGCTGCTATCCGCCGCGCCTGCCAGGGTGTGGCCCCCGCGAGCCGCAGCGCGGCCAGCCGCCGGTCGCGGTGCACGGCGCCGATGCGTGCGCACTGGCCGAGGAACCCGAACACCGGGATGAGCAGCAGCCCCAGCGCGATGCTCACATTCCGCCGGTCGCTCGCGGAGTCGAGCAGCCCGGAGCCGACGGACACGGAGTAGTACCCGTCCAGCGAGGCCAGGCAGACGATCGCCAGCGCGATGCCCGTGGCCAGTCCCGCCCCGACCGCCGTCAGCCCGGCTCGCCACCACTCCCGCCGGTCCGACCCGCGGGTCAGCAACCACGCCAGCCGCAGATCGGCCCTCATGCCGTCACCCCCGTCGGCAGCACGGCCCCGTCGCTCAGCCGTACCTCCCGGTCCGCGTACGCCGCGACCTGCGCGTCGTGCGTGATCAGCAGCACCGCCGCGTCCGACTCGCGCGCCGTGTGGACGAGGGCCGTCATCACCTGCTCGCTCGCCAGGGAGTCCAGTGCCCCCGTCGGCTCGTCAGCGAAGACCACCTTCGGCCCGGTCACCAGGGCCCGGGCCAGCGCGGTCCGCTGCGCCTGCCCGCCGCTCATCTCGCCCGGCCGCAGCTCCCCCTGCTCCCGCACCCCGAACCGTTCCAGCCAGTCGCCGGCCACCGCCCGGGCGTCCGTACGCGACACGGCCGCGAGCAGCAGTGGCAGCGCCACGTTGTCCAGCGCTGTCAGCTCGGGTATCAGCTGCCCGAACTGGAACACCACCCCGAACTCGGTCCGCCGGAGCAGGCTCAGCCGCGCCTCCGGCAGCATGTCGAGGCGCTCACCGGCGTACTCCACCGTGCCGGAGTCCGGGCGGACGATCCCCGCCAGGCAGTGCAGCAGCGTGGACTTGCCGCTGCCGCTGGCCCCGGTCACGGCGAGGATCTCGCCGGGGTGCAGCGCGAGGGAGGCGCCGCGCAGCGCCGGGGTCGGGCCGTGTGCCTTGTGCAGGCGGTGGCCTGTGAGCAGGGGAGTGCTCATGGTGAGTCGACCTCCGCGGTCAGAGTCGTGAGCCGGGCCGCCGTGGTGGTCATCCAGCGGAGGTCGGCGTCGAGGTGGTTGAGGGCGTAGTCGGCCGAGAGCACCGTCGCGAGAGGGGCGCCGGGGGCGGTCTTCACCGCCGTCAGCTCGCGCATCCGCGCCATGTGCGCGTCGCGCTGCGCCGCGAGGTAGGCGGCCGGGTCCGCCGACGCGAGGATGGAGACCACCACCTTGGCGAAGATCTCGTTCGTCACGAACGGCGCGGGCGGTGTGATCTCCCCGGCCCAGCGGACCAGCTCCCGCGAACCGGTGTCGGTCGAGCGGTACAGCGTGCGCTCCGGGCCGCCGTCGGAGTCGGTGCCCTCCACCTCGGCGAGGCCGTCGCGGACCAGGCGTTGCAGGGTCGTGTAGACCTGCCCGTAGGCCAGGGGCCGCGCCTGGGGGAACCGCTCGTCGTGCCGCCGCTTGAGGTCGTAGCCATGGCTCGGTCCCGCGGCGAGCAGCCCGAGGAGGATGTGGCGGGTGCTCATGGAGATCAGTATGCACTCGCTACATGTACTGAGTGAATAGAGAGGTGGGAAGGTGTCGGAAAGTCTGCGGAAAGTCCGGAAGTTCCTCGGGACGGTGGCGTGCTGCGGGGCGCCGCACCTGAGTATGGTCTGTGAGCAAACCCACCTTGTTCACCCTCGTACGTCTGCGCACGCGCCCCCTGGGTAGGCCTGCACTCACCCGCAGAACGTCGCACGACGACAAGGAGGCCCCTGTGGCCGCACTCGCACACCATCCGCTCCCCACCCTGTCCAAACGCCACGCGGAACCCTCCGCCGACCCCCGGGCCCCGATCGGCGTCCTCAGCGCGGAGGGCCCCCGCACCCAGGCGCCGCTGACAAGTGAGCCGCCCCTGCCCGACGCCGAACCCCTCACCAGCGAACCCCCGCTCGCCGACGTCGCCCCTCTGACGAGTGAGCCTCTGGTCGCCGCCCCGGACCCCATGGGGTACTAGATGACACCGGCGGACCCCGCGCGCGACGACACGCCCCTGGCCCGGCTCGCCGCGCTGCACGGCGTCGCCACCTCCTACCGCCCGTCGCCGGACCGTACGGTCACGGCCTCGGACACCGCGGTCACCGCCGCCCTCGCCGCGCTCGGCGTGGACGCGAGCACCCCGGACGCCGTACGCGACGCCCTGGCCGCCCGTGAAGGCGAGCTGCGGGAACGGCTGCTGCCCCCGACCGTGGTCGGCTGGGGCGGCGAGCCGCCCGCCGCGCTCGCCGCCCTCCCGGACGGCACCCGGGTACGCGTCCAGACCGAACAGGGCGAGACACGCGCCTTTGCCGACGACCTCCCGCCCGGCATCCACACCCTGCACGTCACCGCCCCCGACGGCCGCACGGCCGAGGCCCACCTCATCGCCGCCCCCGCCCGGCTGCCCGCGCCGCCGGGGCGCGCCTACGGACTGCTCGTCCAGCTCTACTCCCTGCTCTCCCGCCGCTCCTGGGGCATGGGCGACCTCGGCGACCTGGCCGAGCTCACCGCCTGGGCCGGACGTGCGCTCGGCGCCGGGTTCGTGCAGGTCAACCCGTTGCACGCGGCCGTACCCGGCGATCCCACCGACCCGTCCCCCTACCGCCCCTCCTCCCGCCGCTATCCGGACCCCGTGCACCTGCGCGTGGAGGACATCCCCGAGTTCCCCTACGCCGAGGGCAGCGCCCGTATCCGGGCGCTGCTGGAGCGCGCCGCACGGCTGCGTGAATCGGTCCTCGACAAGGGCGAGTTGATCGACCGCGACGCCGTGTGGGAGCTCAAACGCGAGGCGCTGGAGCTCGTGCGCGCCGTCCCGCTCGGGCCCGGACGGCGCGCCGCCTACGCCGACTTCCTCGCCGAGCAGGGCCAGGAGCTGGAGGACCACGCCACCTGGTACGCGCTCGCCGAGCTCTACGGCCCCGACTGGCACACCTGGCCCACCCGGCTGCGCGACCCCCGCTCGGCCGCGACCGGCCGCGCCCGCGCCGAGCTGATGGACCGCGTCGACTTCCACAGCCGGCTCGCCTGGCTCACCGACGCCCAGCTCGCCACCGCCCAGCGCACCGCCCGCGACGCCGGAATGCCGATCGGGCTGATCCACGACCTCGCGGTCGGCGTGCACCCGGGCGGTGCCGACGCCTGGGCCCAGCAGGAGTACCTGGCGTCCGGGATGTCGGTGGGCGCCCCACCGGACGCCTTCAACCCGCGCGGCCAGGACTGGGGCCTGCCGCCCTGGCGCCCCGACCGGCTCGCCGCCTCCGGCTACGCCCCCTACCGCCGGCTGCTGCGCGCCCTGCTGCGGCATGCGGGCGCCCTGCGCATCGACCACGTCATGGGCCTGTTCCGGCTGTGGTGGGTGCCGCAGGGGCAGCCGCCCACGGAGGGCACCTACGTCCGCTACGACGCCGAGGCCATGCTCGCAGTCCTGGTCCTGGAGGCCTCGCGCGCCGGGGCCCTGGTCATCGGCGAGGACCTCGGGACGGTGGAGCCCGGGGTGCGTGAGGCGCTGCACGAGCGCGGGGTGCTCGGCACGTCCGTCCTGTGGTTCGAACGGGACTGGGAGGGCAACGGGCAGCCGCTGCCGCCCGAACGCTGGCGCGCCGACTGCCTGGCCACCGCCACCACCCACGACCTGCCGCCCACCGCCGCCCGGCTCAGCGGAGAGCACGTCGAACTGCGCGACCGGCTCGGCCTGCTCACCCGCCCCCTGGCCGAGGAGCGCGCCGAAGCAGCCGCCGAGACCGGCCAGTGGCTCGCCCTGTTGTCGCGGCTCGGCCTGCTGGAAGGGGGCAGCGGCGGGAACTCGGCGGTATCGGAGGAGAGGGAGATCCAGGCCGTCCACCGCTTCCTGCTGCGCACCCCCGCCCGGCTGGTCGGCGTCTGGCTGCCCGACGCGGTGGGCGACCGCCGCCCGCAGAATCTGCCGGGCACCTGGGACCAGTACCCGAACTGGCGCCTGCCGATCGCGGACGCGCAGGGGCGCCCGGTGACGCTGGAGGACCTGGCGGCCTCGCCGCGGCTGTATGCGCTGATGGACGTGGTACGGGGCCGGTGGGCGCGGTAGGGCACCGCGGGCGGCTCGACAGGGACCCTGGTGGCCCGGTACGGCACCTCGGCGGCCCGGTAGGGCACCCCGGGCGCGCGGGCCGTTCGGGCGTTCGCTACTTTTGCACCGTGGACAAGAAGAACGCCCTGCGCGCCGGCGCCCTGGCCGCCGGTACGACGCTGATGATGCTGCTCATGTCGTCCCCCGCGCTCGCGCTGACCCGCGACGACGGCGACGACCCCGGCAAGGGCCTGAGCGTGGCCGACACGCTGGGGCTGTTCGTGGCGGCGCCCATCGTGCTGTTCCTGGTCATCGCGGGTCTGGTCATGGTGACCGACAAGACCCGCAAGCGGGCCGAGCAGGGCTGACGCCGGCAGCTTTTCACACGTTCCACCGAGGGAGTCCGCGCACCGGATGGGTGCGCGGACTCCCTCGGTGTGTTTGTGCCGGGTGTTTGTGCCGCCCTCACGGGTGCGGAGCGGTGAGGTAGCGCCGCAGGGTGGGAGCCAGCCAGGCCACCACCTCCTCGCGGGCCAGGGCGACGGCCGGCGGGACCTTCAGGACGTAGCGGGCGAACGCCATCCCGACGACCTGTGAGGCGGCGAGCGCGGCCCGGGCGGGTGCCTGCTCGGGATCGGGACAGGTCTGCCGCGCGACCGGCAGCAGCTGGTCCCGGAAGATGTCCTGGAGCCGCCGGGCCCCCGCCGGGTTGGTGACGCCGACGCGCAGCAGCGCGGTGAGCGCGTCGTGGTTCTCCTCCCAGAGGGTGAGGAAGTGGTTCACCAGGACCTCGCCCACGTCGTGGCGGGGCACCCCCGCGAGGTCGGGCAGCTGCAGATCGATGTCGAGGACCGCGTCGAACAGGCCCTCCTTGGAGCCGTAGTAGCGCATCACCATGGACGGGTCGATCCGCGCGTCCCTGGCGATCGCGCGGATGGTGGTGCGCTCGTAGCCGTCGGAGGCGAAGCGCTCCCGAGCGGCGGTGAGGATCGCGCCGCGGGTGGCGTCGGAGCGGCGGGGCGGGGGGTTTTCGGACATGCCAACAAACGTAGGCCAACAGCTGTTGACCGTCCAGAGGGGGCCGACGTATGTTGGCAAACGAACGTTGGCCCACAAGCGTTGGCCCACAAGCGTTGGCCCGCAAGTGTCGGCCAACAAGTGTTGGCAGCAGGAGGCAGCCATGACAGAGACGCCCCGCACCACCGCTCCCGGCCACGGCACCACCCCCACCGGCGTCCTCGTCGTCGGCTCCGGCCCCACGGGGCTCCTCCTCGCCGGTGACCTCGCCACCGCCGGCGTCCCCGTCACCCTCGTCGAGAAGCGCCCCCACAAGATCAGCAACCTCTCCCGCGCCTTCGTCGTGCACGCCCGCACCCTGGAGCAACTCGACGCCCGTGCTCTCGCCGACGACCTGGAGGCCAAGGGGCAGCCGCTCTCCGACATCCGCCTCTTCGGCGGGCTCTCCATCCGGCTCGACACCCTCCCCTCCCGCTTCCGCCACCTGCTCGTCCTGCCCCAGTACGAGGTCGAGAAGGCGCTGGAGCGGCGCGCGGTCGACGCCGGGGCGCGGTTCCTGTACGAGACGGAGGTCACCGGCGTCAGCCAGGACGCCGACGGTGTGACGCTGCACGTGCGCCGCCCCGACGGCGAGCCCGGCGAGCTGCGCGCCGCGTACGCCGTGGGTGCCGACGGCCTCCACAGCGCCGTGCGCACCGCGATCGGCCTGCCCTTCCCCGGGAAGTCCGTCATCCGCTCCGTCGTCCTCGCCGACGTCCTCCTCGACGAGCAGCCCGAGCACACGCTGACCGCCAACGCCGTCGGTGACGCCTTCGCCTTCATCGCGCCCTTCGGCGACGGCTACCACCGGGTCATCGCCTGGCAGCGCGGCCGCGACGTCCCCGACAGCGCGCCGGTCGACCTCGACGAGGTCCGCGAGACCGTCCGCCTCGCGCTCGGCCGCGACTACGGCATGCGCGACGCGCGCTGGATGTCCCGCTTCCACAGCGACGAGCGCCAGGCGCCCGCCTACCGCGTCGGCCGTGTCTTCCTCGCCGGGGACGCCGCGCATGTGCACACCCCGGCCGGTGGGCAGGGCATGAACACCGGTCTCCAGGACGCCGCGAACCTCTCCTGGAAGCTCGCCGCCGTCCTGCGCGGCCACGCCGACCCCGCCCTCCTGGACACCTACCAGTCCGAGCGGCACCCCATCGGCAGGTCGGTGCTGCGCAGCAGCGGCGGCATCGTGCGCCTCGCCATGGCCAAGCCCTCCTGGACCCTCGCGCTGCGCACCGTGCTCGCCGCCGCCGTCACCCACGTCGGCCCCCTCCGGCGGCGCGTGACGGGCCAGGTCACCGGCATCGGCTACACCTACGCCGCTCCCCGCGGGGCTCACCCCTTGACCGGCAGGCGCATCCCGGACGTGGCCCTCACCGGCGGCCGGCTCTACGAGTCCCTGCGCGGCGGCCGGTTCGTGCTGATCACCCCGGGCCCGTACGACGCGGACGGCCGCAAGGACCGGCTGGCCGTGGAGCACTGGGCGGGCGGACGGCGCACGACCGTGCTGGTACGGCCGGACGGCTATGTCGCCTGGGCCGCCGAGGCGCCCGACGCCGCGCAGATCGAGGCCGCGCTGCTCAGCTGGACGGGCCGGGGCTGACCGTTCCGGCGAGCGAAGCGGGGCAACCGACCCACCGCGGCCACGGAGAACCCGGCCACTGAAAAAGGGGCGCCCGGCACGAGCCGGGCGCCCCTTCCGCGTGCGATCAGGCCGCGGCCGCGTCCGCCGCCTGGGCCTTCAGTGCCCGTTCGATGCCCGCGCGGGCCTCCGAGACCAGGCGCCGCAGCGCCGGGGGCGGTTCGGCGGAGGCCAGCCAGGCGTCGGTCTTCGCCAGCGTGTCCTCGGACACCTGGATCGACGGGTAGAGACCGACCACGATCTGCTGGGCCATCTCGTGCGAGCGGGAGTCCCAGATGTCCCTGACCACCTCGAAGTACTTCTCCGTGTACGGGGCGAGCAGTTCCCGCTGGTCGGTCTGGACGAAGCCGGCGATCACCGCCTCCTGCACGGCGTTCGGCAGCTTGTCGGACTCCACGACCGACGCCCACGCCTCCGCCTTGGCCTCCGCGGTCGGGCGGGCGGCCCGGGCGGTGGCCGCGTGCCGCTCACCGGCCGCCGTCTTGTCGCGCTCCAGTTCGCCCGCGATCTCCGCCTCGTCGAAGCGGCCCACCGCCGCGAGCCGCTCCACGAACGCCCAGCGCAGCTCGGTGTCCACGACCAGGCCCTCCACCGACTGCGAACCGTCGAGCAGCGCCTCCAGCAGGTCAAGCTGCTCCGGGGTGCGGGCGGTCGCCGCGAAGGCGCGCGCCCAGGCGAGCTGGTGGTCGCTGCCGGGCTCGGCGGCGCGCAGATGGGCGAGGGTCGCGTCCGTCCACCGGGTCAGCAGCGCCTCGCGCGCGGACGGGTCGGCGTACAGGTCGATCGCCAGCTTCACCTGGCGGTGCAGCGACTGCACGACACCGATGTCGGACTCCTTGGCGATGCCGGACAGGACGAGCGAGAGGTAGTCGCGGGTCGCCAGCTCCGCGTCCCGGGTCATGTCCCAGGCCGAGGCCCAGCACAGGGCACGCGGCAGCGACGACTCGAAGTCGCCCAGGTGCGCGGTGACGAAGGCCAGCGACTTCTCGTCCAGGCGGACCTTGGCGTACGACAGGTCGTCGTCGTTGAGCAGGATCACGTCCGGGCGGCGCCGGCCGGTCAGCTGCGGCACCGCGGTCAGCTCGCCGTCGACGTCCACCTCGATCCGGCCGTCGTCGTCGCGCAGCAGCTTGCCGCTGTCGCCGTCGAGGCCGTACAGGCCGATGGCGATACGGTGCGGACGCAGGATCGGCTCGCCCTTGGCGCCGGCGGGCAGCGCGGGTGCCTCCTGGCGGACCGCGAAGGACGTGATGACGCCGTCCTCGTCCGTCTCGATCTCGGGCCGCAGGATGTTGATGCCCGCGGTCTGCAGCCACTTCTCCGACCACGTCTTCAGATCGCGGCCGGAAGTCTCCTGCAGGGCGCCCAGCAGGTCCGACAGGCGTGTGTTGCCGTACGCGTGCCGCTTGAAGTACGCCTGCACACCGCGGAAGAACTCGTCCATGCCGACATACGCGACGAGCTGCTTCAGGACGCTCGCGCCCTTGGCGTACGTGATGCCGTCGAAGTTGACCAGGACGTCGTCCAGGTCGCTGATCTCGGCCATGATCGGGTGGGTGGAGGGCAGCTGGTCCTGCCGGTACGCCCACGTCTTCATGGAGTTGGCGAACGTGGTCCAGGAGTGCGGCCAGCGGGAGGCGGGGTGGAGCGCCTGGCAGGCGGCCTCGGCGTAGGTGGCGAACGACTCGTTCAGCCACAGGTCGTTCCACCACTCCATGGTCACCAGGTCGCCGAACCACATGTGGGCCAGCTCGTGCAGGATCGTGGCGGCCCGGGCCTCGTACGCCGCGTCCGTCACCTTCGAGCGGAACACGTACTGGTCGCGCAGGGTGACCGCACCCGCGTTCTCCATGGCGCCCGCGTTGAACTCCGGCACGAAGAGCTGGTCGTACTTCTTGAACGGGTACGGGAAGTCGAACTTCTCCTGGAACCACTCGAAGCCCTGCCGGGTCACCTCGAAGATCGCGTCCGAGTCGAGGTACTCGGCGAGGGAGGGCCGGCAGTAGATGCCGAGCGGGACGCTCTGGCCGTCCTTCTCGTACACGCTGTGCACGGAGTGGTACGGGCCGACGATCAGCGCGGTGACATACGTCGAGATCCGCGGCGTCGGCTCGAAGACCCAGACGTCGTCCTTGGGCTCGGGGGTGGGCGAGTTGGAAATGACGGTCCAGCCGCTGGGCGCCTTCACGGTGAACTGGAAGGTGGCCTTCAGGTTCGGCTGCTCGAAGGAGGCGAACACCCGCCGGGCGTCGGGCACCTCGAACTGCGTGTAGAGGTAGGCCTGGTCGTCGACGGGGTCGACGAAGCGGTGCAGGCCCTCGCCGGTGTTGGTGTAGGCGCAGTCGGCGACGACGCGGAGGATGTTGGGGCCCTGAAGGAGGCCGGGCAGGGCGATCCGCGAGTCCTTGAAGACCTCGGCGGGGTCCAGGGCGTCGCCGTTGAGGGTGACCTCGTGGACGGTCGGGGCCACCAGGTCGATGAAGGACTCCGCGCCTCCCCCAGTCTCGACTTCGCTCGACCGGGAGGTGCCCCCACCGGCTACGTCGAAGCGCACCGTGGTCACGGACCGGTAGGTGCCGCCCTCCTGCGCGCCGGAGAGGTCGAGATCGATCTCGTACGAGTCAACGGTGAGCAGCTTCGCCCGCTGCTGCGCCTCTTCGCGAGTCAGGTTTGTGCCAGGCACGCGGTCATCTCCTCGTGATGTGTCGGTTCGGTCATCCTTCCACGTCACCGCCGTGCCAAGCGATGACCGGACGCACAGCAAGGGGCGCGCACCGGCAGCGGTGCGCGCCCCATCTCGGCGTGAGGGTTTTCCCTACTTCTTCAGCTCCGCCGCCACCAGCTCCGCGATCTGCACGGCGTTCAGCGCGGCGCCCTTGCGGAGGTTGTCGTTGGAGACGAACAGGGCCAGGCCGTTCTCGACCGTCTCGTCGCGGCGGATGCGGCCCACGTACGACGGGTCCTTGCCGGCCGCCTGGAGCGGGGTCGGGATGTCGGAAAGGGCCACGCCCGGCGCGCCGGCCAGCAGCTCCGTCGCACGCTCCACCGACAGGGGACGCGTGAAGCGGGCGTTGACCTGGAGGGAGTGGCCGGAGAACACCGGGACGCGCACGCAGGTGCCGGAGACCTTCAGACCGGGGACCTCGAGGATCTTGCGGGACTCGTTGCGGAGCTTCTGCTCCTCGTCGGTCTCGTTCAGGCCGTCGTCGACGAGGTTGCCCGCGAAGGGGACGACGTTGAAGGCGATGGGGCGCTTGTAGACCTGCGGGTCGGGGAAGTCGACCGCCTCGCCGTCGTGGGTCAGCTTGTCGGCCTCGGCGACCACCTTCTGCGCCTGCCCGTGCAGCTCCGCCACGCCCGCGAGGCCCGAGCCGGACACCGCCTGGTAGGTGGCGACGACCAGCGCCTCGAGCCCCGCCTCCTCGTGCAGCGGCTTGAGTACCGGCATCGCGGCCATCGTCGTGCAGTTCGGGTTGGCGATGATGCCCTTCGGCCGGTTCACCACCGCGTGCGGGTTCACCTCGGAGACCACCAGCGGCACGTCCGGGTCCTTGCGCCATGCGGAGGAGTTGTCGATCACGACGGCGCCCTGCGAGGCGACCTTCTCGGCCAGCGCCTTGGAGGTCGCGCCGCCCGCCGAGAACAGCACGATGTCCAGGCCGGTGTAGTCGGCCGTCGCCGCGTCCTCCACCGTCACGCCGTCGAGGATGGTCCCCGCCGAACGGGCCGAGGCGAACAGGCGCAGCTCGGTGACCGGGAAGTCGCGCTCCGCGAGGATCCTGCGCATGACCGTGCCGACCTGACCGGTCGCTCCGACGATTCCGACCCTCACGGCGACTCCCTCTCGTGATCTTTACATGGGCGATGCTCTACCGAGGCTTTTCCATCATGCGGCCGACCCCGGCCCGCCTGTCCAATTCTTTGTACGGCGTGCCCGAGGAATGGGACGCGACGGCCCGGACGGCGGTTGCGGAACTGCGGCGTCCATCCCGCTGAGCTGCAGAAATTCAGCCGACGGGGGTCCCGCACCGCAAGCTGTGCTGCCCCGTGCCTGCCCCCGCCCCGTCCGGCGCACACGACGATGTGACGTACGCCCCATCGGGCGGGCGGACGAGGGAAAGGGCGGGCGCCCCACGGACGCCCGCCCACACAGCCGTAGGGAGCCCTACGGTGCGACCTTCTCGATCTTCACGCTGCCGGTGCCCGCGACCGTGCCGCGCGCGTTCACCAGCTGGACCTGGCCGAAGAACTCCCGGCCCTCGGGTGCCGGAGCGGCCGCGGTGACCGTGCCGGACACCGTCGCGGAGTCGCCCGTGCCGAGCTTGACCGGGGCCGAGCCGTCGACCGTGACGGAACCGAGCGCGGGGGAGAAGAACACGTCCCGGTAGTCGTAGGCGGTCGAGCCGGACGGGACCGAGTAGCCGACGATCTCGATGGTGTAGGTGCCGGCGGCCGGGGACGGCACGGAGACCGCCTCCTCCGAGTCGCCGTCGGCGGACTTGCCGACCTCCTTGCCGGAGGCGTTGTACACCGTCAGGTCGAGGTCGGCGGCCGTGTCCGAGACGCCCCCGATGGCGACGTCGAGCGAGGTGGCGCCGGACGGGACCTCCACCGTGATGGTCTGCTTCTCGCCGTTCTTGATGGTCGGCCGGGCCGTCTTCGACGAGCCGAGCGGGCCTCCGACCAGCTTGCCGTCGAGCGCGGCGTACTTGTTGGTCACCTTCCAGGAGGCGGCGGCCGGGGTGCCGACCTTGGCCTCGGGCACGGTCACGGTCTCAGGGTCGAAGGCCGCGCCGAGGACGGTGACGTCCAGCGTGTACGGGTTGTCGAGCAGCGGCGAGGTGCGGCGCGACTCGACCTCGATCTCCCAGACACCGGCCTGCGGGTCCGCGTACGAGCGCACGTCGGGCTTGCAGCCGTTGCCGTCGAGGTAGTTGTTGTAGCAGTACGGGGTCGAGGTGTTGTCGACCGGGACGCCGTACGGGTGGATCGCGATGAACCGGGTCTGGCTCTTGTCCTTCAGCCCGCCGATCGCCACCTCCAGCGACTTCGCGCCCTCGGGCACGGTCAGGAAGTACGACCGGCTGCTGTTGCGCTGCACCGAACCCGACGCCGAGTAGGTGTACGTGACCGGGGTCGACACCACGACCGTGGTGAGGATCTGCTTGTCGACGCCCTCGGTGAACGGGTCGTCGACCTCGAGGATCGCGCTCTTGATGCCCGCCGAGCGAGGCGCGGCCTGGACCGTCACGGTCACCGGCTGGTTCAGGGGCAGCATCACCAGGGGCGAGCCGAGGAGGCGGAAGGTGTCACCCGCGTTGTTCTCGAAGCGCAGCGTGTGCCAGACCGGCCTGTCGGAGCCGGAGGTGCGGGTGACGGTGATGTCGTACGTCTTCTTCTCGCCCGCCTTGAGGCCGCCCTCGCGGTCGTACAGGCCGGTGCCGAAACCGGGGGTCTTCAGCGCGTAGTCGATCGCGGTGTCGACCGGGGCCTTCACGGTGTAGTCGTGAGAGGCCGCCTCGTCGCGGATCGCGTCCCAGGCGTCGACGATGTTGATGCGGCCCGCGCCCTCCTCGTACGCCTGCACACCCTTGATGTGGTCGGCCGTCGAGGTCAGCGCGGTGCGCAGCTTCGCGGGCGTGAGGTCGATGCCCTTCTGCTTGGCGGCGGACAGCAGCAGCGCGCTCGCGCCCGTGGCCTGCGGGGAAGCCATCGAGGTGCCCTGGAGCATGGAGTAGCCGGCCGGCAGCGAGTAGCCCGCCTCGGCGACCGGGGAGCCCGGCAGCCAGGTCTGGGTGGTGTTGATCGCGGCGCCGGGCGCGACGAGCGTCGGCGTGAAGCCGCCGTCCTCGCGCGGGCCGCGCGAGGAGAAGGGCATCATCTGGTACTTCTTCTCCACGACCGAGCCGTAGTTGGCGGCCCAGGTCTCCTTGGAGATGGCCGCGCCGACCGAGATCACCTTGTCGGCGAGACCGGGGTCGCCGATGGTGTTGGCGCCGGGGCCGGAGTTGCCCGCGGAGATCACCAGCTGGACGCCGTAGGTGTCGATCAGGCGGGTGTACAGCTCGGCGCGCGCGTTGTTGCCGTCGTTGAGCGCCGGCAGGCCGCCGATGGACATGTTGACGATGTCGACGCCGCGGTTGACGACGAGGTCGATCATGCCCTCGGTGAGGGCGACGTTGGTGCAGCCGCCGGTCCAGGTGCAGGCCCGGGAGGAGACGATCTTCGCGCCCGGGGCGGCGCCGTTCATCTTCCCGCCGAACAGGCCGTTGGCGGCGGTGATGCCGGCGACGTGGGTGCCGTGCTCGGACTCGATGACGCCGATGTTGACGAAGTCGGCCTTCTTGCCGACCCAGGACCCGCCGTAGGGGTCCATCGGGACGTCCTTGCGGACCTGCACGACGAACGGCACCCGCTCGACGACGTCCGTCTTCGGGTCGTCGGTGCCGAAGTAGCCGACCTGGAAGCCGTCCTTGTACGGCTTCATCGGCGTGTCGTCGGTGAAGTCGTTGTCGTTGTTCAGGTCGACGGTGACCGTGCCGGCCGCCGGGTCGTAGAGGACGCCCCAGATGTCGGTGGTGTCGCCGTCGCGGTTGAGGTCGCCCTTCTCGTCGCCGCCGGTGGTCGCGGACTCCTTGAAGGTGCTGATCTCGTACGAGCCCGCCGGGGCTGTCCAGGTCTTCTTGTCGTAGGTGAAGCTGGGCCCGGAGACGGCGGTGAGCATCGGGCGCCAGGTCGCGTCGCCGTCCACGATCGGGTCGGTCGCGGTGACCCAGTCGACGATCTTCCGCTCACCGGTGGTGGTCTTCTGCAGCGCCGGATGGCCCAGGTCCACGCCCGAGTCGAGGATGCCGATCGTGATGCCGCGGCCGTCCGCCTTCGGGTGCTCCTGCACGAAGTCGACGGCACCCGTCTCGAAGGACGGGTTGTACGGGTTCTCGGCCGGGGTGTTCTTGCCGGGGGCCGGGTAAGTGGCGTCCTTCGCGCCGGACTTGGCGCCGTCCGCGCTCGGCGAGGGGTCGTCGAGCGGTATCTCCCGCTTCAGGTCGATGGCGTGCACGGAGGACAGCTTCTCGGCGGCGGCGATCGCCGAGTCCGCCTCGGCCGTCGGGACGGTGGCGCGGACGTAGCCGAGCTTGTCGTAGGTGCGGCCCACGGAGCCGCCCTTGACCGCGTCGAGTTCCTTGGCGACCTGCTCGGTCTGCCCGGGCGCGGTCGCGACCATCATGGTGACGTTCTTGGCGCCGTCGGCCTTGGCCTCGGCGAGCAGGTCCGCGTCGTCCGAACCGAGCTTGGCGCTCGCGGACTTCACGGCGGGGTCGGCGTCGGCCGGCGGGTGGTCCGCGGAGAAGGCCAGGGGTATAGGCCCGGCCGCGGAGAGCGCGGCCACGAGACCGGCGGTCACGGCGGCGCGGGCCACGCGTCTCGCGCCCGATGTCGGGGCGCGGTGAGGGTCGGTGGTCATCGGCATCCCTTGTAGGTAAAGGAACGTGGGCGGTGCGGCCGGAATCCGACAGTGGATCGGTCCTGACCGCAGTCGTCCGGATGTCGGGTCCGGGTGACCGCTCAGCTTTACCCGAGAGACAGATGTTTGGGGAGAGTTGACCGAGACGGGGTGGACTCATGGCGTAATCCCGCCATGCGCCATCGGGGACGTACGGGACCAGGACGGGACATACCTGATCCGGCTGCGCCCCTACGCGCGTAGCGGCGCGGCTCGGTCCACGCGTGTGCGCGCCGAGTGACGGGCCGCCTTCGCGCGGTCGCCGCGGGCGGCCGCGGCGCCGACCCCCCGCCCGGACAGGCACCGGCCGGCCCCGCCTCGGCGCGCTAACGTCCGTCCATGCGACGGAACTTGAGGGTGGCGGCCTACGCCGTGTGCGTCCGTGACGGACAGCTCCTGCTCGCCCGCTCGCCGGGCTTCGACGGCACCCCCGAGTGGGTGCTGCCCGGCGGCGGCATGGAGCACGGCGAGGACCCCTACGACACCGTCCGCCGCGAGGTGACCGAGGAGACCGGCTACGGGATCCGGGTGACCGGCCTCCTCGGAATCGACTCCCGCCGCCACCTCTTCCGGCGCCGCGGCCTGGAGCCCGCCACCGACCACCAGGCACTGCGGCTGATCTACGAGGGAGAGATCGTCAGCGGCGGACTCCGGCACGAGGTGGGTGGTTCCACGGACTTCGCCGCCTGGCAGGACCTGGACGCCGTGCCCGGACTGACCCGGGTACGGCTCGTCGACGTGGCACTGCGGCTGTGGCGCGAACGGCCGGCCGACGGACACCTCGCAGTTCTTGAGACTCCTCCCCTTCCTCAGGAGGTGAACGAAGAGTGACCGTGTCTCGTCAGGGGCGGGCGGCCGTCACCCGTCCTTCGGTGCCGTCACCCGGCCTTCGGTGCCAGGACCAGCTCCGCCCCCTCCACGACGGGCTCCCGTGGCCCCGTCGAGCGGTTCGCGGTCGTCGGGCCCTGCGGGGCCGGGCCCGTGAAGCGGAAGGAGAGCGCGGCGAGGAAGCGGCGGCCCCGGTCCCAGTCCGTCGGGACCGTCGCGGTCACCCGGGCCGTGCCCGAGGCGGCCGTGCGGTCCAGCAGCGCGGTGGCCAGGGGCCGGGCCGCTCCCGTCCCCCACAGGGAGCGGTGCAGCAGGAACAGGCCCACCGCGCAGGCGTCCGGGTCCGGGTGGCGCAGCACCGCGTCGACGATCCCCACCACCGGGCCGTCGGTGTCCTCGGTCACGACCAGGACCCGTTTGTCCTGCCAGTCGGCGCCCGGCGGCAGGCTGTAGTACAGGCTCTGCAGATCGGCGGGGCCCGAGGGCAGGCCGGTGGCCGCCTCGAAGTACTCCGTGCTCGCCTCGAACAGGGACGTCACGCCCGGCTCGTCGTCGGGCGTGGCCTCGCGGACGGTGTAGCGGCGCCCGTCCTCCGTGGTCACGGTGATCGGCTCGGTCATCGGCTCATCGTCACATCGGCCGCCCCCCCTGGCCACCGAAAATGTGGTGAGCCACTGGATCACGGTGTACAAGACCGACGAATTACGGCGTAACCCAGTCGACCCGGACATGAGACGCCCTGTTCATCCGCCCGAAACTTTTGTGCCGCCTCATAGCGACCAACCCGCTGTTCACGGGGATGGTTCGACACTTGTGCAAGGCGGGTGGTCACGTGCGCGTAAGGCACGAGCTGCGCGTGCTGTCGGTCTACGACGGCTTCTTCTCCGGGGGCGCCCGGATCCTCCACAGCGACGTCGTCCTGGGGCTGCGCGAAGGCGGCCAGCACCACCGGGTGCTCAGCGTCCACGGGGAAGTGCTCCGTGAGGCGACCCGGCAGGCCATGCGGGACGACGCCTGCTACCGGTCGCTGACCGCGGCCGGGGTGGAGGTCACGTCCCTGGGCCGTACCTTCGGGCTGAGCGGGGTCCCGGCCGTCGATCCGGCCGCCTTCAGCGGGCCGGAGCTGGCGGAGACCGCACGGGCGATGGCCGGGGCCGACGTCGTCCTGTCGCTCAAGGAGCAGCCGCTCGGCCTGCTCAACCAGGCGGGCCTGCCGCGCCGCCCCGTGATCGTCTGCCTGCACCGCTCCGACCCGGAGAACCAGGGCGGGGCGCTCGCCGAGCTGAAGGCCGCCATCGCCGACGGCACCGTGGTCGCCTGCGTCTGCTGCGCCGAGTCCACCCGGGAGGCCTACCGGGCCGCCGGGATCCCGGCCGAGCTGCTGCACGTCATCCCCAACGGGGTCGACCTGCTGCGGTTCCGGCCCGACCCGGGCCGGCGTCTTCGCACGCGGGAGGCGCTCGGCATCCCGGACACCGCACCGGTCGTCGTCTTCGCGGCCCGCTACGACGCCATGAAGAACGTCCCGCTGTTCCTGCGCGCCGCGCACGCCTGGCTGCGCCGTGAGCCCGCCGGGCACGTGCTGATGTGCGGCGCGGGCATGACCGGGGACCAGCCCGGGCTGGCCGCCGACATCCGGGAGGTCTTCGGCGACGACACTCGGCTCACCGAGCGGCTGCACGCGCTGGGTGTCCGGCGCGACATGGAGACCGTCTACGCCGCCTCCGACGTGGTGGCGCTGACCTCGTCCTGGGGCGAGGCGGCCCCGCTGTGCCTGATCGAGGGCATGATGTGCGGGGCCGTCCCGGTCGCCACGGACGTGGGGGACAGCGCGCTGATCGTGTCCGGGCACGGCTACCTCACCCCGCCGGACCCCGACGCGATCGCCCGGGCCTGGACCGAGGCCGTCGCCGCCCGCATCGACCTCGCGCCCGTCCTCGCCCGCAGCCGCGAGCGTTTCAGCCGCACCCGCATGATCGTCTCGTACGCCGACCTCATCGACCGCGTCCACGCGGAGGCGATGAGGCCCACCCCGCCGGAGCCGGAGCCCGCGCTCCCCGAACCGCCCCTCCGGGACCCGCTCTGACGGTCACCGGTGTCCCCGGGCCGAATCGGACCCGCACACGAGGAGGGGCCGCCGACACCTGTCGGCGGCCCCTCCTCTCCCCTCCTCGTGTCACCCCGGTCGGTCACCGGGGCAGCACCTCCACCGGCGCGGCCGGCTCCCGGTCCAGGGACGCCATGAGCGCTGTACGGACCACTGTCGCCTGCTGCTCCAGACAGTCGCGGAGCTTCTTCGGCGTCAGGTGGACGACCGTGATGCCGAGCCGCTCCAGCTGCTCGCGCTTGCGGGCGTACTCCGACCACAGCGCGTCCTCGTCGTGGCGGGGGGCGCGGGTGTCCAGTTCCAGCGCCACCGCCTGTTCGGGCCAGTACGCGTCCAGGCCGCCGAGGTAGGGGCCGCCCGGCAGCCTCAGGTCCACGTTCCAGACCGGGTCCGGCAGGCCGTGGTCGCGCACCATCCGGTACAGGCGGTCCTCCGCGACCGCTCGGCTCTCCGCCAGCAGCGCGTCCACGGCGTCCACCACGTGCGGGCGGCTCAGCAACCTCGCCTGGTTCAACTCCCGTACCAGCGCGGCCGGTTCGCAGTGCCCGTCGCGGACCGCCTCGGTCAGCAGGCGGCGCACGACCGCCGCGTCCGGCACCTCGGCCACCGCGTCGGCCAGGGCGCGCGTGACCGGGGCGACGGGCACGCCGGTCACCAGCCGCGGGTCGGGCAGCGACGGGGTGCGGACCACCCGGGCGCAGCCGGTGCTGCGCAGCCGGCGCGTCCGCGGCACCAGGACGTCGATCTTCTCGAGTGACGACAGCCCGGGCGCGGAGCCGAAGCCGTACAGAGCGAGCGCGGCCAGCCCGGTGACGATCGCGTCCGTGTACGGCAGCGGGCCGTGCGGGCTGCCCGCGCCGGGCTGGGCCGGGACCGCGGGCACGGGGTCGGCGAGCGAGGTACGGGCCGCGTAGAGCAGCACTCCGTGCAGGCGTTCCTCGGAGGTCGGCGGGCCGGGGTGCAACAGGTACACACCGGGCAGGAACTGCTGCCAGGGGCCGCCGGGCCGGCACTTCCCGGTGGTCTCGGCGGCGGTCACTCCGTGGGCGCGCAGCTGGGCGGTGGTCAGCACCCGGCGCTGCGCGTCGGACAGATGGCGGAGGGGGCGGGGGGAGAGCGGGGTGTTGTGGTTCATGATCCCGGGTTTCCCGTCCCCGGTCCGTCCTCTAACCGCTGTTACACGCCTGTCGACAAATGCGGACAACAAGGCGCTAAAGTACGTGCGTTCGACTGCCGAAAGAGGCTGGTCCGGACGGGGGACACGGCAGGTTACGGGTTCCGATACTCGTATTTCGTCACTGTCGTCCCGCCGCGCCCGTCAACCGCTGTCCCCGGCGTCGGCGGGCCGCCCGCCAACCGCCGTCCCCGGCGCCGGTGAGCCCCGCCCGCCAACCGCCGTCCCCGGCGCCGGTGAGCCCCGCCCGCCAACCGCCGTCCCCGGCGTCAGCCGGCCGCCGCCGCGTCGCAGGCCTGCCCCCGCAGGGCGCGCGCCAGGTCGTCGCGCGCCTCCAGCACCAGCCGTCGCAGCGCCGGCGGGGCGTCCTCGTGCGCGGCGAGCCACGCGTCCGTCGCCTCCAGCGTCTCCGGCGAGTCCTGCAGCGCCGGGAACAGGCCCCTGACCACGTGCATCCCGATCTGGATGGACCGCTCCGCCCACACCCGCCCGATCGCCGCGAAGTACTTCTCCGTGTACGGCGCGAGCAGCTCCCGCTGGGAGGGCTGCACAAAGCCCGCGATGGTCGCCTCGACGAGCGCGTTCGACAGCGTGTCGGACTCGACGACCTGCGCCCACGCCTGCGCCTTGACCGCCGCCGAGGGGCGCGCGGCCAGGCAGCGGACCTGGTGGCGCTTGCCGGAAGCCGTGTCGTCGCGGGCCAGCTCGGCGGCGAGCACCGACTCGTCGGCCGCCCCGTGCGCCGCCAGCGGCCGCAGGAACGCCCAGCGCAGCTCCTGGTCCACGTCCAGTCCGTCGATCTTGGCCGTGCCGTCCAGCAGACCCCGCAGCAGCCGCAGATCGGCCTCCTGGGACGCCACCGTCGCGAAGAACCGCGCCCAGGTCAGCTGGTGCTGGCTGCCCGGCTCGGCCTGCCGCAGCTCGCGCAGCGCGCCCTCGGCGAGCAGCCGCCCGCCCGTCTCCCGCCACGCGGGCGCCGCGTAGTACGTCAGCGCCGAGTCGGCCCAGGTGTGCAGCATCTGCAGCACGCCGATGTCGGACTCCCGGCCGGCGAACCGCAGCACCAGGTCGACGAAGTCCCGCGCCGGCAGCAGCGCGTCCCGGGTCATGTTCCACAGCGCCGACCAGCACAGCGCACGGGCCATGGGGTATCCCCCGCTCGAAGAGCTTGGGGAAGGTTCGGTGATGTCACCGAGACGGTCCTTCAGGGTCTCCAGCGAGGTGTCGTCGAAGCGGATCTTGCAGTAGGTGAGGTCGTCGTCGTTGACCAGGACCAGCTCCGGCGCCCCGGCGCCCGCCAGTTCACCGACGACCGTCCGCGGACCGTGCACGTCCACCTCGGCGCGCGCGTACCGTACGAGCGCGTCGCCCTCGGTGCGGTACAGGCCGACCGCCACCCGGTGGGGGCGCAGCTCCGGATGGGACTCGGCCGCCTCCTGGAGCACCGACAGCTCCGCGATCCGCCCGTCCTCACCCAGCAGCACCTGCGGAGTCAGGGAGTTGACCCCCGCCGTCTGGAGCCAGGAGCGCGCCCAGGACGCCATGTCCCGGCCGCTCGTCTCCTCCAGCACCGACAGCAGGTCGGTCAGGCGCGTGTTGCCGTACGCGTTCCGCTTGAAGTAGCGGCGCGCGCCCTCCAGGAACGCCTCCCGACCGACGTACGCCACCAGCTGCTTCAGTACGGACGCGCCCTTGGCGTAGGTGATGCCGTCGAAGTTGAGTTTCGCGTCCTGAAGGTCGCGGATGTCCGCCGTGATCGGGTGCGTGGAGGGCAGCTGGTCGGCGCGGTACGCCCACGCCTTGCGGTTGTTGGCGAAGGTGATCCAGCCGCTCGTGAACCGGGTCGCCTCCACCAGCGAGAACGAGCCCATGAAGTCCGCGAAGGACTCCTTCAGCCACAGGTCGTCCCACCAGGCCATGGTCACCAGGTCGCCGAACCACATGTGGGCCATCTCGTGCAGGATCACATTGGCCCGGCGCTCGTACGACGCCCGGGTGACCCTGCCGCGGAAGACGAACTCCTCGGTGAAGGTCACGAGCCCCGGGTTCTCCATGGCGCCGAGGTTGTACTCGGGCACGAACGCCTGGTCGTACTTGCCGAACGGGTACGGGCAGTCGAAGTGGTCGTGGAAGAAGTCCAGGCCCTGCTTGGTGATCAGGAAGACGTCGTCCGCGTCGAAGTGCCGGGCCAGACCCCTGCGGCACATCGCGCCGAGCGGGATCTCGAGGGTCGTGCCGTCGTCGAGGGTGCGGGTGTAGGTGTCGGTGACGTAGTGGTACGGGCCCGCCACGACGCAGGTGATGTACGTCGAGATCGGCTTGGTCTCCGCGAACCGCCACACCCCGTCGTGCTTCTCGCCGGCGCCGTTGCTCCACACCGTCCAGTCCTCGGGGGCGCGGACCTCGAAGCGGAAGGGGGCTTTGAGGTCGGGCTGCTCGAAGTTGGCGAAGACGCGGCGGGCGTCGGCGGGCTCGTACTGGGTGTACAGGTAGACCTCGCCGTCCTCCGGGTCGACGAAGCGGTGCAGGCCCTCACCGGTGCGGGAGTAGGCGCACTGGGCGTCGACCACCAGCTCGTTCTCGGCGGCCAGGTCCTCCAGCAGGATGCGGGTGCCGTCGAAGACCTCGCCGGGGTCGAGGTCCTTGCCGTTGAGGGACACCGCGGTGACGCTCGGGGCGATCAGGTCGGCGAAGCAGGCCGCGCCCGGCTCGGCGCAGCGGAAGCGGATCGTGGTGACCGAGCGGAAGGTGCGCGGCTCGTCCGCGCCGCCGGGTGTCTCGCCCACGGCGGAGCGCAGGTCGAGCGACACGTCGTACCCGTCGACGGACAGCAGGGCGGCCCTCTCTTGGGCCTCGTCGCGGGACAGGTTCTCACCGGGCACGGGCGGCACTCCTTGGCGGCTGCTGGGTGGCACGGACAGGACCGATCCTGCCATGCGCCCCTGACCTGGGGCAGCAGGGAATACGGCCGGGGTGCGAGGGAATGACGTGGGCGGCTCACCGGTTGTTGACGAATGAACGTCCATGTTTCCGAGGAGAGCCATGCCCGAGACCGCGACCGCTTCCGGCAAGACCCCCGTCGACTTCTGGTTCGACCCGCTGTGCCCCTGGGCCTGGATGGCCTCCCGCTGGGTGCTGGAGGTCGGGAAGGTACGTGACATCGAGGTCCGCTGGCACATCATGAGCCTGGCGGTGCTCAACGAGGACAGGATCGACCAGCTGCCCGAGGACTACCGGGAGATGCTGGCGACCAAGGCGTGGAAGCCGGTGCGCGTGGTGACGGCGGCGTGGCAGAAGCACGGTGCGGACGTCCTCGGGCCGCTGTACACCGCGCTCGGCACGCGCTTCCACAACCAGGACGAGGGCCCGACGCTCGAGGCGATCGCGGCGGCGCTGGAGGAGGCCGGTCTGCCCGCCGACCTGATCGACTACGCCGAGCAGGAGGACTTCGAGTTCGATGCGGAGCTGCGGGCCTCGCACAAGGAGGGCATCGAGAAGGTGGGCCAGGAGGTGGGCACGCCGGTGATCGCGGTGCCGGGCCCGGACGGGGAGCAGATCGCCTTCTTCGGGCCGGTGGTGACACCGGCGCCGATGGGCGAGGACGCGGTGAAGCTCTGGGACGGGACGCTGGCGGTCGCGTCGGTGCCGGGCTTCTACGAGATCAAGCGGACCCGGACGAAGGGGCCGGACTTCAGCAACCTGTAGTCCTCACCGCCGGGTGCCGCTGAGGCCAGGCGGACAGGGCGCCGCAGCCACGGCCGGTGCGGCGCCCTTTCCCGTATCTAGGACTCCTCCGGCAATGTCGCCCCCGTCCTCCAGTGGTCCTTGCGCTGGATGCGCCGGCAGCCGGGGCGGGCGCAGCGGTGGTAGTCCTTCGCGACGAAAAGGTGGCCCTCCAGGATCGGCCGGAGGGCCTCCTCGGCCGCCGCCTTCTCCGCGTCTCCCTCCAGCTCCCGGAAGTCCTGCATGGTGTCCCCGCACTTGGGACACCGCCGGTATGCCCGGTAGGTCATGGTTGTCTCCTCGTTGTGCCCGATCACGCCAGGGAGTGCGCCGGGGGCTCCCCGCGCACCCAGCGGCCGACCTCCTCCGCCGCGATCCCGGCCGCCTTCTCGGCCGCCGCGCGGCTCGACCCGCCGAGGCGCGGGGTCAGCACCAGCCGTTGTGCCAGAGCGAGGAGCCGGGAGTCCGGCGGCAGCGGCTCGTGCGCGTACGTGTCGAGGGCCGCCGCCGACAGCTGCCCGCTCTCCAGTGCGTCGCAGAGCGCGTCCTCGTCCAGCAGATCCCCGTCCGCCGCGTTCACCACCACCGCGCCGCGCGGCAGCAGGGCCAGCTCGCGGGCTCCGATCAGGCCCCGGGTCCCGGAGGTGAGCGGGGCGTGCAGGGTGATCACCCGGGAGCGGCGCAGGAGGTCGTCGAGCGAGCCGATCCGCAGCCCGTGCACCTCCCCGCGCACATACGGGTCGCAGACCATCACCCGCGCCCCGAACGCGCACAGCACCCGCGCGACCCGGCTGCCCACCGCGCCATGACCGATCAGGCCCACCGGCAGGTCCTCCAGCTCCGGGCCGGCGTGCTCGTACGCGGGGGACGCGGGGCCCTGCCACCTCCCTCGCCGGGTCAGGAATTCGTGGGCCTCGGGGATGCGGCGCAGGGCGGCCAGCATCAGGCCGACCGTGAACTCGGCAGTGGCCGCCGCCTCGCCGCCGGGCGCACGGCACACACGGACGCCGTGCGCCTTCGCCGCATCCAGGTCGACGTTCACCGGGCCGCCCCGGCACACCACCAGCAGCCGCAGCTCCGGCGCGGCGGCCAGCACCCGCTCGGTGACCGGACCGCCGCGGGTGACGAGGACCTCGGCGTCCGCCAGCGCCTTGATCAGCTCCTCCTCGGCGTCGCCCGCGTCCTCCGCGAACACCAACTCCCTTACCTCGCAGGGATGTTCGTCCAGCTCGTGGTGTATGGCCGCCGTGATCAGCGACGGCAGGACGAAGCGGTCACCCGCGGCCACCACGCGTACCGGGTCGGTCGACTCCATCGGCTCCCCTTCCCGTCCCCGTCCCCTCGTGGGAACGGCTTGTCGACCGAGGGTGATCCCGAGGTGGCGGACCGTCAATCCCACGTGCGGCGGAGAGAGGAACACCGGGCGCCAGGCCCCGGCGTCAGCCCTTGGCGCGCGCCCTCTGCCAGGCGTAGCCGACGGCTGCCAGGAACAGGGTCATCCCGCCCGTCGAGTACAGCTGTACGCGGGTGTCCGGCTGCCGCGCCA
This sequence comes from Streptomyces sp. NPDC051104, assembly GCF_040682835.1. Classification (NCBI taxonomy): domain Bacteria; kingdom Bacillati; phylum Actinomycetota; class Actinomycetes; order Kitasatosporales; family Streptomycetaceae; genus Streptomyces; species Streptomyces sp. NPDC051104. Next base: position 347,017 of record NZ_JBFBBS010000002.1, on the reverse strand, counting down.
TCAGCACGAAGATCGCCGCCATGCCGGCCAGCGCGAGCCACGTCAGCACGGGGAACGCCCACATCCGCACGACCGGCTTGCCGGGCGCCTCCCGCTCCAGGCGGCGGCGCAGGCGCAGCTGCGAGACCGCGATGAAGCCCCAGACGACCAGGATCACCGCGCCGATCATGTTCAGCAGCCAGGGGAAGACGTCGTCCGGCCGCCAGTAGCTCAGCACCACGCACACGAACCCGAAGACCGAGGACGCCAGCACCGCGATCCGCGGGACGCCGCCGGAGACCCTGCCCAGCGCCTTCGGGCCGTGGCCGCGCTCCACCAGCGAGTACGCGATGCGCGAGGACCCGTAGATGTTGGCGTTCATCGCGGACAGCAGCGCGACCAGCACCACCACGTTCATCAGCTGCCCGGCACCCGGGATGCCCAGGTGGTCGAGGGCGGCCACGTACGGGCCCTTCTCGACGACCTCCTTCGCGTTCCACGGGACCAGCGTGACGATGACCGCCATCGAGCCGACGTAGAACACCGCGATGCGCCACATCGCCGTACGCACCGCGCTCGCCACGCCCTTGACGGGGTCCTGCGACTCGGCCGCCGCGATGGTGACGGTCTCCAGGCCGCCGTACGCGAACACCGACGCGAGCAGGCCGATGACCAGGCCCTCGCTGCCGTGCGGCAGGAAGTCGGTCAGGTGCGAGGCGCCGGGGGAGTCGGTGCCGGGCAGCACGCCCGCGATCGCCAGCACGCCGAGCATCAGGAACAGGGTGATCGCGCCGACCTTCAGCGCGGCGAACCAGAACTCGAACTCGCCGAAGTTCTTCACGGCGGCCAGGTTCGCCCCGCAGAAGACCAGCATGAACAGCGCCACCCACGCCCATTCCGGGGTGCCGGGCAGCCAGCCGGTGACGATCTTCGCGGCGCCGATGCCCTCCAGCCCGACCGCCGTGCACAGCAGCACCCAGAACGACCAGCCCGCGGTGAAGCCCGCCCAGGGGCCGATGGCCCGCTCGGCGTGCGCGGAGAAGGAGCCCGACGACGGGTAGGCGGCCGACATCTCGCCGAGCATCCGCATCACCAGCATGACGAGCAGACCGGAGACGGCGTACGCGATCACGATCGACGGCCCGGCGGCGGCGATGCCCGCGCCGGACCCGACGAACAGACCGGCGCCGATCACGCCGCCGAGGGCGATCATCGACAGATGGCGCTGCTTGAGGCCGTGGGAGAGGGAGACGTCGTCGGTCGGCGGCGTCTCGACGGTAGTGCTGCTGGGCATGGGCGCGGCTCGTCCCGTACGTGAGAGGGGGCAAAACGCCCACAGTGTGGGCAGCCTCCCCGATCGGACGGAGAGGCTGCCCACTATCCGGACGCCGTATGTACGAAGGGTGACGTGTCGGTTACGCGGCGACCGGTGTGTAGTGCGAGGCGTCGCCCTCGATGGAGTAGCTCTCCTTGCCCTCGATGCCGACCGGGACGTCACCGGCGACGGTCACCCGGTGCAGCCGGCGCGGCTGCCCGTCGTAGTTGTCGATGGCGTAGTGCTGGGTGATCCGGTTGTCGAAGAGCACCAGCTCGTTCTCCGCCCAGCGGTGGCGCAGGATGTTCTCCGGGCGGGTGACGTACGCCTGGAGCAGGTCCAGGATCTTGCGGGACTCGCCGACCGACAGGCCCACGATCCGCTGCGCGAACCCGCCGATGAACAGCCCGCGCTCCCCGGTCAGCGGATGGACGCGGACGACGGGGTGGGCGGTGCGGTACTTGATCGAGGTGAACTGGGCCCGCTGGGCGGCCTTCTCCTCGTCGATCTCCTCCTCCGGCACCGCGTAGTCGTAGTCGTTGGTGTGCTCGGCCCACAGGGTGTCGGCCAGGCGGCGCAGCGGCTCCGGCAGGTCGCGGTAGGCCGCCGCCGCGTTGGCGATCAGGGTCTCGCCGCCGTAGGGCGGGATCGTGATCGAGCGCAGGGTGCTGGCCTGCGGCGGGTTGAGGACGAAGGTGACGTCGGTGTGCCAGTGGTTGGCGCGGCCCCGCTCGCTGTCCACGGGCAGCACGTTCGGGGCGCCCTCGACGGCGCCGACCGTCGGGTGGGCGGTGGTGAGGTCGCCCAGCCGGCGGGCGAAGGCCTGCTGGCCCTCGTCGTCCAGGTCTCCGGCGTCGAAGACGAGCGCCTTGTGGGCGTTCAGGGCCTCGCGGATCGCGGTGACCTGCTCCTGGTCGAGCGGCTTGGTGAGGTCGACTCCGGAGACCCGGGCGCCTATGCGTGCGGTGACCTTGGTGATCTCGAGGGACATGGCGGGTCCTTTCAGGCGGTGGCGAGTGCGGGGGATGGGGGTCCCCCCTGTTCGAGCGAAGACGAGAACTTGGGGGAGTACTGGTTGGCGGGGCGGGGGAGGCCGTAGCGCTCCCGCAGGGTCTGGCGGGGGCCGTACTCCGTGCGCAGCAGGCCGCGGGTGCGCAGGATGGGCACGACGTGCTCGACGAACGCCTCCAGACCCGAGGGCAGCACGGCGGGCATGATGTTGAAGCCGTCGGCGGCTCCTTGCGTGAACCAGGTCTCGATCTGGTCGGCGACCTGCTCGGGCGTCCCGGCGAAGGTGAGGTGCCCGCGCCCGCCGCCGAGCCGCCCGATCAGCTGCCGTACGGTCAGCCGCTCCCGCCGGGCCAGCTCCACGACGAGCGTGTAGCGGCTCTTGGCGCCCTCGATGGCGGACTCGGGCGGCAGGTCGGCGGGGAGCAGGGCGTCCAGCTCCAGGCTCCCGGGCTCCAGGTGCAGCAGGCTCTCCAGGCGGCCCACCCCGTGGTCGTACACGATGTGGTCCTCGAGGAGCTGCTCGGCGGCTCTCGCCTCGGCCTCCGTCGAGCCGAGCACGGGGACGATGCCGGGCAGCACCTTGATGTGGTCGGGGTTGTGTCCGGCCCGCTCGGTGCGGGACTTGAGGTCGGCGTAGAAGGCCTGTGCGCCCTCGATGGTCTGTTGGGCGGTGAACACCGCCTCCGCGTACCGCGCGGCGAACCGCTTCCCGTCCTCCGAGGATCCCGCCTGCACCAGGAGCGGGTAACCCTGCGGGGTGCGCGGCACGTTGAGGGCGCCGGCGACGCTGAAGTACCGCCCCTTGTGCCGGGGCGGGTGGATCTTGCTGTCGTCGCCCCAGACGCCGGCCGCCTTGTCGGCGACGATGGCGTCGTCCTCCCAGCTGTCCCAGAGCTTGAGGGCCACGTCGAGGAACTCGGCGGCGCGGGCGTACCGCTCGGCGTGCGCGGGCTCGGCGTCCAGGCCGAAGTTGCGGGCGGCCTCGGCGCCCGCGGTGGTGACGATGTTCCAGCCCGCCCGGCCCCCGCTGATGATGTCCAGCGAGGCGAACTTGCGGGCCAGGTTGTACGGGGAGTTGTAGGAAGTGGAGGCGGTGGCGATCAGGCCGATGTGCTCGGTGGCCGTCGCCAGCGCGGTCAGCAGGGTGAGGGGTTCCAGGGCGCCGGCCGGCCGCTGGGCGAGGTTGTTCCACAGCTGTGGGCCGTCGGCGAGGAAGAGGGAGTCGAAGGTGCCGCGCTCGGCGATCCGCGCCAGGTTGACGTAGTGCGCGAGGTCGACGTGCGCGTAGGGGTCGCTCTCCGGGAGCCGCCACGAGGCCTCGTGGTGACCGGTGTTCATCAGGAACGCGTTGAGGTGGAGCCGGCGGGTCATGCGTGGTCCTCCGTGACACCGAGGGCGGCCAGCAGCCGCTCGCGGTATTCGCCCAGGACCGGCTCGCGGTAGGAGCGCGGATGCGGGCGGTCGATGGTCAGGTCGAGGCCGATACGGCCCTGGTCCAGGACGAGGACGCGGTCGGCGAGGACGATCGCCTCGTCCACGTCATGGGTCACGAGCAGCACGGAGGGCCGGTGGCGCTTCCACAGCTCGCGCAGCAGGTTGTGCATCTTGATCCGGGTGAGTGCGTCCAGTGCGCCGAACGGTTCGTCGGCCAGCAGGAGTTCGGGCTCGCGGACCAGGGAGCGGGCCAGCGCGGCCCGCTGGGCCTCACCACCGGACAGCTCGCCCGGCCAGGCCCGCTCGCGGCCCTCGAGGCCCACCTCCGCGAGGGCGGCTCGGCCGCGCTCCTCGGCGTCCTTGCCGTCCAGGCCCAGCAGGACGTTGTCCAGAACGCGGCGCCAGGGCAGCAGCCGGGAGTCCTGGAAGACCACCGAGACCCGCTCGGGCGCGGTGAGCTGCCCTCCCCCAAGCTCTCGGCTTCGCTCGAGCAGGGGGGACCCCCATCCGGCCACCCCGTGGTCGAGTCCGGCGACGGCCCGCAGCAGGGTGGACTTGCCCGAGCCGCTGTGCCCCAGGAGGGCAGTGAACTGTCCGGCGGGCAGGTCGAGGTCGATGCCGTCGAGGACCGCACGGCCGTCGAACGACCGGGTCAGACCACGCAGTTGGACGGCGGGCCGGGTCAGCTGCTCAGTGTGCGGCGCCATGACAGCACCCTCCGTTCGATGAGACGGACCACGCTGTCGGAGACCAGGCCGAAGACGCCGTAGATCAGCAGGCCGACCAGGATGACGTCGGTCTGGCCGTAGTTCTGCGCCTGGAACATCATGTAGCCGAGGCCGCTGGTGGCGTTGATCTGCTCCAGGACCACCAGACCCAGCCAGGAGCCGGTCACGCCGAGCCGGAGTCCCACGAAGAATCCGGGGAGCGCGCCGGGGATCACCACCTGCCGGATGAAGGTGAACCTCGACAGGCCCTGCACTTCGGCGAGTTCGACGTACCGGCTGTCGATGCCGGACAGCGCGGAGTGCGTGTTCAGGTAGATGGGGACGTAGACGACGATCGCGATGATGGCGATCTTGAAGGTCTCGCCGATGCCCAGCCAGAGGATGAACAGCGGGATCAGGCCTAGGGTCGGGATCGCCCGGTTGAGCTGCACGGTCCCGTCGATCAGCGCTTCCCCGGTCCGGCTGAGCCCGGAGGCGAGCGCCAGCAGCACGCCCGCGGTCAGGCCGATCGCGAACCCGTACGCGGCCCGCCTCAGCGAGGTCAGCACATCCGTGGACAGCGTGCCGTCCGTCCACAGGTGGCCGGCCGTCTTCAGCACCGTCCAGGGCGCCGGGATGGCCCCCGGGTCGAGCGCTCCGGCGGCCGAGGCGGCTGCCCACAGGGCGAGGAGCACCAGCGGGCCGATGAGCCGGGCGGCGGGGAGCTGACGCCCGGGGGAGAGCCGGCGGCGCCGCCGAACCTGTGGTAGCTCCTCCGTGGCCGTCGCCGGCACGGCCGTCGTCGTCGTTGTGGTCACGGCGCTCACCTCCGGTACTCCGCCGGTACGGCCCTGGCGGCGATGGACTCGAAGCGGTGGTCGAAGAGCGAGGAGACGTCGAACTTCTTCACGAAGTCGCCCTCGGCGAGCAGATCGGCGGTCTCCTGCTCCCACTTGATCGCCTCGTCCCAACTTGGCGGGAACAGCGGCTTGTTGGCGAGCGCGGCGATGGACTTGGCCTGCTCCAGGGTCAGGTTCTGCGTCTTGACGTAGAACTCCTCGTTCCAGGCGTCCGGGTGCTCGTACTGCCACACCTGGCCCTGGGCCCACTCGGGGATGTACGCGGCGATCGCGGCGGCCTTCGCCGGGTCGTTGAGCACGGACTGCGGCGCCCACAGCAGGTTCAGCAGGTCGACGACGTCGGTGCTGATGGTGTGGGCGCCCCTGGACCCGTACTGCTTGAGATAGGCGGGTGCCTGGTTGTTGGCGAGCGGGGCCACGTCCACCTGCCCGGACTGCAGGGCGGTGAGGAACTGGTTGCTGGTCAGCGGGACCAGCTTCACGTCGTCGTACTTCAGGCCCGCCTTCTTCAGCGCCCGCAGCAGCACGACACCCTGCGCCTGACCCTGGGAGAAGGCGAGCCTCTCGCCCTTGAAGTCCTCGACCGTGCGGATGTCGCTGCCGGGTTTGGTGGCGAAGAGGTAGTTGGGCTTGCGGGTGATGTCGATCGCCACGATCTTCGCGGCGAAGCCCTGGTAGTGCGCCTGGATCGGCGGGATGCCCGCGTTGTTGGCGAGGTCCAGGGACTTGGCGCGGAACGCGTTGATCACGTCAGGGCCGGCCCCGATGTTCACCCAACTCGACACCGTGAACGGCAGCTTGGGCAGCCTCGCCAGCTTGAACTGCAGCTGCTGCTGGTTCTGGTACGAGGCGATCTTCAGGCTGGTGCCGGCCGGGACCTTGTCGGCGAGCGGCTTGGTGGCGGCGCCCTCGGTGTCGGCGGCGGCACTGCCGCCCGCGCAGCCGCTGAGCCCGGCCACGGCGGCGGACGCGCCGAGCAGGGAGGTGAGAAACAGGCGGCGGTCGAGACCGGAAACAGATGGAGAAGGCATGGGAGGACTCCCTGGATGCACGGAGCGGAACGGAGCAGAAAGGCAGGAGGAATTCCGGGCGGGCCGCATGCCGGAAGTGGGGAATCCCGGACGGGAAGGGTGCCGGAAGAAGTGAACTCACGCAGACGGAAACACGCGCTTCATGCGCGGCAATGTGTCAGCAACAGAGGGTGCGACAGCTCGTGAGCGGGTTCATGAGCAGGATGTTCCCGGCCATGGACGACCCCTGTCAACATTCCGAGTTTCTGAATTAAATAGCCTCAGGTGATGCGCCCAGTGGGTCCCGGAACAGCACGTCCAGAACCACGGAGCCGCCCGCGACCGCTAGCACGGAATCCGGGAAACTGGTCGGCACGACGGCCGCAGCCCGGCTTATTCCGGCCGCTTCCCGCAGTGCCTGCAAGCAGTCCTCGAAGTACATGACGCCCACCTCGGTCACCACGACCGTCTCCGGGTTCAGGACGTCCAGCAGCAGCGCGGCCGCCCGCCCGGTCGTCCGGGCCCGTTCCCTCAGCAGCCGCCGCGCCACCGCGTCCCCGGCCGCCGCCGCGGCCACCACGTGCATCGGATTCACCCCGTCGATCACCCCGGCCGCCCGGGCCCGCCGGCACAACGTCCGCTCGCTCAGCTCGACCTGGAGGCAGCCGGTACGGCCGCACGCGCACGGCTCGGTGCCGCCCGGCACCGGAAGGTGGGCGATCGCCCCCGCCTGGGAGCGGGGCCCGTGGTGCACCTCGTCATTGGTGGCGAAGGCCGCGTCGACCACGTTGCCCACGAACAGGTGCAGCACGCTGCGGCTGCCCCGGGCCCGCCCGAACAGCCGCTCCCCGTTGACCAACGCGCGCGCGTGCCCGTCCACGTGGACCGGCAGCCCGGTGCGGGCCTCGAGCAACTCCCGCACCGGCACCTCGCGCCAGCCCAGCAGCTCGTGCTCGACCACGGTGCCCGTCTCCCGGTCCACCCAGCCGCCGACCGCGACCCCGACCCCCAGCGGTCCGCGGCCCGGCGCCTCGGCGAGCAGTGCCGCGAGTCCCTCCGCGGCCCGGGCCAGCACCCAGCCGGGATCCGTCCGCTCGTGCCTCACCTCCCGCCGGGCCACGACGCGACCGCGCAGATCGAGCAGCGCGACCGTGGTGTACGGCACGGCCACATGCACCCCGCAGACCAGGAACCGCTCGGTGTCGAGATCGACGGGCACATGGGGCCGGCCCACCCCGTTCGAGCGGCGCGGGGCCACCTCCTCACGGATCAGCCCCAGCCGGGTCAGCCGGGCACAGTGCTCGGTCACGGACGCGGGCGACAGCCCGGTCAGCCGGGCGACGGTGCTGCGCGCGACCGGCCCGTGCTCCAGCACGGACCGCAGCACGACGCTGGCGCTGGTACGCCGCCGGTCGCTGTCGGCGGCACGGGGAACGGGGGAGACAAGAGTGGATGCCGCGGTACGGGGCATGGAGAACCGTCCTCGGGAACGGGGCCGACACGTCTCGGAAGGCTCGAGGCGCGCCGGAGCCCGCCCCTACACCGGGCGGCGACAGGTGGCCGTGCCCTGGCGTCGCAGGTCGACATAGCGACGCGACGTGAAGTTCCGGGCCTGGGCAACCATGCGTTCGAAGCTAGCAAAACGGCCCACCGCTGCCCAGACGGTGACCGACGGGCGAGACGAGCCCCTCGGGGCTTTGGCGGGACCCTACAGTTCCCGGTCGCTACCGGAGTGTGAGGGGAACGTCTTCATCTCAGTGACCGGTCTCACGCCTGCCCATGTGTAAGGAGCACCCTTTGTGCGAAGTTCACGAACGCGCCGTTCCACCCTTTGTCGACCGCCGATGGTGATCGGCTCGAGGGCACTGGGATAGCGTCACGCTGTCCCGACGTGTCCACACCACCCCGCGGAGTCCCCATGAGCACCGCCACCACTCTCGCCCGCCCCGGCACGGTCCTCGCCGACCTGCTGCCGACGTCCCGCGTCCGCGACGCGGCCCTCGTCATCGGCGGCGCCGTGCTCACCGGCCTCGCGGCCCAGCTGTCGGTCCCGGTGCCCGGCTCCCCTGTGCCGGTGACCGGCCAGACCTTCGCCGCGCTGCTCGTCGGCACCGCGCTCGGGGCCCGCTGCGGCTTCCTCTCCCTCGCCCTGTACGCGCTCGCCGGTGTGGCCGGCGTGCCGTGGTTCGCGGGCGGCGCCTCCGGCGCGGGGGCCGTCTCCTTCGGCTACGTCATCGGCATGCTGCTCGCCTCGGCGGCCGTGGGCGCCCTGGCCCGCCGCGGCGCCGACCGCTCCCCGCTGCGCATGGCGGGCACGATGGTCCTCGGCGAGGCGGTCATCTACGCGGTCGGCGTCCCCTACCTGGCCCTGGCGGCCCACCTCTCCTTCTCCCAGGCGGTCGCGGCCGGCCTCACCCCGTTCCTGATCGGTGACGCCCTCAAGGCCGCCCTGGCGATGGGCGCGCTGCCCACCGCCTGGAAGTTCGTCAGCAAGCGCTGACGCCGTAGTTCCTGCGGAAGAGGTTCGCCGGGTCGTAAGTCTCCTTCAGCCCGGCGAGCCTCTTTCGCGTTTCCGGGTCGTACAGCCCGGCACCCCGGTCCCCGGCCCCGAAGGCGAAGTTGAGCGAGCGGCCCAGGCGATCGTCCGCCAGCAGGGCGAACGCCGGGTCCAGTACGGCCCGCGCCTCCTCTCGGTCGCCTACGGTCAACAGCCGCAACAGGAACCGCCCTTCGCGATACGGCACCGCGTTCGGCGCGGGCCGGGCCAGCGCCCCGCCCAGGTGATTGACCTGCACGACACACATCAGGGCCGCCTCGGGCCCGGTCCGCTTCAGCAGTTCCCCGGCCCGTTCGACGTCCAGCTCCCGCAACACCGCGCTGTCGCCGTAGTAGGCGTGCGGGAAGTCCGGGTCGCTGTGGATGGTGTGGCTCTCGGCGTACGGCATCTCGCGCAGCGAGTCCGACAGCACCGGCCCGATCTCCCGCAGCGGGGCCGTGAGCCGTTCGCCGTCGGCGCCCGTGTGGGCGACCCTGATCGAGACGAGGTACCGGCCGCGCAGGTGCGGCGGCAGCGCGGGCAGGTCGGGGTACGGTACGGCGGCGAAGGAGGAGGTCAGCGAGTCCGGCACGGTCCGCGTCCACGCCTCGTACGCGCGCAGCACGGCCGCGGGGTCCACCTCGCGCCCGTCGAAGGCGAGCGAGCCGCCGTACAGCGTGCGCACCGGAACCAGGCCGATCTCCAGCTCGGTCACAATGCCGAAGTTCTGCCCCGCGCCCAGCAACGCCCAGTACAGGTCGGGGTCGGAATCCGGGGTGACACGGCGGAGTTCGCCGTCGGCGGTGACGACCTCCAGCCACCGCACATGGTCGGCCGCATACCCGAACTCCCGTGCAAGGATGCCGAGCCCGCCGCCCAGGGTGTACGACACCGCGCCCACGCCCGGCGCCGAGCCGTTGAGCGGCGCCAGCCCGTACGGCTCGGCCGCCGCGACCACCTGCCCCCAGCGCACCCCCGCCTGCACGCGGGCCGTGCGCGCCTCGGGATCGATGGTGAGCCCGTCCAGCCGCCGGGTCGTGATGAGCAGCCCGCCCTCGTAGCCCCCGGGCAGCCCGTGTCCGGTGGCCTGCACGCCCACCGGCAGGTCCTCGGCGGCCGCGTACCGTACGGCGGCCACCACGTCCGCGGTCGACCGGACGGGCGCGATCACGGTGGGCCGTTGGGCGAACCCGGTCTGGAATCCGGCGAGTTCGTCGTGGTAGCCGGCGTCGCCGGGGCGGAGCAGGGTCAGGTCTGCGCGGTTGTCCGTGTAGGTCATGCCACGCATGATGGCCGCATAACCTGACAGGTTCCGTCAGGTTATGCGGCCATGTTCCGAGGGGCGCTGGATCAGCCGATGGAGACCTTGTCGGCCGGTGCCTCGGTGGGGGCGGCCGTGCGGTTGCCCGCGATCCGCTCCTTCACCACGGCGATCACCAGCACCACCGCGGCGACGAGCAGCGACAGCAGCACCGTCTCACGTCCGTCGTGCTCGGTGTCGGTCAGCATGTAGCCGAGGACGAACACGATCAGCGCGGCCGTCGCCCAGGTCAGGTACGGGTACAGCCACATCTTGACGAGCAGCTTCTCCGGCGCCTCGCGCTGGATGATCTTCCGCATCCGCAGCTGCGAGAAGCAGATGACCAGCCACACGAACAGGGCCACCGCGCCACTGGAGTTGACCAGGAAGAGGAAGACCGAGTCCGGGAACTTGTAGTTGAAGAAGACGGCGACGAAGCCGAAGACGACGGACGCCACGATCGCGGCCATCGGCACACCCCGGGACGTGGTCCGCGCGAACGCCTTCGGCGCGTCACCCCGCTGGCCCAGCGAGAAGGCCATCCGCGAGGCTGTGTACAGCCCGGAGTTCAGACAGGACAGCACCGACGTCAGCACGATGACGTTCATGATCTGGCCGGCGTGCGCGATGCCGAGGGAGTCCAGCGCGGCGACGTAGGAGCCCTTGTCCTTGATCGACGGGTCGTTCCACGGCAGCAGCGAGACGACCACGAAGATCGAGCCCAGGTAGAAGACGGCGATACGCCAGATGATGCTGTTCGTCGACTTGGTGACCGCCCGCTGCGGGTCCTCCGACTCGCCGGCCGCCAGCGTGGCGATCTCGCTTCCCATGAAGGAGAACACGACCAGCAGCACACCGGTGAGGATGGCGCCGGGTCCGTGGGGCAGGAAGCCGCCGTGATCGGTCAGGTTGCCCAGGCTCGCCTTGTCGCTGTGGACGCCCGGCAGCACGCCGAAGATGGCGAGGGCGCCGACGACGATGAACGCGCCGATCGCCACGACCTTGATCCCGGCGAACCAGAACTCGAACTCACCGTAGGAGCCGACGGAGACCAGGTTGGTCGCGGTCAGCACGATCATGACGATGAGGGCCCAGCCCCACTGCGGTACGGCCGGGACCCACCCGGAGAGGATCTTGGCGCCCGCGGTGGCCTCCACGGCGAGCACGACCACCCAGAAGAACCAGTACAGCCAGCCGATCGAGAAACCGGCCCAGCGGCCGAGCGCCCGGTCCGCGTGCGCGGAGAAGGAGCCCGAGGTGGGGTTCGCGGCGGACATCTCGCCCAGCATCCGCATCACCAGCACCACGAGCGTGCCGACGAGGGCGTACGAGAGCAGGATGCCGGGGCCGGCGGTGGCGATGCCGGAGCTGGAACCGACGAACAGGCCGGCGCCGATGACACCACCGATGGCGATCATCGACAGATGACGGTTCTTGAGTCCTGCCTGAAGGCCGCCGCCGGGTTCTCCGGGGCGGCCGGATGCGTTTCCGGCCTGGGTGGGGGTCGGCTGCGAAGACATAAAGGGTGATTCCTTTGCGCCGGGTGTACGAGAAACAAGAGGGGACACACGTACGGACGGACACCTTCTGTCCCGTACGAGCGGTAGTACGGGGGCTCGTGCGAGCGGTGTACGAGCCGGTCCAGTGAATCTGAGGCGAATAAATTCGGGAACCTTTGAATCCGGATTGTTACTTGAGGTTCCCTTGAGCTTCTATGGTGTAGTTCACATCTTTCCTGGCTGTCACCCCGCGAGGCCGAGCCGCGACGGACGTGACACACTCGGATCATGCGCGTGTACCTCGGCTCCGACCATGCCGGTTTCGAACTGAAGAACCACCTCGTCGAGTGGCTCAAGGCCGCCGGGCACGAACCCGTCGACTGCGGGCCCCACATCTACGACGCCCAGGACGACTACCCGCCCTTCTGCCTCCGCGCCGCGGAGCGCACCGCCGCGGACCCCGACGCCCTCGGCATCGTCATCGGCGGCTCCGGCAACGGGGAGCAGATCGCCGCGAACAAGGTCAAGGGCGTGCGGGCGGCCCTCGCCTGGAGCGAGGAGACGGCCTCCCTGGGCCGGCAGCACAACAACGCGAACGTCGTCGCCGTGGGTGCCCGGATGCACACGGTGGAGGAGGCGACGAAGTTCGTCGAGACGTTCCTGAACACGCCGTTCTCGGGCGACGAGCGGCATGTGCGGCGCATCGACATGCTGTCCTCGTACGAGACCACGGGCGAGCTGCCGCCGATCCCCCCGCACCACCCGCAGGACTGAGAAACCGGCAGGTCAGGGGCAGGGCGGAGCCAGGGGCGGTGGTGCCCCGGCGGCGCCCCGTGTGTTTGAAAGGTTGAGGGAAGCCGTGCCAGAGGGGCACACCATCCACCGGCTGGCCCGGGACTACGCGGCACGGTTCGCCGGCGGCGCGGTCGCCGTCACCAGCCCCCAGGGCAAGTTCGCCGACGCCGCAGCCCTGCTCGACGGGGCCGAGCTGCACACCGCCGACGCCCACGGCAAGCACCTCTTCATCGGCTTCCGCGGCGCCGACTGGGTGCACATCCACCTCGGCCTCTTCGGCAAGGTCGCCTTCGGCGACGCCCCCGCGCCCCCGCCCACCGACACGGTCCGCCTGCGTCTGGCGAACCCCACGGCGTACGTCGACCTGCGCGGCCCCACCACCTGCGCGCTGGTCACCGGCGAGGAGAAGGCCGCGGTCCACGGCCGCCTCGGCCCCGACCCGCTGCGAGACGACGCCGACCCGGAGGCCGCCCACCGGCGGGTCCGCCGCAGCCGGACGAGCATCGCCGCCCTGCTCATGGACCAGAAGGTCATCGCGGGGGTCGGCAACGTCTACCGCGCCGAGGTCCTCTTCCGGCACGGCATCGACCCCTACCGGCCGGGCAAGGACATCACCCCCTCCGAGTGGGATGCGATCTGGGCCGACCTCGTCGCCCTGATGCGCGAGGGCGTCCGCACCAACCGCATCGACACCGTGCGGCCCGAACACACCCCCGAGGCCATGGGCCGCCCGCCGCGCGTCGACGACCACGGCGGCGAGGTGTACGTGTACCGCAGGGCCGGCCTGCCCTGCCACCTCTGTGGCGGCGAGATCCGCACCGCCGGTCTCGCCGCCCGCAACCTGTTCTGGTGCCCCGGCTGCCAGAGGTCATAGGGCTTCGTACAGCTCACAGAGCCTTGCGCGCCCGGGGGACTAGAACCCGTGCGGCAGCCACGGCGCCACCACCGAGCCGAACGCCAGGGACGCCTCCGCCAGGGCCCCCTGCCGCAGCTCCCGTACCCGCCCGGCCGCGGCCAGCGACGTGAGCGACACCCCGCCCAGATACGCCGCCCCCAACTCCCGCACCGACAGCGCGAGATCGGCCGCGTCCGTCGTACGCGCACACGAGGCGCCCTTCGCGTCGCCCGTCAGCCGCCAACGCCCCTCGTTCCAGGGGCAGAAGGCGTCCTCGACCTCGACCACCACCTCCACGGGCGCCTGGTACGTCCGTGCCTCCAGGGCCGCACCGACATCGACGAGACGCAGATGGAGGGCATCCCTCAGCCGTGGCCGGCACCGCCGGATGTCGGACACCAGGTGCTGCCAGGCGTCGTCGACCGGCCGCGCGCGCACGACCAGCGTCGTCGTCAGGTCCATGCCGAACAGGAAACGCCACAGCGCCGCGTCCGTCACGGGGTCGAGCGCGGCCAGGCTCACCAGGGTGACCGTCCCGTCGTGCCCGGCGACCCCCCAGCCGAGCTTGGTGCGGAAGCGGGCGTACCCCGTGATCTCGCCCTCGCGCTCGGCGACCACGCACTGCAGCGCGGACGCCCCGTCCCGCTCGCTCGCCGGGTCCAGCAGCCCCGCCCGCTCCCAGCCGGGCCGCCGCTCCAGCATGCCGGGGCGGCCGGGCACCAGCCGTGCGTACACCGCCTCACAGGCGTCGAGGACATCGGCGGGGCCCGCGTACCGCAGCCGTACGTCATCCGTGCCGGCCGGAACGGACAGCTCGACGCGGCTCGTGTCGATCTCGGCGCCCAGCTGGAACGTCGCCGCGCCGTATCCGAACCGGCCGTAGATCGCGGGCTCCGAGGCGGTCAGCACCGCCAGCGGCTCCCCCCAGGAGCGGACGTCGTCCAGCTGCCGGCGCATCATCGAGGTCAGCACCCCGCGCCGGCGGTGCGTGGCCGCCACGCTGACCATGGTGACGCCTGCCGCGGGGACCGAGGTGCCGCTGGGGACGGTGAGGCGGAAGCTGAAGGAGCCCGCAGTGCCGACACATGTGGTTCCGTCCCATACGCCTAGGGATCGATCGAATTCGGTGAGTTCGCGATCCAATGCGCGCTCTTCGGGCGCTTGGTCCGCGCCGCCGAAGGCCCGGACCAAGTGGTCGTACCACGTGTCCCACTCGTCCTTCCGCAGCACCCGCACGTCCGTCGTCATGTGCCATGCCTATCAGGGCAATGCGGGGCGAGCGAGGGAATTTCTCCCGCGTTACGGGGCGCCGCTACCTGTGAAGTTCAGCGCTCGGACGGGGGACAAGCGGGACCTCCCGTGCCAAGGGGCTGGTCCGATGGATAGGGTCCCGAACAATGGCAGCAGGACGAGAGCGGCGCGCGGAAGCCGAGACGTTCACGGCCCGGTTGAAGAAGCAGTGGCACCGGGCCCGAACCAGCGTGCGCCGATCCGCCGTGGACTACTTCCGCGGGGACGGCTCGGACTGGGTCGCGCTGGCCGGCCTGCTGCTGATGATCCCGCTGATCGCGGCGGTCACCCTGGCCGACCCCGTCTGGTGCTCACCGGCCGTCCTGGTCCTCCCCATCGTCGCCGGCGGCCTGCTGCTGCGCCCCTCCAGCCTGCTCGGCCTGTACGCCGCCGCCGCGACCGCGCTGATCGTCGAGTCCGTCAAACTCGGCCCCTACACCGAGGGGCCGTCCCGGGTCACTCCGGGCATCGTGCTCGTGGTCGCGGCCTGCGGCTTCTTCGGCCTGCTGATCGCGCAGTTCCGCAGCCGGGTCGGGGTGCCGTGGCGGCGCGGCGGGACCATGCTCTTCGACCTGCGGGAACGCATCCGGGTCCAGAGCAAGTTGCCGAAGCTGCCGCTGGGCTGGCACCGCGAGATGGCGCTCAGACCGGCCGGCGGGCAGTCCTTCTCCGGCGACTTCGTGGTGGCGGCCCGCACCAACGGCGGCCGCACGCTGGAGGCCGTCCTCACCGACGTCTCCGGCAAGGGCATGGACGCCGGTTCGCGCGCCCTGCTGCTGTCCGGGGCGTTCGGCGGACTGCTGGGATCGCTCCCACCGCACGCGTTCCTGCCCGCGGCGAACGGCTACCTCCTCCGCCAGGACTGGGACGAGGGCTTCGCGACCTCCATCCACCTGGTCCTGGACCTGGAGTCCGGCGACTACGAGCTCTACTCCGCCGGACACCCGCCGGGCCTGCAGCTCAGCGCGGGCACCGGCCGCTGGGAGGAGAAGGCGGCCGAGGGGCCGCTCCTCGGCGTCTACGACGGCGCCCAGTTCGACTCCGTGAAGGGGACGTTGCGCCCCGGCGACGTGCTGATGCTGTTCACGGACGGCCTGGTGGAGACGTCCGACCGCGACATCGTGGAAGGCATGGACCGCCTCATGGGCGAGGCCGACCGCTATGTCGCGGGCGGCTTCCGCGGCGCGGCCTGGCATCTCATCGAGGCGGTCGCGAAGGACGTGAACGACGACCGGGCGCTGCTGCTGATCTGCCGGGAGGCGGTGACGGCGCAGGCGGTGCGCTGAGAAGGCGCGTCCGGGGGCACGTCCACGGTGGCCGGCGGGGGTGTACTCGCTGCTCGGCCATGCCATATGTTGCGGAGGCAGGGTTGGGGGGAGCCTGTCATGTCGCTCATGACTCCGGCCGAGGTCGAGGCCGTCGCCCGCGCCGCGCACTCCGCGCAGAAGGACAAGGCCGGACGGCCCTACGCCGAGCATCTCGCGGCCGTCGCCTATGGTGTGCGCGCCCGCGGCGGGGGAGACGAACTCGTCGCCGCCGCCTGGCTGCACGACTCCGTGGAGGACGGCGTCCTCAGCGAGGAGTGGCTCGACACCGCCCCCTTGTCCCCCATGACGAAGGCCGTCGTACGGGCCGTCACCAAGCGGCCCGGCGAGGACCCGCAGGCGTACGCGCGGCGCATTCTCGCCACCCCCGGCGCCCGTCTGGTGAAGGCCGCCGACCTCGCCCACAACGCGGATCCGCAGCGGCTCGCCGCCCTCGACGCCCCCGCCGCGGAGCGGCTCACCCGCAAGTACGCCGCCATGCGGCAGTACCTCGGCCTCAGCGCCGGTGATTGACGGTACGTCAGCAACGACGAGTACACAGACGAACTCCATGGCACGGGACTACGACAGCCAGTTGCTGGAGTCGGTGGCGGTGCGCCGCCGGCGGATACGGGACGCGCTGCTGTTCGGCGCCCAGCGCGGCGGCCGGCGCACGATGGACGAGAGGCTCGGCAAGATGTTCGCCGGCATCGCCATCGCCGCCGTTCTGTGCGCCGGATGCGTCGGCTGGTCATTCCTCCAGGCCACGCTGGCCAAGCAGAAGGCCGAACAGAAGGGACAGGAGCAGCAGCAACAGCAGTCGTACGACTCCGCGTCCGCACGAAAGCCCCCCGTGGAAGCCCCGATTCGAACGTCGTCGCGATGATAGGTTCCCGTAAGTGGTGAGCACAGCAACGACTTCCCGGGGCCGGCTGAGCCGGGCCACCCTGGTCGGCGAGCGACGGCGAGCCGACATCGTCCTGCCGTCGGACACCGCGATCGGCCAACTGCTCCCCGACATCCTGCGGTTGCTCGACGACCGGGCCGTCTCCCGGCCCATGACCCGGCAACTGATCGCCTCCGACGGCTCGGTGCTGCCGCACGACGCCACCCTCGCCTCCGCGGAGGTCCTGTCGAGGTGGCAGGACTTCGAGCGGCTCATGCGGCACCTGAAGGGAGACCCGACCCGATAGGGTCCGGCGCGGCTCCCAGGAGAAGAAGCAGGCGCTGAGCACCAGCGTGCAGCCCAGCAGCGCCGGCACCATCACCGGCCCGCACCACCACGGCGCGCCCAACTCCCGTGCCCTCGCGTCGATGGTGAGATGTCGGTGTGGAATCACCTGCGAACGCGATGTGTGGGCTTGGAAACGATCATCGTCGATTCGCTGTACGGGTACCGCGCGATTCCCTTGCGCCGCCGCCGTGTTGACCATGGCGTACCGCTCCCCGCCGTGACGAGTTGCCGCCAAGGTGGTCGACGATGCCTCAGTGGCCGCATAGGGCGGGCCGGTTGGTGGCACGATGGTTCTGGCGGGGTGTGCAGGGGACGGCGCCCCGGGCCGGGAGAGCCGACCGACCGAGGGTGTGATCAGTTGTGGCGATTTCGCTGTCAGTGGTGCTGCTGTTGGCGATCATCCTGGTGGTGATGATCAGAGGGGGCTCGATCAAGGCCGGACCGGCGATCGTGGCGATGCTCTTCGGCTTCTTCCTGGCCTCCACCGGCATGGCTCCGTCCATCAACCGCTTCCTGAACTCGATAGCGGACACGATCAACTCGATCCGCTTCTGAGCGGACAGGACCACGCCCGGCATCGGTCGGCTCGGCTCTGCGCGGAGTCGGGCTGGTCCGGTCCGGGCGACTTCGGCGCCTGCCGCACCGGCAGATGAGTCACCGATCGCCGACCGACCCGCGACCTGGGCGCGGCGCGCCTGGACGCGCCGTTCCACGCCGAGGGGAACATCGCCACGGCGGGCGGCTGCCCGGCGTGGCAGTACCTCGCCACACGGGTGATCACCCGGACGCTCGGGGAGGAGGCCGCACTGGCCTTCCCCGCCGCCCCCGTCCGATCGGGCACGCAGGGGGCCCAGATGGCTGCCTCCTGCTCTTTGCAGGTTGTTGACGCCCTTCCCTGTTCGGCTACCGATGGCGGGTGGGTACGCTCCCCGGCAGTCTCCGGTGATCAGTGCCGGGGCGCCGGATCGCTCGGCGCGGGCTTGGACTGAGGAGGGGGGACGATGGTCTACCTGGTGCTGACTGCGTCAGCGGTCGGGTCCATCGTGGCGGCCGTAACGATCGTGCCGGTACGCCGTGAACGGGGCCGGACGGCCGCGGGTCCGGAAGCGCAGCTGATAGAAGCGGCGGCTACGAGAGGTGCGGGCAGCGTGCGCGGCCAGGCACGCGCCTACACACGCTTCGCTCGGCGATTCTAGGGGCGTTCCACCAGCACGCCGGCGCCTGGTCGAGAAGGGCCGGAAGCCGGGCAAGGAACGAGATCGCAAGCCGAGGGGGCACGCGGGGGACACGCAGGACTGAACAGACTCTCCGGAAACGATCAGGGCCAGGTCGAGGAGTGATCCTCCGACCTGGCCCCGAGCCGTTCAGAGCGGGCGACGGGAATCGAACCCGCGTAGCTAGTTTGGAAGACTAGGGCTCTACCATTGAGCTACGCCCGCAACACGACGCGCCGCAGGTCACCGACCGCGGCACAGAAGGCATCCTAGCGGGTCGCCCGCCTCGTAGGCCAACGCGTCGGGGCTTGCACACGCCCGCGAAGAAACCGGCCGACTCGGCCGCTCCGGGCATGTACCCTACGTGTCGCACCAGACGGGGTGTGGCGCAGCTTGGTAGCGCGTCCGCTTTGGGAGCGGAAGGCCGTGGGTTCAAATCCCGCCACCCCGACCACCGGCCCGGCACGGCCCGGGGCCGACTCGCGTGATCGCCTTTGGGGGCGCTCAGTGCCTGCGGTTACTATGCAAGCTGCGCGCCCGTGTGTCTGCACTGCCATGTCTCTCAGGCAGGGGCCCGCGAATCCGCCGAAGGCATGCCCGCCCCTCCGGGTGGCGCAGGCTCGGCAGAACCCCAAGAAGTCAGCCACAAGGAGACCGAACCGTGAAGAGCGCCGTGGAGACCCTGAACCCGACCCGGGTTCGGCTCACTGTTGAGGTGCCCTTCGAGGAGCTCAAGGACAGCCTCGACGCGGCGTACAAGAAGATCAACCAGCAGGTCACGGTGAAGGGCTTCCGCAAGGGCAAGATCCCCGCCCGGGTCATCGACCAGCGGTTCGGCCGTGGCGCCGTGCTGGAGGAGGCCGTCAACGACGCGCTCCCGAAGTTCTACACCGACGCGGTCAACGAGGCCGAGCTGAACCCGCTGGGCCAGCCCGAGGTCGACATCACGGAGCTGAAGGACAACGAGCTGCTGTCCTTCACCGCCGAGGTCGACGTCCGCCCGACCATCGAGATCCCGGACTACTCCGGCATCGAGGTCGAGGTCGACGCCGTCGAGGTCACCGACGAGGACGTCGAGGAGTCGGTCCAGCAGCTGCGCGACCGCTTCGCCTCCACCTCCCCGGTCGAGCGCGCCGCCGAGGACGGCGACGTCGTCACGATCGACCTGGAGGCCAAGGTCGACGGCGAGGTCCTCGAGGACGGCGTCGCCAAGGACGTCTCCTACACGATCGGCTCCGGTGAGCTGCTGGACGGTATCGACGACGCCGTGAAGGGCCTGTCGGCCGGCGAGGAGGCCACCTTCACCTCCGAGCTGAAGGGCGGCTCGGCGGCCGGCCGGGAGGCCGAGGTGACGGTCAAGGTCACCCAGGTCGCCGCCCGGGAACTGCCGGAGCTCGACGACGAGTTCGCGCAGCTCGCGTCCGAGTTCGACACGCTGGAGGAGCTGAAGGCGGACAGCCGCAAGCGCCTGGCGAACATGAAGCAGTACGACCAGGCCACGCAGGCCCAGGAGCGCGTCCTGGACAAGCTGCTCGAGCTGGTCGAGGTCCCGGTCCCCGAGAAGCTCCTCGAGGACGAGATCAACACCCGTAAGCACAACCTCGAGCACCACCAGCTCGCCCAGATGGGCCTGACCCTCGACCGGTACCTGGAGATCCAGGGCAAGACCGCCGAGGAGTTCGAGACCGAGACGCGCGAGGCCGCGATCAAGGGCATCAAGACCCAGTTCGTCCTGGACGAGCTGGTCAACAAGGAGAAGCTCAACGTCAACCAGGAGGAGCTCACCGAGCACCTCATGCGGCGCGCGGCCTCCTCCGGCATGTCCCCCGACCAGTTCGCCCAGGCGGTCGTCGAGGGCGGCCAGGTCCCGATGCTGGTCGGCGAGGTCGCCCGCGGCAAGGCCCTGGCGCTGGTCGTCGAGGCCGCGACGGTCAAGGACACCAACGGCGAGATCGTCGACCTGGACGACGAGGAGGAGGAGGACGGCTCCGCCGAGACCGCGGAGACCGCCTCCTCGGAGGCCGCCGAGGCCGGCGAGGAGAAGCCGGAGGCGTAACCGCCACCGGCACGACAGCTGTCGGACGGGCCCAGGGGCGCACGCCTCTGGGCCCGTCGCCGTCCGGGCGGGTGGAGACGGGCTCGTGCTCGTTGCGCCACGTCATGGCCGGGCGCGGGGCTGTGGCACTGTGCGGCTCCGCCGCGATGGGGGTCCCCCTGTTCGAGCGAAGCCGAGAACTTGGGGGAGCGACCAGCCACACACGGCCCGCACGGACGCGACGACAACACCCTCCACGGCGACAATGGACCCGGGGCCCAGGGCGGAGCCCCGCGACGGCACCCCCGGCGCGGGCCCCGCACAACCAGGGCCCAGCACCACCCTCGGCCCCCGCAGCGGAGCGCATGCGCTCACAGCGAACAGCCCCCTATGCGGGATTCCCCGAAGGGAGCCGCGCGTTAGGGTCCATGAATACGAGGGCAGGGGAGTCCCCGAAGCCGCCCGCAGGGGGTCGGACGGGGTCCCACGCCCCAGCAGGACACGTGAGACGGCCCCGTGCCGTCGTAAGACGAGCAGGTGGATACGTGACGAATCTGATGCCCTCCGCCGCCGGCGAGCCTTCCATCGGTGGCGGCCTCGGCGACCAGGTCTACAACCGGCTGCTCAACGAGCGGATCATCTTCCTCGGCCAGCCGGTGGACGACGACATCGCCAACAAGATCACCGCAC
Organism: Streptomyces sp. NPDC051104; assembly: GCF_040682835.1. Taxonomy (NCBI): domain Bacteria; kingdom Bacillati; phylum Actinomycetota; class Actinomycetes; order Kitasatosporales; family Streptomycetaceae; genus Streptomyces; species Streptomyces sp. NPDC051104. The sequence continues at coordinate 325,909 of NZ_JBFBBS010000002.1, read as the reverse complement.
AGCTGCTGCTCCTTGCCTCCGACCCGGACAAGGACATTTACCTGTACATCAACAGCCCGGGCGGCTCGATCACGGCCGGCATGGCGATCTACGACACCATGCAGTACATCAAGAACGACGTCGTGACGATCGCCATGGGCATGGCGGCCTCCATGGGGCAGTTCCTGCTCAGCGCGGGCACCCCGGGCAAGCGCTTCGCCCTGCCCAATGCCGAGATCCTGATCCACCAGCCCTCGGCCGGCCTCGCCGGCTCCGCGTCGGACATCAAGATCCACGCCGAGCGGCTTCTGCACACCAAGAAGCGCATGGCCGAGCTGACCTCCTTCCACACCGGCCAGTCGGTCGAGCAGATCACCCGGGACTCGGACCGCGACCGCTGGTTCGACGCCCAGGAGGCCAAGGAGTACGGCCTGATCGACGAGGTCATCACCACCGCTGCCGGCATGCCGGGCGGCGGAGGCACCGGGGCGGGCTCGTAAGGGCTCACCGGGTCCGCTCGAGGTCCGACGGCCGCCCAGGCGACCGTGAGGCTCCGGCGAGGCCCCCAAGGCCTGTGCAGCCGGGCAGCCGGCCCGGCCGGCCCCTCGGTCGGCCGGGCCCGACCCGGTGGCCTGCCTGGCCCCCGTGAGGGCTCAGGGTCCCGGCACGGCCCTCAGGGCCCAGCGGCCCGGCCGGCGCCCGACGGAGCCGCAGGCGGGTCCCAGGGCCCGACAGCGGCCGTACAGGACCCACAAGGACCCGAACAGCCCCCAGCGCCCCTCCAGCCCCCAGCCACCGCCCCAGCCCCCTTCAGGAGACACCGTGAACGACTTCCCCGGCAGCGGCCTCTACGACCGTACGCACGCCGAGTACACCGGCCCGACGGCCGAGTCCCGCTACGTCATCCCGCGCTTCGTGGAGCGCACCTCGCAGGGCATCCGCGAGTACGACCCGTACGCGAAGCTCTTCGAGGAGCGCGTGATCTTCCTCGGCGTCCAGATCGACGACGCCTCCGCCAACGACGTCATGGCGCAGCTCCTGTGCCTGGAGTCGATGGACCCCGACCGTGACATCTCGGTCTACATCAACAGCCCCGGCGGCTCCTTCACCGCGCTCACGGCCATCTACGACACGATGCAGTTCGTGAAGCCGGACATCCAGACGGTCTGCATGGGCCAGGCCGCCTCCGCCGCCGCGGTCCTGCTGGCCGCGGGCACCGCGGGCAAGCGCATGGCGCTGCCGAACGCCCGGGTGCTGATCCACCAGCCCTACAGCGAGACCGGCCGCGGCCAGGTCTCCGACCTGGAGATCGCCGCCAACGAGATCCTCCGGATGCGGACCCAGCTGGAGGAGATGCTGGCCAAGCACTCCACCCAGCCGATCGAGAAGATCCGCGAGGACATCGAGCGCGACAAGATCCTCACGGCCGAGGACGCGTTGCAGTACGGCCTGATCGACCAGATCATCTCGACCCGGAAGATGAACAACACCGAGATCCGCTGACTCGAATCCACGTGATTCGTCACCGGACCTGTATCGTCTGCCGCCCCTTGGCACGGTTTGCCCCGGCCCACGTCGAAGCGAACCATGCCAAGGGGGGCCCGAACGGGGGGCCCGGCAAGGTACCGTCGGACATAAGGCAGCACCAGGAGCCGCTGGACGTAAGGCGTCTCCCAGGCGAAGGGGAAGCACACCGTGGCACGCATCGGTGACGGCGGCGATCTGCTCAAGTGCTCGTTCTGCGGCAAGAGCCAGAAGCAGGTCAAGAAGCTCATCGCAGGCCCCGGTGTGTACATCTGCGACGAGTGCATCGATCTCTGCAACGAGATCATCGAGGAGGAGCTCGCCGAGACGAGCGAGGTGCGCTGGGAGGAGCTCCCCAAGCCCCGCGAGATCTACGAGTTCCTCGAGGGGTACGTGGTCGGCCAGGAGGCAGCCAAGAAGGCCCTGTCCGTCGCGGTGTACAACCACTACAAGCGGGTCCAGGCCGGTGAGAACGGCGGCGCGCAAGGCCGCGACGACGCCATCGAGTTGGCCAAGTCGAACATCCTGCTGCTGGGCCCCACGGGCTCCGGCAAGACGCTGCTCGCCCAGACCCTGGCCCGCATGCTGAACGTCCCGTTCGCGATCGCCGACGCGACCGCGCTGACGGAGGCGGGGTATGTCGGCGAGGACGTCGAGAACATCCTGCTGAAGCTCATCCAGGCGGCCGACTACGACGTCAAGAAGGCCGAGACGGGCATCATCTACATCGACGAGATCGACAAGGTGGCCCGCAAGAGCGAGAACCCGTCGATCACCCGGGACGTGAGCGGCGAGGGCGTCCAGCAGGCCCTGCTGAAGATCCTGGAGGGCACGACGGCCTCGGTCCCGCCGCAGGGCGGCCGCAAGCACCCGCACCAGGAGTTCATCCAGATCGACACGACCAACGTGCTGTTCATCGTGGGCGGCGCGTTCGCGGGCCTGGAGAAGATCATCGAGTCCCGGGCGGGGGCGAAGGGCATCGGCTTCGGCGCCACGATCCGCTCGAAGCGCGAACTGGAGGCCAAGGACCAGTTCGAGGACGTCATGCCGGAGGACCTGGTGAAGTTCGGGATGATCCCGGAGTTCATCGGCCGTCTCCCGGTCATCACCTCGGTCCACAACCTCGACCGCAAGGCGCTGCTGCAGATCCTGGTCGAGCCGCGCAACGCCCTGGTGAAGCAGTACCAACGGCTCTTCGAACTCGACGGTGTGGAACTGGACTTCGAACGCGAGGCCCTCGAAGCGATCGCCGACCAGGCGATCCTGCGCCAGACGGGCGCCCGGGGTCTGCGCGCCATCATGGAGGAGGTCCTCCAGGCGGTGATGTACGAGGTCCCGTCCCGCAAGGACGTGGCCCGCGTCGTCATCACGGCCGACGTGGTGCTCCGCAACGTCAACCCGACCCTGATCCCGCGGGACGCGCGCGGGCGGGGGCCGGGCGAGCAGAAGACGGCGTAGCCACCGCTCGGCACACGAGCCGCCCCCGCGGGCTCGGCACACGAGCCGCCCCCCGGACGGTGAAGGGACCCCGGTCAACCGACCGGGGTCCCTTCACCGTTGCGGCGCAGCGCGTCAGGCCTTGACGCGCACGTCGCTGCGGAGCTTGCGGGTGATGTCGGCCGCGGTGTCCCTCGACACGTCGGCCGCGTTGTTGCCCGGGGAGACCATGGCCATCGTGCTGTAGTCGGCCCAGGCGCAGAACCAGTCGGTCTGCTGCTGCTTGGTGAGCTGGTTGGTCCCCTTGGCCGCCTGGCACTTCATGACCGCGCCGTCGATGTCGACCGACTCGGGCTCGCCGACCAGTTCGCTCTTGCCCGCGGCACTGCTGGCGGACGAGTTCTTCTGGAAGTCCTTCTTGATCTGGGCGAAGTACGCGTCCAGGGACGCCTTCGGATCGGCGATCTTGCCGTAGGCGCCGATGAGCGTCACGCCCTTGGCCGTGAGCAGCTTGGACTTGTCGGGCAGGGTGGAAGGATCGTTCGGGTCGTACTTGCTGAGGTCGGCCGTCGAGTACGCGCCGTAGACGGCGGTGCCGTTCTTCATGCCGCTCTTCTCCAGGTCCTTGACGGTGCTGGAGCTGGTGTCGCTGGTGTCGCTCTCCTTGGTCGCCCGGTTGTACTCGCCGAGCACCTTCTGCGGCGTCGTCAGCTTGTGAGGACCGTCGTCGGCGAGACCGGACGACCCACCACCGCCGATGACGAAGTACGCCCCCACCGCGATCGCCGCCACCACCGCCACCGCGCCGATGATCAGCCCCGTCTTCTTCCTGCCGCCCCCTGGGACCGGCGGCTGAGGGACCCCGTAGGGCGGCTGGCCGTACGGAGGCTGCTGCTGGCCGTAGGGCGGCTGCGGCTGCTGCTGGGCGTACGGGTTCTGCTGGGGCGGGGCGGCCTGCGGGGTCTGCTGGGGGTAGCCGTAGCCGGGCGCCGGCGGGGTCTGCTGGGGGTAGCCGTAGCCGGGCGCCGGCGGGGTCTGCTGGGGGTAGCCGTAGCCGGGCTGGGGCTGGGGGGCCTGCGGCGGCTGGCCGTAGGGGCCCGGCTGACCGTACGGCCCCGGCTGCCCCTGCCCCGGCTGACCGTACGGTCCGGGCTGCTGGGGCTGCCCGCCGTACGGGCCCGGCTGGTTGTAGCTCATGTTCTGGGTTCCCCTCCAGACGCTTGTGTGGCCCTGACATCCTGGCGCAGGCCGGGAAGCGCCGGGTCGCCAGGGGGCTCGCCGTTACGAAAGAATCGTGTTTCGGGACGGGGCCGTGACACCTCTAAACTGACCCCCGTGACCGAGAACGCTCAGCAGCAGCCATCAGCGCCCCACACCGAACTGCCGACCCAGTACGCGCCGGCCGATGTAGAGGGGCCGCTGTACGAGCGCTGGGTGGAGCGCGGTTACTTCGAGGCCGACGAGAAGAGCGACAAGCCGCCGTACACCATCGTCATCCCGCCGCCGAACGTCACCGGCTCCCTCCACCTGGGGCACGCCTTCGAGCACACCCTCATCGACGCCCTGACCCGCCGCAAGCGCATGCGGGGCCACGAGACGCTGTGGCAGCCCGGCATGGACCACGCCGGTATCGCCACGCAGAACGTGGTCGAGCGCGAGCTCGCGAAGGAGGGCAAGTCCCGGCACGACCTGGGGCGCGAGGCCTTCGTCGAGCGCGTCTGGCAGTGGAAGGCCGAGTCCGGCGGGCAGATCTCCGGGCAGATGCGGCGCCTCGGCGACGGCGTCGCCTGGTCCCGCGAGCGGTTCACCATGGACGAGGGCCTCTCCCAGGCCGTCCAGACCATCTTCAAGCGCCTCTACGACGACGAGCTGATCTACCGCGCCGAGCGCATCATCAACTGGTGTCCGCGCTGCCTGACCGCCATCTCGGACATCGAGGTGGAGTACCAGGACGACGACGGCGAACTGGTCTCGATGAAGTACGGAGACGGGGACGAGACCATCGTCGTCGCCACCACCCGCGCCGAGACGATGCTCGGTGACACCGCCGTCGCCGTCCACCCCGACGACGAGCGCTACAAGCACCTGGTCGGCAAGCTGGTCAAGCTGCCGCTCACCGACCGCTCCATCCCGGTCGTCGCGGACGAGCACGTCGACCCCGAGTTCGGCACCGGCGCCGTCAAGGTCACCCCGGCCCACGACCCGAACGACTTCGAGATCGGCCAGCGCCACGGCCTGCCCGCCATCACCGTGATGGACGAGCACGCCGTCATCACCGCGCACGGCCCCTTCCAGGGCCTGGACCGCTTCGAGGCCCGCTCGGCGATCGTCGCCGCCCTGCGCGCCGAGGGCCGGATCGTCGCCGAGAAGCGCCCGTACGTCCACTCCGTCGGCCACTGCTCGCGCTGCAATACCACCATCGAGCCGCGCCTGTCCATGCAGTGGTGGGTCAAGGTCGGGCCGCTCGCGAAGGCCGCCGGTGACGCGGTCCGCGAGGGCAAGGTCAAGATCCACCCGCAGGAGATGGAGAAGCGGTACTTCGACTGGGTCGACAACCTCCACGACTGGTGCATCTCGCGCCAGTTGTGGTGGGGCCACCGCATCCCGGTCTGGTACGGGCCGGACGGCGAGGTCGTCTGCGTCGGCCCGGACGAGGTGCCGCCGAGCGGCGAGGGCTGGCGTCAGGACACCGACGTCCTCGACACCTGGTTCTCCTCCGGCCTGTGGCCCTTCTCCACGCTGGGCTGGCCCGAGCAGACCGAGAGCCTGAAGAAGTTCTATCCGAACTCCGTCCTGGTCACCGGCTACGACATCCTCTTCTTCTGGGTCGCCCGGATGATGATGTTCGGCCTGTACGCGATGGACGGCACCCCGCCGTTCCACACCATCGCCCTGCACGGCATGGTCCGCGACCAGTTCGGCAAGAAGATGTCGAAGTCCTTCGGCAACGCGGTCAACCCGCTGGACTGGATGGACAAGTACGGCTCGGACGCGCTCCGGTTCACCCTGGCCCGTGGCGCCAACCCGGGTGTCGACGTCCCGATCGGCGAGGACTGGGTCCAGGGGTCCCGCAACTTCGCCAACAAGATCTGGAACGCGACCCGCTTCGCGCTGATGAACGGCGCGACGGTCGAGGGCCCGCTGCCCTCGCCCGAGAAGATGTCGGCCACCGACCGCTGGATCCTGTCCCGGCTGAACTCGGTCGTCGCCGAAGTCGACGCCTTCTACGACGACTTCCAGTTCGCCAAGCTGTCCGACGCCCTCTTCCACTTCGCGTGGGACGAGGTCTTCGACTGGTACGTCGAGCTGTCGAAGACCACGTTCCAGGCGGGCGGCGAGGCGGCCGAGGTCAGCAAGCGGGTCCTCGGCGAGGTCCTGGACGTCACGCTGAGGCTGCTGCACCCGATCGTGCCGTTCGTCACCGAGACGCTGTGGACCACCCTCACGGGCGGTGAGTCGGTCGTCATCGCGGACTGGCCCGAGGACAGCGGGTTCCGTGACGCCGCGGCCGAGAAGGAGATCGAGACCCTCCAGTCGGTGATCACCGAGGTCCGCCGCTTCCGCGCCGACCAGGGCCTCCAGCCAGGTCAGCGGGTTCCGGCGCGGCTGAGCCTCGAGGGCACCGCGCTCGCCACGCACGAGGCGGCCATCCGGCAGCTGCTGCGACTGCAGCCGGAGGGCGAGGGCTTCACGGCCACGGCGACCCTGCCGGTCGCGGGGGCCACGGTCGCGCTGGACCTGTCGGGCACGATCGACGTGGCGGCGGAGCGGAAGCGACTCGCGAAGGACCTGGCCGCAGCGGAGAAGGAGAAGGCGCAGGCCGGCGGCAAGCTCGGCAACGAGGCGTTCCTCGCCAAGGCGCCGGAGCACGTCGTGGAGAAGATCCGTACGCGGCTGGCCAAGGCGGAGGAGGACATCGCCCGGATCCAGGCCCAGCTGGAGCGGTTGCCGCAGGCCTAGCCGGTCGGCAGAGCTGCGGGCAGTCGTGCCTCGCCCAGAGCCTTGACGGCCTGGGGGACGCCCAGGGGCGGCACGGGTGGGCACTGGGGGTACCCCCTGATCGAAGAGCTTGGGGGAGGCACCCCGCCGGCGCGGGCAGGCGAAACCCACCCCCGGGCACCCCAGGCCCCCGGAACCTCAAGGCTCCGGGGGCCTTGACGTATGGTTGTCACTGCTCCTCCGTAGACTGGCCTCGTGAGTGACCTGCCCCCGCGCGACCCCAACGAGAGCGATCCCTTCGAGCAGATCGTCGAGGCCGAGACCGACCTTCCCCAAGCTCTCGACTCCGCTCGAGCAGGGGAGACCCCAATCCCCGATCTAGCGGTGATCGAGGCCGGCAGCCGAACCCTGCGCACCCAGGGCGGCCCACCGCAGGGCGACGTGCCCACGCGGCCCCAGGACCCCGAGGTCGACAAGGCGCTGCGCGAGGTCGAGGCCGAGCTGGCGACCCGCTGGGGCGAGACCAAGCTGGAGCCGTCCGTCAGCCGTATCTCCGCGCTGATGGACGTACTGGGCGAGCCGCAGCGCTCGTACCCCTCCATCCACATCACGGGCACCAACGGCAAGACCTCCACCGCACGCATGATCGAGGCCCTCCTCGGCGCCTTCGAGCTGCGCACCGGCCGGTACACGAGCCCGCACGTCCAGTCGATCACCGAGCGCATCAGCCTGGACGGCGCCCCGATCGCCGCCGAGCGCTTCGTCGAGACGTACCAGGACATCAAGCCGTACATCGAGATGGTCGACGCCGCGCAGGAGTACCGGCTGTCCTTCTTCGAGGTGCTCACGGGCATGGCGTACGCGGCCTTCGCGGACGCGCCCGTGGACGTCGCGGTCGTCGAGGTCGGCATGGGCGGCAGCTGGGACGCCACCAACGTGATCGACGGGGACGTCGCCGTCGTCACCCCCATCGACCTGGACCACACCGACCGGCTCGGCTCCACGCCCGGCGAGATCGCGGGTGAGAAGGCCGGGATCATCAAGTCCGACTCCACCGTCATCCTCGCCCAGCAGCCGGTCGACGCGGCCCAGGTGCTGCTGAAGAAGGCCGTGGAGGTGGACGCGACCGTGGCCCGCGAGGGCCTGGAGTTCGGGGTCGTGTCGCGGCAGGTCGCGGTCGGCGGGCAGCTCCTCACGCTGCGCGGCCTGGGTGGCGAGTACGACGAGGTGTACCTGCCGCTGCACGGCGCCTACCAGGCCCACAACGCCGCCGTGGCGCTCGCCGCGGTGGAGGCGTTCTTCGGCGTCGGCTCCCAGCGCCCCGAGCCGCTGGACATCGACACGGTCCGCAAGGCCTTCGCGTCGGTGTCGTCCCCGGGCCGTCTGGAGGTCGTACGGCGCTCCCCGACGATCGTCCTGGACGCCGCCCACAACCCGGCGGGCGCCCGGGCCACCGCGGAGGCGGTGAGCGAGGCGTTCGACTTCAGCCGGCTGATCGGGGTCGTCGGGGCGAGCGGCGACAAGAACGTACGGGGGCTGCTCGAGGCCTTCGAGCCGATCTTCGCCGAGGTCGTGGTCACCCAGAACTCCAGCCACCGCGCGATGGACGCGGACGAGCTGGCCGCGATCGCCGTGGAGGTCTTCGGCGAGGAGCGCGTCCAGGTCGAGCCGAGGCTGCCGGACGCGCTGGAGGCCGCGATCACGCTGGCCGAGGAGGAGGGGGAGTACGCGGGCGCCGGCGTGCTCGTCACCGGTTCCGTCATCACCGTCGGCGAGGCCCGACTGCTGCTGGGGAAGGGCTGACGTCTCGTGCGTACGCTGTGTGCTTCGACCCTGATCGGCGAGTTCTTCGTCATCGGTTTCGCCGCGCTGGTCGCCATGAAGGACCCGGGCCTGTCCACGGGCACGGTGTGGACGGTCAGCGGGATCGCGATGCTGCTCAGCATCCTGCTCTGCGGCATGATCACCCGGCCGGGCGGGGTCCAGCTGGGCTGGGCGCTGCAGATCGCGCTGATCGCCTCCGGGTTCTTCGTGCCGACGATGTTCTTCATGGGCGCGGTCTTCGCCGCGCTGTGGTGGGCGTCGGTCCACTACGGGCGGAAGATCGACGAGGCCAAGGCGAGATTCGCGGCCGAGGGCAGCCAGTAGCCCGTCCGGCGGTCCCCTGCTCGAAAGAGCTCGGGGGAGTCTGAAGACGAGGCCGTTCAGGCCGAAAGCGGTGGTCCGGGGGCGCGGCCCCCAGCCGGCCACCGCACCAGAGGGCACCTGACGCTGCGTAACGTCCACCCAGACCCGCCCTGTAACCTCTACGCACCGAAAACCTTGGTAAAGGAGCCCTCTCGTGACCTCGCGCACCCTCGTCCTCCTCAAGCCCGACGCCGTTCGTCGCGGGCTGATCGGCGAGATCATCGGCCGTATCGAGCGCAAGGCCGGCTGGACCATCAGCGCGCTGGACATGCGCACCCTGGACCAGGACACGCTGGAGCAGCACTACGGCGAGCACAAGGGCAAGCCGTTCTACGAGCCGCTGGTGGAGTTCATGGCCTCCGGGCCGGTCGTCGCGCTCGTCGTCGAGGGTGAGCGGGTCATCGAGGGCGTGCGCGCGCTCGCCGGCGCCACCGACCCCCTCGCCGCCACCCCGGGCTCCGTCCGCGGCGATTTCGGTGTGATCGTCCGCGAGAACCTCATCCACGCCTCCGACTCCGAGGAGTCCGCCGAGCGCGAACTGAAGATCTTCTTTCCCGGGCGCTTCTGAGCCTAGGATGATGAACTTCCGAACCCGTCTTGTGGATGATTTCTGAGGGTTTGTCACGTCACCCGGATGCCGTAACGGCCCCGCCGGGATATCCGGACCCGGAAACCCCGTCGACCCTTGGCATATGCGGCGCGTTCGGGGGAACGGCTACTCCCGAACGCCCGTCTCCAGAAGCGAGGCGACGCGTCATCTGCTGACAATGGCGGAGACCCTCGCGCAGTGTTTCGTGCAGGCGAGACTACGATGTAAGCCTTCACGTCACAGCACCCACTTCGCCGCCCCAACGAAAGCTGTCCAACGCTCCACTTGGGAAGGCCAGACGAATCCTGATGGGGAACTCAATGTCGTTCATCGGCCGTGACATGGCTGTCGACCTCGGGACCGCCAACACGCTGGTGTACGTCAGGGGTCGCGGGATCGTACTCAACGAGCCGTCCGTCGTCGCGATCAACACCAACACCGGTGGCATCCTCGCGGTCGGCGCGGAAGCGAAGAAGATGATCGGCCGGACGCCGGGCAACATCGTGGCCGTGCGCCCGCTGAAGGACGGCGTGATCGCCGACTTCGAGATCACCGAGCGGATGCTCCGCTACTTCATCCTGAAGATCCACAAGCGGCGGTATCTGGCTCGTCCGCGGGTCGTCGTCTGTGTGCCGTCGGGCATCACGGGCGTTGAGCGCCGGGCCGTCATCGAGGCGTCCTCCCAGGCCGGCGCCCGCCAGGTGCACATCATCGAGGAGCCCATGGCCGCCGCCATCGGTTCCGGCCTGCCGGTCCACGAGGCCACGGGCAACATGGTGGTGGACATCGGCGGCGGCACCACGGAGGTCGCGGTCATCTCGCTCGGCGGCATCGTCACCGCCCAGTCCATCCGCGTCGCGGGCGACGAACTGGACAACGCGATCATCCAGTACGTCAAGAAGGAGTACTCGCTCCTCCTCGGCGAGCGGACGGCCGAGCAGATCAAGATCACGATCGGTTCGGCGTACGACCTCGACACTGACGAGCACACCGAAATCCGCGGCCGGGACCTGGTCTCCGGGCTGCCCAAGACCGTGGTCATCTCCGCGGCCGAGGTCCGCAAGGCCATCGAGGAACCGGTCAACGCGATCGTGGACGCGGTCAAGACGACCCTCGACAAGTGCCCGCCGGAGCTGTCCGGCGACGTCATGGACCGAGGGATCGTCCTCACCGGCGGCGGCGCCCTGCTGCGCGGCCTCGACGAGCGGCTGCGCCGGGAGACCGGCATGCCGATCCACATCGCCGAGGACCCGCTGGACAGCGTGGCGCTCGGCTCCGGCAAGTGCGTCGAGGAGTTCGAGGCGCTCCAGCAGGTGCTGGACGCCCAGCCCCGCAGATGACGCGACGCGCCGACTCCGCCGTACGAGACCATCTGTGCTCGTGCGGCGGATCGTTGATATAGAGGCATGAGCCCCGTATCGCCTCCAACCGAACCTCCCATCCCGACCTCCCCACCGAACCTCCCATCCCAACCTCCCATCCGACGAGGAAGGCACGGCCGCCGCACGTGAGGGACACACGAGAGAGCCGGCTGCTCCTGGTGCTGCTGATCGCCATCGCGTTCGCTCTGATCACGGTGGACATCCGCGGTGGCCAGGACTCACCGGTCGAAGGTGCCCGCCAGGCCGCCGCCACGGTCTTCGGCCCGATCGAGAACGGGGTGTCGTCCGCCGTCGACCCCGTCGGCAACGCGATCGCGGCCGTACGCGACTCCGGCAGCCGGCACGACCGCATCGCCCAACTGGAGCACGACAACGCGGCCTTGAAGGCGAAGCTGGGCAGCGACGACCGCAACCGCAGCAGGCTCAAGCAGCTCGACAAGATGATCCGTGTGGCGGGCGAGGGCCAGTACGGCATCAAGGGCGCGGAGGTCATCGGGATAGGAGCGGCCCAGGGCTTCTCCTGGACCGTCACCATCGACGTGGGCGCGAACGACGGCATCAGGCGCGACATGACCGTCCTCAACGGCGACGGGCTGGTCGGACGTGTCACCACCGTCGGCCCCGACACCTCGACGGTCCTGCTGGCCAACGACCCGGACTTCACCGTCGGCACCCGAATGGAGGGCAGCGACGAACTCGGCTTCGCCTCCGGGCAGGGCGACCGCCCGCTGCGCGTGCAGCTCCTCAACGCCAAGGCGGACGTGAAGAAGGGCGACCGTCTGGTCACCTTCGGCTCCGAGGCCGACAAGCCGTTCGTGCCGGGCGTCCCGGTCGGCGTGGTCTCCCGGGTCGACCCCTCCGGCGGCGGCCTGACCCGCACGATCTACGTGACCCCGTTCGCGTCCTTCACCAAGCTCGATGTCGTCGGCGTCGTCGTCCAGGCGCCGAAGAAGGACCCGCGCGACACCGTCCTGCCACCGAAGCCCCAGCCGACGCCCACGCCGACCGTGACCGTCACCGTCACCCCCTCGGCCTCCGCCGACGGCGGGCAGCAGACGCCCTAGGAGCCGAACCTGATGCGCCTCAACCGGATGCTGCTCGCCACCCCCCTGGTCCTCGTCGCCCTGGTGATCCAGGTGAGCGTCCTCGCCCGTCTGCACCTGCCCGGCGCCGTCCCGGACCTGGTGCTGCTGACCGTCGTGGGCCTCGCCCTGGTCTACGGCCACGTCGGCGGCTGCCTCGTCGGCTTCGGCGCGGGCCTGCTCTCCGACCTGGCCCCGCCCGCCGACCACGCCGCCGGCCGCTACGCCCTCGTGCTGTGCGTCATCGGCTACCTGGCCGGACTCGCCAAGCCGGAGAACGGCCGTCTGAAGTCCGCCAGCGGCCCCATGGTCGTGGTGGTCGCCGCCGCGATCGGCTCCACCCTGCTGTACGCGTGCGTGGGTGCCCTCGTCGGTGACACCGCCGCCCGCCATGTGGGCCTGCCGAGCCTGCTGTTCACCGCCGCGCTGTACGACCTGCTGCTCGCGCCCTTCGTGGTGCCCGGGATCATGGCCCTGGCCCGCCGCGCCGACAACGACCCGCTCGCCGAGACCAACTCCGCCAAGGCGGCCGACGTCTCCTCCGGCTGGCTGTCCTCCGGCACCGGGCTGCGCATCGGCAGCCAGCGCAGCGGCCTGAGGGTCAGAGCCGCCAAGGCCCGGGTGGCCCGCGCGGGACGCATCAAGGGGGTCAAGCGGCTGTGAGGACAGGACCTGGGCCGCACAGGTCGACCGTGTACTCGTATGACCCGTGCGCTGAGAGGGGGCGGCAGCAGTGACCAACATTCCCGAGACCGGGCGGACTCCACGTGTCCAGATCCGGCTCGTCGTCATCCAGATCCTCGTCTTCTCCCTTCTCGGCACCCTCGGCAGCCGCCTGTGGTACCTGCAGATCCGAGAGGGCGCCCAGTACCAGAAGGAGGCGTCCGGCAACCACGTCCAGCAGGTCGTCCAGCCCGCCGTACGCGGTGAAATCCTGGACGCGCGCGGCGTCCCGCTCGCCGACACCGAGACCAAGCTCGTCGTCTCCGCCTCCCGCACCGACCTGATGAAGATGAAGGACGGCGGCAAGGCCGTCCTGACCAAGCTGGCCGGCGTGCTGGGCATGAAGTCCCAGGACGTGATGGAGAAGGTCCGGCTGTGCGACGCCAAGACGCCCCAGCCCTGCTGGAACGGCTCCCCGTACCAGCCCATCCCCATCACCGACGAGGCCACGCCCCGTCAGGCCCTGCAGATCCGTGAGCGCTCGGAGGACTTCCCCGGCATCACCGCCGAGCCGGAGGCCGTGCGCCGCTACCCGAGCCCCGGCGAGGCCAACACCGCGCAGGTGCTCGGCTACCTCTCGCCCGTCACGGACCAGGAGATCCAGCAGGCGAAGAACACCGACTCCCCGTATCTGCGCTCCGACATGGTCGGCCGCTCGGGCCTCGAGCGCCAGTACGACCAGGAGCTGCGCGGCAAGGCCGGCGTCACCCGCTACGAGGTCGACAACCTCGGCCGGGTCATCGGCAAGGCCAAGTCGGACGCCGCCGAACCCGGATCCAACCTGGTCACCAGCATCGACGCCCGGGTGCAGCGGGTCGCCGAGTACGAACTGGACCGGGCGATGAAGGTCGCCCGCACCCAGTTCGACAAGAACACCGGGGAGAACTACAAGGCCGACTCCGGTGCCGTCGTCGTGATGGAGGCCAAGACCGGCCGCGTCGTCGCCATGGCGTCCGCCCCGACCTACGACCCGAACGTGTGGGTCGGCGGGATCTCCGCCAAGGACTACAAGAAGCTCACCGGCAAGGACTCCGACTACCCGCTGCTCAACCGGGCCATCCAGGGCCAGTCCGCGCCCGGTTCCACCTTCAAGGTGGTCTCCACGGCCGCCGCGATCCAGGCCGGCTACGACTTCGACGGCCACTACCCGTGCACCAGCTCCTACTCGGTCGGCGGCCAGGTCTTCAAGAACTTCGAAGGGGAGAACTTCGGCCCGATCTCCCTGGGCCGCGCCCTGGAGGTCTCCTGCGACACCGTCTTCTACGGCCTCGCGGACAACGAGTGGAAGAAGGACGGCGGCATCAACCCCAAGAAGGGGCAGCCCAAGGACTGGTTCTTCAAGACCGCCCACCAGTTCGGCCTCGGCAAGCCCACCGGCATCGACCTGCCCAACGAGGTCTCCGGCCGCGTCCCCGACCGCCAGTGGAAGCAGAAGTACTGGGAGGCCAACAAGGACGCCTGGTGCAAGACCGGCAAGAAGGACGGCAGTTACGTCGAGAAGATCGCGTACGAGAACTGCCTCGAGGGCAACAAGATGCGCGAGGGCGACGAGATCAACTACTCGATCGGCCAGGGCGACACCCTCCTGACCCCGATCCAGGAGGCCGTCATCTACTCGGCGATCTCCAACGGCGGCACGCTGTGGGACCCGACCATCGGCAAGGCGATCGTCAGCCCCGACGGCAAGAAGGTCACCGAGATCAAGCCCAAGTCGCACGGCAGGCTGCCGATCGACGCCAAGACGCGTGACGTCATGGAGGCGGCCCTCGCGGGCGTCGTCACCCGCGGTACCGCCGCCTGGAAGTTCGGCGGCTGGCCGCAGGACAAGATCCCACTGCACGCCAAGACCGGTACCGCCGAGGTCTACGGCAAGCAGACCACGTCCTGGCTGGCCACCTTCTCCAAGGACTACGCGGTCGTGATGACGATCTCCCAGGCCGGTACCGGTTCCGGCGCCTCCGGTGAGGCCGTCCACAACATCTACAACGCCCTGTACGGCGTCCAGTCCGACGGCTCGATCGACAAGAAGAAGGCCCTGCTGTACACCCCGCAGCAGGGCCTGCCCAAGATCCAGCCCGACGGCTCGATCGTCGCTCCGAAGATCGAGAAGTACGACCCGAACGCCAACCAGGCCAGCCCGTCGCCCGGGCAGACGGCGCCCACCGACAACCCGCCGGGCACCGCGCCGTCGCCGACCGCGAGCAACCGCGACACCCGACGGCGTACGGGCCGCCCGACGAAGAGGCGGAGGATCCTCACGTGACCGGAGCGAACAACTTCTCCGTCTCCGGGTACGGGCCCGAGCGGGCCGGCTGGACGCGGATCTTCGCCCGCGACGGCCTGGCCCGCCGCCTCGACTGGCCGATACTGCTGTCCGCCCTGACCCTGTCCCTGATCGGCACGGCCCTGGTCTACTCGGCCACCCGCAACCGCACCGAGATCAACCAGGGCGACCCGTACTACTTCCTGATCCGGCACCTGATCAATACCGGCATCGGGATCGCCCTGATGATCGGCACGGTCTGGCTCGGCCACCGCACCCTGCGCACCGCCGTGCCGATCCTGTACGGCATCTCGCTGTTCATGGTGCTGCTGGTGCTCACCCCGCTCGGCGCCACCATCAACGGCAACCGCAACTGGATCGTCTTCGGCGGCGGCTTCTCCCTCCAGCCCTCCGAGTTCGTGAAGATCACGATCATCCTGGGCATGGCGATGCTGCTCGCGGCCCGGGTCGACGCCGGCGACAAGCCGCACCCCGACCACCGGACCGTGGCGCAGGCCCTGGGCCTGGCCGCCGTCCCCATGATGATCGTCATGCTCATGCCGGACCTCGGCTCGACGATGGTCATGGCGGTCATCGTGCTGGGCGTGCTGCTGGCCTCCGGCGCCTCCAACCGCTGGATCTTCGGCCTGCTCACCGCAGCCGCCGTCGGCGCGATCGCCGTCTGGCAGCTCCACATCCTGGACGAGTACCAGATCAACCGCTTCGCCGCCTTCGCCAACCCCGACCTCGACCCCGCGGGCGTCGGCTACAACACCAACCAGGCACGCATCGCGATCGGCTCCGGCGGACTGACCGGCGCGGGACTGTTCCACGGCTCCCAGACCACGGGCCAGTTCGTGCCCGAACAGCAAACCGACTTCGTCTTCACGGTCGCGGGGGAGGAACTGGGCTTCCTCGGCGCCGGCCTGATCCTCGTCCTGCTCGGCGTCGTCCTGTGGCGGGCCTGCCGGATCGCCCGCGAGACGACCGAGCTGTACGGCACGATCGTCGCCGCCGGCATCATCGCCTGGTTCGCCTTCCAGTCCTTCGAGAACATCGGCATGACCCTCGGCATCATGCCGGTCGCGGGCCTGCCACTGCCGTTCGTCTCCTACGGCGGCTCCTCGATGTTCGCCGTCTGGATGGCGGTGGGACTGCTGCAGTCGATCCGGGTGGAGCGGCCGATGTCGGCGTAGACCTCCGGCGGTCGGGCCGGTCGTCCGGTGCGGGCGGGTCGCGGTGGCCGTCCCTGGGGCTCCGCCCCAGCCCCCGATCGGCCTGAACGGCCTGGTCCTCGAACTCCCCCACTCCCGACCTCGCTCGAGCAGGGCCCTACGACGGGCTCAGTGGCACCCCTGCCATCCCGCACCGATTCCCACTAGATTCGCGTCATGGCGGACACCAAGCGCGAGATCGAGCGCAAGTACGAGGCCGGGCCCGGCGACCAACTGCCCGACCTGACCGGCGTCGCGGGCGTCTCGGCAGTCATCGACAAGGGCGTCGCCGAACTCGACGCCACCTACTACGACACGGCCGACGAACGCCTGGCCCGCGCCCGTCTGACCCTGCGCCGCCGCACCGGAGGCGACGACGCCGGCTGGCACCTCAAGCTGCCGGTCGCCGACGGCGTCCGCGACGAGATCCGCGCCCCGCTCTCCGACACCGTCCCCCGCTCCCTGTCCGCCCTCGTCCGCTCCCGCGTCCGCGACACCCCCCTCGTCCCCCTCGTACGCCTGCGCTCCGCCCGCCACGTCCGCCACCTCGTCGACGCCGACGGCGCCCTGCTCGCCGAGGTCAGCCTCGACCACGTCCGCGCCGAGCGGATCGGCGGCGGCACCGGCACCGCCGCCTGGACCGAGATCGAGGTCGAACTCGCGGACGACGGCGACCCCCGCTTCCTCGACAAGGTCGAGAAGAAACTCCGCAAGGCCGGAGTGCACCGCTCACCGTCCCACTCCAAGCTCGCCAGAGCACTGCAGGAGACCGGCGGGCGCACCGCGACCGATGAGCAGCCCCCACCGGCCACCGCGGGCGACCACGTCCTCGCCTACGTCCGCGCCCAACGGGACGCGATCGTCGCCCTCGACCCCGCGGTGCGCCAGGACGTCTTCGACTCCGTGCACGCCCTGCGCGTGGCCACCCGCCGGCTGCGCAGCACACTCCGCTCCTACGCCGAGGTCCTCGACCCCGCCGTCACCGCTCCGATCGCCGACGAGCTGAAGTGGCTGGCCGGCGAGCTGGGCGTGGACCGCGACCAGGAGGTCGTGACCGAACGCCTGACGGCCGCCGTCACCGCACTGCCCCGCCACCTGGTCGTCGGCCCGGTCCGCGGCCGACTGCGCACCTGGTCCCACGCGGGGCGTGGCGGCTCCCGGCGCCGGCTGATCGAGGTCCTGGACGGCGAGCGCTACCTGCGGCTGCTGGACGCGCTGGACGCCCTGATCACCGACCCGCCCCTGCTGAAGGCGGCCGCCGGGAAACCGTCCAAGGTGATCGCCAAGGCCGTACGGAAGGACGTCCGCAAGGTCGCCGACCTGATCGGCCGCGCCCTGGACCAGCCACCGGGCACCGACCGCGACCTCGCCATCCACGAGGCCCGCAAGAAGGCCAAGCGCACCCGGTACGCCGCCGAGGCCGCCGCACCCGCCCTGGGCGGACCAGCCGAATCCCTGGCCACGGCGATGAAGTCCCTGCAGACCCTGCTCGGCGACCACCAGGACAGCGTGATGGCCCGGATCGCCCTGCGGGAGCTGTCGGCACAGGCACACACGGCGGGGGAGAACGCGTTCACCTACGGCGTCCTGTACGGCCGTGAGGAACAGCGGGCGGCAGCGGCGGAGGCGGCGCTGCCGGAGCTGTGGCAGGCGGTGGAGGCGGAAGCGGACGTCTGAGCGGATGGGGGCCTGCCCGGGGCTCGGTGCTTAGGCGGGACGGGCCGACGGACGCCTGCGGCCCTGCCCGCGGCCGCGTCCTGCGGGCGTCCGAGGAGGTGTCCCGGCCGCGTTAGGCTAGATGGTCACCCCTGACAGTTCCGTCCAGCTCACGAAAGTCGCGAGATGTCTGCCGAAGCCGCTGTATCGGTGTTCCCGCAGCTCGAAGCCCTGCTGCCACACGTGCAGAAGCCGATCCAGTACGTGGGCGGCGAGCTGAACTCCACCGTCAAGCCGTGGGACGAGTGCGACGTCCGCTGGGCACTCATGTACCCCGACGCCTACGAGGTCGGGCTGCCCAACCAGGGCGTCATGATCCTCTACGAGGTCCTGAACGAGCAGCAGGGCATCCTCGCCGAGCGCACCTACAGCGTGTGGCCGGACCTGGAGGCGCTGATGCGGGAGCACGACGTCCCGCAGTTCACCGTCGACAGCCACCGCCCGGTGAAGGCCTTCGACGTGTTCGGCATCAGCTTCTCCACGGAGCTGGGCTACACGAACATGCTGACGGCCCTGGACCTCGCCGGCATCCCGCTGGAGTCCAAGGACCGGACCATCGACGACCCGATCGTCATGGCGGGCGGCCACGCGGCCTTCAACCCCGAGCCGATCGCGGACTTCATCGACTGCGCGGTGATCGGCGACGGCGAGCAGGCGGTCCTCGAGGTCAGCAGGATCGTCCGCGCCTGGAAGGCGGAGGGCCGCCCCGGCGGCCGCGAGGAACTCCTCTTCCGCCTGTCGAAGACCGGCGGGGTGTACGTCCCGGCGTTCTACGACGTCGAGTACCTCCCCGACGGCCGGATCGCCCGCGTGGTCCCCAACCGCTCCGGCGTCCCGTGGCGTGTGTCGAAGCACACGGTCATGGACCTCGACGAGTGGCCCTACCCCAAGCAGCCGCTCGTCCCCCTCGCGGAGACGGTCCACGAGCGCATGTCGGTCGAGATCTTCCGGGGCTGCACCCGAGGCTGCCGCTTCTGCCAGGCGGGCATGATCACGCGCCCCGTCCGCGAGCGCTCCATCACGGGCATCGGCGAGATGGTCGACAAGGGCCTGAAGGCCACGGGCTTCGAAGAGGTGGGCCTCCTCTCCCTGTCCTCGGCGGACCACTCGGAGATCGGCGACATCGCCAAGGGCCTGGCGGACCGCTACGAGGACGACAAGATCGGCCTCTCGCTCCCCTCCACCCGCGTGGACGCCTTCAACATCGACCTGGCGAACGAACTCACCCGCAACGGCCGCCGCTCGGGTCTGACCTTCGCCCCGGAGGGCGGCTCGGAACGCATCCGCAAGGTCATCAACAAGATGGTCTCGGAGGAAGACCTCATCCGCACGGTCGCCACCGCCTACGGCAACGGCTGGCGCCAGGTGAAGCTGTACTTCATGTGCGGCCTGCCGACGGAGACCGACGACGACGTCCTCCAGATCGCCGACATGGCGACCCGCGTGATCCAGAAGGGCCGCGAGGTCTCCGGTTCCAACGACATCCGCTGCACGGTCTCGATCGGCGGCTTCGTCCCCAAGCCCCACACCCCCTTCCAGTGGGCGCCCCAGCTCTCCGCCGAGGAGACGGACAGGCGCCTGGAGAAGCTGAGGGACAAGATCCGCGGCGACAAGAAGTACGGCCGCTCGATCGGCTTCCGCTACCACGACGGCAAGCCGGGCATCGTCGAGGGCCTGCTGTCGCGCGGCGACCGCCGGATCGGCGCGGTGATCCGCGCGGTGTACGACGACGGCGGCCGCTTCGACGGCTGGCGCGAGCACTTCTCCTACGACCGCTGGATGGCGTGCGCGGAGAAGGCGCTGGCCCCCTACGGAGTGGACGTCGACTGGTACACCACCCGCGAGCGCACCTACGAGGAGGTCCTCCCCTGGGACCACCTCGACTCGGGCCTCGACAAGGACTGGCTCTGGGAGGACTGGCAGGACGCCCTCGACGAGACGGAGGTCGAGGACTGCCGGTGGACGCCCTGCTTCGACTGCGGGGTGTGTCCGCAGATGGATACTTGGGTACAAGTAGGCCCGACTGGCAAGAAGTTGCTGCCGCTGACGGTCAAGAACGCTGGTCAGGCGCCCGGTTCCAGCGATCACGCGCACTGACGTGAGCGAGGCACTCGATCGGGTGATGGAGGCGCTGGCGGGGGCGAGCGAGGATGAGGTGGCGGCTGCGGTCGGCGTTTCGCGTCCTCGCCCGCAGGTGTCGCTGGCGTCCTCGGCAGTCGTGCTCGGTCAGCACGCGGCAGATCGGCTCGACACCGCCGAAGCGGTCCCGGTGCTCGTCGATGAAGGCTACGAGCGCGTGTGTGGCCGGTCGAGCTCGGCCGCGAAGAAAGACGCCGCGGCTTTGAGGATCTCGTTCGCCCGCTTCAGCTCGGCGTTCTCCTTCTTCAGCCGCTTCAGCTCGGCCGACTCCTCCGTCGTCGTGCCCGGCCGGGTGCCGGTATCGATCTGGTCCTGCCGCACCCACTTACGCAGCGTCTCGGTCGTACCGATGCCCAGTTTCTGGGCGACCGCTTTCATCGCGGCCCACTCGGTGTCGTACTCCGGCCGCACCTCGGCGACCATCCGCACCGCACGACGGCGCAGCTCAAGCGGGTACTGGGAAGGACGTGCCATGACTCGATCCTCTCAAATGATCGAGTCCCTACCGAACCCGGGACGGTTCACATCTTCAGGTCCCGGAAGCAGTGGCAGAACTCGCCCAAGAGTTCAGCGTCGTCGAAGTAACTCAGCCATGCCGGGTCTTCGCCGATGTCGGCGCGCTCGAAGTGGCGTTCCGCCTGGTTCATTGCCTGGGCCGCCCGGGCCCGGTCGCCCGCGTTGGAGAGCGCGCGGGCCTCCATCGCCCAGTAGTTCGCCATGGCCCGGGGGTGGCTCGGCCCTTGGCGCCCTCGACTGCTGCGCGGGCGAGTTGGATCGCTTGCGCTTGCTTTCCAAGGTAGTTGGCCTGGTGGCTGAGGTTTCCGAGGATGCGGGCGCCGAAGATGCGGTCGTCGATGACCTGGGAAAGGCGCAGCGTGGATGTGAGGTAGCGGTGGGCAAGCGGGTGGTTTCCAACGTCGTAGGCGGTCCACGCGAGCAACTGGGAGACTTCGAAGGGCGGCGCCGAATCCCGACCAACTCACTTCCGTACGGCCGAGTCGGCAGCCTCAGGACGTCGGAAGCCATGTGGCCACCCATGGTGGTGATCAAGAGCCGGACCTGTATGACATGGATCCGATCGCCTTCGAGTCCCTGGTTGCAGACCTGTTCCGTGCCATGGGGATGCAGGCAGTGACGACGCAGCGCTCGAACGACGGCGGCGTGGACGTCGATGCGCTGGACCCGACTCCCATCCGGGGCGGCAAGATCGTCGTACAGGTGAAGCGCTACCGCAACACGGTGCCGCCCACGGCGGTGCGCGACCTGTACGGCACGGTGCAGGACGTCGGCGCCAACAAGGGCGTCCTGGTGACCACGTCAGGTTTCGGACCCGGCTCGCACACCTTCGCTCGCGGCAAGCCCCTGGAGCTCATCTCCGGCAGCGAACTCGTCGACCTGCTGCACCGGCATGGGCTGCGTGGACGCCTGGGGGAGGGAGGAAGAGCGACTCCAGCCCAGCCGTCGCCGTCCGGTCCTGCAACTCCGCCCGATGACTACAACCTGTTGGGCATGACGTGGTCCGGCAACGTTGCATTGGACGTATGCGCGCTTGTCTGCCGGGGCAACCGCGTCCTCAGCGAGGACCACTTCGTCTTCTTCAACAATCCGCAGACCCCCGATGGCTCGGTATGCGCAATGCCGGCTGCGGTGCCGGACAAGGCCGCGATGCGTGTCTCATTCGACGCGCTGCCGGGGGAGGCAGATCGGTTTGTGCTGGTGGCGGCTGTCGATCCACAGGTAAACCCAGAGGCCGACTTGTCTGGATTCACCGATGCCTGTATCCGGTTGCTAGACCCGGCGAGGACCGAACTCAGCCGACTTGAGGTCTCCGACGGCCGCGCACGAGAGACCGCGTTGGTCCTCGGCTCCTTCCGACGCAGGCCGAATGGCGACTGGGACTTCGTGCTCGGTGGGAAGGGCTACACAGGGGGTCTGGAAGAGCTGGTCCAGGAGTACGGCATCGATGTGGAGTAACGCCCACTGGGCTCATGCGTAGTGCAGGGCATGTCCGCAGATGGACACGCACAATCCCGATCGGTCCGACCGGCAAGAAGCTGCTGCCTCTGACGGTCAGGAACGCCGCGCCGGCACCGAGCGGTCGCGCATTGACGTGACCGTCGTGAGCCCTCCTGCTTGGTGGTGCGCCCCTTTGAGCCCCTTCCCTGCTCGGGAAAGGGCTCACTTGGTTCCTGCTGATGTACCACTCGCCGGGTCGACCGCCCCGATCCGCGCGCGCTTCGTAGGTCCCTGCGGACGCGTGGCGGAAACCTCAGCCGCTCATGAGGTGAAGGCGGTGATGATGATCTGGTTGACCAGGTCCATGTCGTTGCCTCCTCCGGTGACGGGGTTGAAGCAGTACGTCAGGCGGCGGCGGAGGTCAGGGGTGGTGATCATGCCGTCGGTGTAGCCGAAGGTGCTGCCGGTCTTGCCCCATACCGTGACACCTGGGCGCCGTCGTGGCCGGGCATCGTGACGCGCATCAGGCCGGCGCCGTAGTAGGCCCGGCCGTGGCCCGGATCCTTGGCGGAGCCGCCCAGATACGGTACGCGGGGGACGCGAGCCGTTCCTGCATCTAGGTCGGCGGCAGGAGCCGCCCCGGAACAGGGCGGCCAGGAATTCATGCCGCCGGCGCCCGGGTTCTGCTCGCTGACGTCGACCAGCTTGCTCCCTCCGTCGGGTTGGGGGACCGCGAGGTAGCCGTGGGTGTGGGGGCCGGGGATCGTCGGATCGGTCTCGGGAGCGGTGGTCTGCCGCAGGTGCAACGGGCGCAGGACGCGTCGGGTGATCTCCTGCTCGTAGCTGTGTCCGGTGAGCTTGTCGACGAGCATGGCGGCGACGTAGTAGCGGTGGCTCCGTAGACCTGCATGCTGCCCGGCTCGGTGAAAGGCCTTTCGTGTCGGACGGCCTTGGCGACCAGCTCGGACAGCGGGTGGTCATCGAAGCGGTGCCGGACGAGGGCGTCGGGCGTGGACGGCATGTCGTCGGCCGTCAGTTCGGGCAGGCTGCTGGTGAAGTTCAGCAGGGTGCGAACGGGGATCGGCGGGCAGTACGTCCGGGAGGTAGTGCTGGACGGGCTGATCGAGGTCGACACGGTGTTCGGCGGCCAGTTGCAGCATCACGGTGGCGATGAAGGTCTTGGTACGCTGCCGAGACGGAAGCGACCGTCGACCGGAACCGGCTTCTGCGTCGTGGTGTCGGCGACACCGTACGTTCCCGTCCAGTGCCCGGCCGGTCCGCTGACCCGGGCCAGTACACCCGTCACCCGGTTCGGCGCGCTGGAGCTGGCCTGCTGAAGCGTCTGGGGGTTCAGCTCAGGCAACGGGTCGTCGGCGTGCTGGATTGCGGAGGCTGGGTACGGGGGCAGGCGGCCGACGCGGGCGCGGCTGCACCGATGACCACGGTGGCAGCGGCCACACCCGACAACACCGCCCACCTTCGCCTGCGTCGCAGGGGCAGCTGGGCGGCGGTCGCACGGTGGGCCGAAGCGGGCTCGAGTGTCATGCTCACGAGAATCCAGCTCCGTGGCTCCCCATCCATCAGGGATCACCCTGGACTCCGCCCCTAGCTGCCCCTGACCGCACGTCATGGCACCGAGTCGTCCCGCTCATCGGCCGTGATCGGTTCAGGCGCCGCCGGAGCCCGGCCCATAGAGCGCGGCGATGTCCTCGGAGGTCGCCCACCGGCTGTAGGTGGGCGACTGAGGCCAGCCCTCGGGCGAGTCCTGCCATTCCTCCTGCCGTCCGTACGGTAGGACGTCGATCAGCGGGAAGCTGTGACTGAGCTGCTCGACGCCCCGGCCGTTGGTGTGCCAGGTGCGATAGACGGTGTCGCCGTCGCGCAGGAACACGTTGACCGCGAATCCTCCGTCGGGCGGTGCGCCGACGTCGGCCCCGAATGAGCTGTTGGCAGTCGAGTACCAGGTCATCCGGTTGCCGACCTGCTGCTTGTAGGCGAGTGCCTCTTTGATCGGGCCCTGGGTGACGATGACGAATCGCGCGTCGTAGTTGTCCAGGAACTCCAGGCGGGTGTATTGCGAGGTGAACCCCGTGCAGCCCGGGCACTGCCATTCCTTGCCGGCGAACCACATGTGGTTGTAGACGATCAGTTGCCTCCTGCCTTCGAAGACGTCCGCCAGCCGAACGGGGCCGTCCTCGCCCTCGAGGGTGTAGTCGGGCATCTCGACCATCGGCAGGCGACGACGCTCGGCGGCGATGGCGTCGAGCTCCCGCGTCGCGGCCTTCTCCCGGGCACGCAGTGCCTCGAGTTGGCGTTCCCAGGTTGCGGCGTCGACGACGGGCGGTAGTGCGTGGCTGGTCATGGTCCCCTCACAGAGCTCGTGCGCGGCTTTCGATTGTCCAAAGGTAGACCCCACCGGGCTCCGGAACTCATCGGTCGCCGGCCGAACCCACCGGGTGCCCCGGCCGGCGGGGTGCCCCGGCCGGCGGTGTCGGGAGTTCCCCTTCGGGCTGATCTGCGCCGGCTCACCGCCGGGCAGGGCCTGCGCGTCGCGCGAGCGTCGGGCGCGTGGCCCCGGTAGCGGTGGCGGCCTGGAGGATCAGGTCGGCGACGGCGTCGGGGCGGGCGATCAGGGACACGTGACAGGTGTCGATCTCCACGGTGTGGGAACGGGCGCGTTTGGCCTCGAAGCGTTCCTGATCCGGACTGATGGCCATGTCCTGCCGGCCCACCAGGGCCCAGGACGGGATGTCCTTCCACGCCGCGACCTGGGCCTTCTCCGAGAACGCGGTGCCGGCCGCAGGCCGCTGGGTGACCGCCAGCAGATTCGCCTCGCTCGCCGGCAGGCAGGCGGCGAAGACCGGGTGCACCTTGTCCCGCTTGAGGTACAGGTCGGTCCCGCTGACGTCGCCCGCCCGGTAGGGCACGGATGTGGTGGCGGTGCCGAGGGCGCTGGGGAAGCGGGCGGACAGCGACATGCCGCTTTCGCCCACGTCGGGCATCAGCGCCGAGATGTACACGAGGGACTTCACCTGGGGGTTGCCGGCTGCGGCCGTGCTGATCACGGCTCCGCCGTAGGAGTGGCCGGCCAGTACTACGGGGCCTTTGATGCTCTTGAGCACGGAGGCGAGGTAGGCGGAGTCGCTGTACAGCCCGCGCAGTGGGTTGGCCGGGGCCATGACCGTGTAGCCGCGGCGCTCGAGCCGTTGGATCACCCCGTTCCAGCTGGAGGCGTCGGCAAAGGCGCCGTGCACCAGGACGATGGTGGGCTTCGCCCCGCTTGCGCCGCTGTCCGCGGCGGCCGGGACCCCTGTCACCGCGCACAGGGCGGCGACGGCGCATCCCGCCACCGTGCCGTGGGAGCGCCCTGTGCGGCGGCGTATGCCGTGGACCGCAGATGCTGTCATGCCGTTCTCGCTTTCCCTCGGGGCTGCTTCGGGGTTCGTCCGGGGCTTACACACATCAGCGTTCACGTGTCGGTGCTGCCGGGCCGCTCATCCGGTGCAATCGGGTTAACCGGCGTGTGGGGTGTGGGTGGGCGCGCGAGCCCAGGGCATGAGTGGGGGACGCCTGCGGCGATCGCACCATCTCCCGCTTCGCACGGCTCGTACGTGTGATCTTTGGCGTCCTGAGCCGTGGGTTTTCCGAGCCGGCACCGCCGGGCACCCGGAGATGCGGGTGCCCGGCGGGAACGTTTGGGCCGCCCGGCACGTAATCTAGGTAGGAGTACCACCGCTCTCACGAAGGACTGAACGACACTGGGCAAGCGACAGCCCGAAGGCCCGCCGCCCGCACCCGCGGTGCAGCGCATTCGACTGCGATACACCAAGCGCGGCCGCCTCCGGTTCACCAGCCACCGTGACTTCCAGCGCGCCTTCGAGCGTGCGTTGCGCCGTGCCGAGGTGCCGATGGCGTACTCGGCGGGGTTCACGCCGCATCCGAAGGTGTCGTACGCCAATGCCGCACCCACCGGCACGGGCAGTGAGGCGGAGTACCTGGAGATCGCGCTCACCGAGGCGCGCGACCCGGAGCGGCTGCGTGTCCTCCTCGACGAGTCGTTGCCCGCCGGGCTCGACATCGTGGAGGCGGTCGAGGCCCGCACGTCGGGGCTCGCCGAACGGCTGACGGCCTCCGTGTGGGAGCTGCGGCTGGACGGTGTGGACCCGGCGGAGGCCGAGCGCGCCGTCGCGGCCTTCAACGCGGCCGGGAGTGTCGAGGTCCAGCGCCTGACCAAGAACGGCATGCGCACCTTCGACGCCCGTCCCGCCGTCGCGAGCCTGGAGCGCGTGGAAGCACACAGTTCGCCGGCTGATAGGCCGAGCGACC
The DNA here is from genome assembly GCF_040682835.1 of Streptomyces sp. NPDC051104. Classification (NCBI taxonomy): domain Bacteria; kingdom Bacillati; phylum Actinomycetota; class Actinomycetes; order Kitasatosporales; family Streptomycetaceae; genus Streptomyces; species Streptomyces sp. NPDC051104. Next base: position 299,453 of record NZ_JBFBBS010000002.1, on the reverse strand, counting down.
AGCCCTGTGCGATACTGCGGCTGGTTGTTCGGCACGTGACGCCTGCCGTACGACCCGACGACGTCCTGTCCGGTCTCCGCGCCGTGGCCGACCTGGCGCCGCCGGTCCCCGCAGCGGTGACCAGGCTGGCGCAGGGGCTGTTCGATGAAGAGACCGGCACGGTGACCGACCCGCTTGCGCCCGACCGCGAGGCAGCAGCGACCGAGCCGCATCCGGCCGCCGCCACTGCCGCCGCGACGGCGCCGGCGTAAGGAAGGTCCCGCGCAGGGACGTACGTCGTAGCGCCGCCCTCGTACTCGGGAGCCACCTGGGTCGGGCAGCGCACCGACCAGAAGACTTTCGCCAGGCCGTGCACAACAAGGAGTACGGAACCGGCGAGACAGGACACAGAGAGCTCCCGTGCGGCGCCCGCGCCCCGGACGGCGGCACCGCGCACAGCGCGAGCCGCGGACGTCAACGGCGATCCATGCCGGACCAGGCGCGGCGCCCGGGAGCCTGACGGGAGAAACGCCCGCATGCTCGAACCGACCGAACCCACCGAGGGTTCCGAGAACAACACCCCCAGCGACACCCTGCCGCCGCGCCGTCGGCGCCGCGTCGCCTCGCGCCCGGCGGGCTCGCCGAGCGCCGACGCCGTGACCGGCGAGGTCACGGTGCCCGACCCCGCGAACGGGGCCGGGCCGGCCATACCGGCGGAGGCGGAGCGGCCGACCGCTGGGACAGAAGAGACCGAGGAGACCGGGGCGGTGGCCGAGGCCGCCGTTTCCGGTGCCGCCGAAGCCGAGCCCGCCTCCGCGGAGGCGCCCGCTCCGGCTCGTGCGCGTCGTCGTGCCGCGCGTCGCGCGTCGGCGCCCGCCGGGTCGCCCGCGACCGCGGAGGCCGTGGAGGTCGTCGTGCCCGCCGGTGATGACACCGCCGAGTCACCCGCGGTCCCCGCGGCCGAGGAGGAGCCGGTCGCAGAGGAGGCGCCCGCTCCGGCTCGGCCGCGTCGTCGTGCCGCGCGTCGTGCGTCGGCGCCCGCCGGGTCGCCCACGGCGGCTGAGACCGCCGAGGTCGTCGTGTCCGCCGGTGGCGAGGCCGCCGCCGAGGCCACCGAGGAGGCGCCTGCGCCCGCGGAGCCGGTCGCCGAGGAGGCGCCCGCTCCGGCCCGTCCGCGTCGGCGTGCCACGCGCCGCGTCTCGGCGCCCTCCGAAGCGCCCGCCCCCACCGAGGCCGCGGAGCAGGAGGCGGCCACCGAGGCCGAGACGAAGGCGGCCGAGCAGGCCCCCGCCGAGGAGCCCCAGGCTCCCGCCGCCGAAGAGCCGGCTCCCCGCCGTACCCGTCGCCGTGCCACCCGCCGGGTGTCCGCGTCGGCCGCCGCGCCCGAGGGCGCCGCCGACGAGGCCCCGCAGGCCGAGGCCGCCGGGACGGCCGGCGCGAGCGAGAAGGCCGAGGCCGTCGAGGAAGGCGCCCACGCCCCCGCCTCCGTGCCCGCCGCTGCCGAAGCCGAGCCGGTCGCCGAGGAGGCCGCCCCGCGTCGTCGCCGTCGCGTAGTCCGCAGGGCCGCCGGCGGCTTCTCCCAGCCCGAGCAGCCCGCCTCCGCCGCCGACGAGGCGTCCGAGGCCGCGCAGCGGCCCGCACGACCCGCCGTGGCCGTGTTCCAGGCGCCGGTGTTCACCGAGCCGATGTTCCAGACCCCGGAGCGGGCCGCCGCTGCCGCTGCCGCCGAGGTGGCGGAGCAGGAGGAGGTCGCCGAGGAGGAGACCGCCGGTGCGCGTCGCCGCCGTCGTCGCCGGGGCGGTGACGAGGAGCCCGTGGCCGTGGCGCCCGAGACCACCGACGAGGTGGAGGAGCCCGAGGAGGCGGAGGAGTCCGCCGAGGGCGAGGACGCCGAGGAGACCGGTTCGCGTCGGCGCCGCCGCCGTGGTGGCCGCCGTCGTCGCCGTGGCGAGTCCGCCGAGGCCGAGGGCGAGTCCGCGGAGGGTGACGAGACCGAGGAACTCGCCGCCGAGCAGGCCGCGCAGGACGCCGAGGACACCGTCGAGCAGGTGGAGGAGGACGACGAGGAGGCCCACGAGCACGCCGAGGACGCGGCGGCCTCCAGCAGCACCAGCCGTCGCCGTCGCCGGCGCCGCCGCAGGGCCGGTGACGTGCTCGTCGACAACGAGCCGACGACCGACGACCCGGAGCGCACGGTCGTCAAGGTCCGCGAGCCGCGCAAGGCCGCCGAGCCGTCCGACGAGGTGCAGTCCATCAAGGGCTCGACCCGTCTGGAGGCGAAGAAGCAGCGCCGCCGGGAGGGCCGTGAGCAGGGCCGCCGCCGCGTCCCGATCATCACCGAGGCCGAGTTCCTGGCCCGCCGAGAGGCGGTCGAGCGTGTGATGGTCGTCCGGCAGAACGGCGAGCGCACGCAGATCGGCGTCCTCGAGGACGGTGTGCTCGTCGAGCACTACGTCAACAAGGAGCAGTCGACCTCGTACGTCGGCAACGTCTACCTGGGCAAGGTCCAGAACGTGCTGCCGTCGATGGAGGCCGCCTTCATCGACATCGGCAAGGGCCGCAACGCGGTGCTCTACGCCGGTGAGGTCAACTTCGAGGCGCTGGGCATGGCCAACGGCCCGCGCCGCATCGAGTCCGCCCTCAAGTCCGGGCAGTCGGTCCTCGTCCAGGTGACCAAGGACCCGATCGGCCACAAGGGCGCCCGCCTGACCAGCCAGGTCTCCCTGCCGGGCCGTTACCTCGTGTACGTCCCCGAGGGTTCGATGACCGGCATCAGCCGCAAGCTGCCCGACACCGAGCGGGCCCGGCTGAAGACCATCCTCAAGAAGATCGTCCCCGAGGACGCGGGCGTCATCGTGCGCACCGCCGCCGAGGGCGCGAGCGAGGACGAGCTGCGCCGGGACGTCGAGCGGCTGCAGGCGCAGTGGGAGGACATCCAGAAGAAGTCGAAGAACGGCAACGCGCCGACGCTGCTGTACGGCGAGCCGGACATGACCGTCCGGGTCGTGCGCGACATCTTCAACGAGGACTTCTCCAAGGTCATCGTCAGCGGTGACGACGCCTGGGAGACGATCCACGGATATGTCTCGCACGTCGCGCCGGACCTCGCGCCGCGCCTGCAGAGGTGGACCAGCGAGGTCGACGTCTTCGCCACGTACCGGATCGACGAGCAACTCGCCAAGGCGCTGGACCGCAAGGTGTGGCTGCCGAGCGGCGGTTCACTGGTGATCGACCGGACCGAGGCGATGGTCGTCATCGACGTCAACACCGGCAAGTTCACCGGTCAGGGCGGCAACCTCGAGGAGACCGTCACCAGGAACAACCTGGAGGCGGCCGAGGAGATCGTCCGCCAGCTGCGGCTGCGCGACCTCGGCGGCATCATCGTGATCGACTTCATCGACATGGTGCTGGAGTCCAACCGGGACCTGGTGCTGCGGCGCCTGCTGGAGTGCCTGGGCCGGGACCGTACGAAGCACCAGGTCGCCGAGGTGACCTCGCTGGGCCTCGTCCAGATGACCCGCAAGCGGGTCGGACAGGGCCTGCTGGAGTCGTTCTCCGAGACCTGCGTGCACTGCAACGGCCGTGGCGTGATCGTGCACATGGACCAAGCGGCCGCGGCCGGCGGCGGCAAGCGCAGGAAGCGCGGCCGGGGCGGCGCCGAGGCCGAGCCCGAGACGCACGAGGCGGTGGCGGCCGAGGTCGAGGAGGCCGTCGAGGTCACGGTCGCCGAGGAGCAGGAGGTCGCGGTTCCGGCGGCGCTGTCGGAGTCGGCCGTGACGGAGTCGCTGATGGACTCGGTGGCGCCGGACGAGGAGCTGTACAGCAGCGTGGCCGAGGCGGAGGCCGCCGCGTCCCGGGGCCGTTCGCGGCGTCGGGTGGGCCGGCGGGCGTCGGCTCCGGCGGGCGCCCCGCGGACCGAGGAGCGGGCGCCGAAGTCCCGTACGGACGAGCGCGCACCGAAGTCGCGCTCCGAGGCGGAGGCGGAGCCGGTGGCGGCCGAGGACCCGGTCGTCGAGGCGCCCGCGACCGTCGAGGAGGAGGCCGCGCCCAAGGGCCGTGCGCGCCGTCGGGCGACCCGCAAGGCGTCGGCGCCGGCCGGTTCGCCCGCCGAGGCCGTGGTGACGGTCCCGGAGGCCGCGCCGCAGGCCGCCGAGGAGCCGGAAGCCCAGGCCCCGGCCGAGCCCGTGGCCGAGCAGGCCGCCGACCCGGCCGAGGCGCCCGTGGAGAGCGCCCCGGCCCGTCCGCGCCGCCGTGCCGTCCGCAAGGCCACGGCGCCGACGTCGTCGGAGGAGACGGCGGTCGTGGTCGTCCCGTCGGCGGCCGAGGCCCCGGCGGAGCAGACTGAGGCCCCGGCGGAGGACGAGCCCGAGGCGTCGGCGCCTGCCAAGAAGGCGGCCCGCAAGACAGCCAAGAAGGCCACGGCGAAGAAGGCTGCCACCAAGAAGACGGCTGCCACCAAGAAGACGGCTGCCAAGAAGACGGCCGCGAAGAAGACGACCGCCAAGAAGGCGGCGGCCAAGAAGACTGCGGCGGCCGAGCAGCCGGCGCAGCCGACCGTCTCGGTCACCACGGAGGACTGACCCTCCGACGCGACGGAAGCGTCACGACGGCGGCCCGCCCGGATCTCTCCGGGCGGGCCGCCGTCGTGTGGGGGAGTGGCGGACAGGACCCGGTTTGACCCTTCCCGACCCGGCCCCGTAACCTTGACCGTCGGCGTGTCCACTGATGCGCCACGTCCCCGTAAACCTCTTCCTCCCGGACGCGCGCCGCAAGGGCCGGCCGGGAGAGGTCGCTCGCGTGTTTCGCAGGGCGGCTGGCCTGCGGGGGTGCCGTTCCCGAGCGAGAGAGTGAGTTCCGCGTGTACGCGATCGTGCGCAGCGGTGGTCGCCAGCACAAGGTTGCTGTCGGCGACATCGTCGAGGTTGACAAGATTTCCACCGCCAAGGTCGGCGACACGGTCGAGCTCTCGACCCTGCTCGTGGTCGACGGCGACTCCGTGACCAGCGACCCGTGGGTGCTGGCCGGCATCAAGGTCCAGGCTGAGATCGTGGACCACCACAAGGGCCAGAAGATCGACATTCTGCGCTACAAGAACAAGACCGGTTACCGCCGTCGCCAGGGCCACCGCCAGCAGTACACGGCGATCAAGGTCACCGAGATCCCCACGGCTGCGAAGTAAGGGACTGAGAACAGATGGCACACAAGAAGGGCGCATCGTCCACCCGGAACGGTCGCGACTCCAACGCCCAGCGGCTCGGCGTGAAGCGCTTCGGCGGTCAGGTCGTCTCCGCGGGTGAGATCCTGGTCCGTCAGCGCGGAACCCACTTTCACCCGGGCGCCGGCGTGGGCCGTGGCGGCGACGACACGCTGTTCGCGCTGCAGGCCGGTGCGGTGGAGTTCGGCACCCACCGCGGCCGCAAGGTCGTGAACATCGTTCCGGTCGCCTGAATCTCCTGATTCACGGCTTCGACCGAACGTTTCGCGAGGCGGACCTCACTTCCCGGTCGGGAAGGCGGGTCCGCCTTTCGCTTGTTGCACAGCTGTCGGACAGCACACATCCCGTACGTTTTCTGGAGGCACTGAACCATGACCACCTTCGTGGACCGCGTCGAACTGCACGTCGCCGCGGGTAACGGAGGCCACGGCTGTGCCTCCGTCCACCGTGAGAAGTTCAAGCCGCTCGGCGGCCCCGACGGGGGCAACGGCGGACGCGGCGGCGACGTCATCCTCACTGTCGACCAGTCGGTCACCACGCTGCTCGACTACCACCATTCCCCGCACCGCAAGGCCACCAACGGCAAACCCGGCGAGGGCGGCTTCCGCTCCGGCAAGGACGGCCAGGACCTCGTCCTGCCGGTCCCGAACGGCACGGTCGTGCTCGACAAGTCGGGCAACGTACTGGCCGACCTGGTCGGCCACGGCACCTCGTACATCGCCGCCCAGGGCGGCCGCGGCGGTCTCGGCAACGCGGCGCTGGCCTCCGCCCGCCGCAAGGCGCCCGGTTTCGCGCTGCTCGGCGAGCCCGGCGATGTGCAGGACATCGTGCTGGAGCTGAAGACCGTCGCGGACGTGGCCCTCGTCGGCTACCCGAGCGCGGGCAAGTCCTCGCTCATCTCCGTGCTGTCCGCCGCCAAGCCGAAGATCGCCGACTACCCGTTCACCACCCTCGTCCCCAACCTGGGCGTGGTCACCGCGGGCTCGACCGTGTACACCATCGCCGACGTTCCCGGGCTCATCCCGGGCGCCAGCCAGGGCAAGGGGCTGGGCCTGGAGTTCCTGCGGCACGTCGAGCGGTGCAGCGTCCTCGTGCACGTGCTGGACACGGCCACGCTGGAGTCCGACCGCGACCCCGTCTCCGACCTCGACGTCATCGAGGAGGAGCTGAAGCAGTACGGCGGCCTCGGCAACCGCCCGCGCATCGTCGTCCTCAACAAGATCGACGTGCCCGACGGCAAGGACCTCGCCGAGATGGTGCGGCCCGAGCTGCAGGCCCGCGGCTACCGCGTCTTCGAGGTGTCCGCGGTGGCGCACACCGGGCTGAAGGAGCTGTCGTACGCCGTGGCCGAGCTGGTCGCCAAGGCGCGTGCCGCCAAGCCGAAGGAGGAGGCGACCCGGATCGTCATCCGGCCGCAGGCCGTCGACGACGCGGGCTTCACCGTCACACGCGAGGCCGACGGGCTCTTCCGCGTGCGCGGCGAGAAGCCGGAGCGCTGGGTGCGCCAGACCGACTTCAACAACGACGAGGCCGTGGGCTATCTCGCCGACCGTCTGGGCCGCCTCGGCGTCGAGCAAGAGCTTATGAAGGCAGGCGCGAAGGCCGGGGACGGCGTCGCCATCGGACCCGAGGACAACGCGGTCGTCTTCGACTGGGAGCCGTCGCTGATGGCCGGCGCCGAGATGCTCGGACGGCGTGGCGAGGACCACCGGTTCGAGGGCGTACGGCCTGCCGCGCAGCGGCGCAAGGAACGGCAGGCGGAACGCGACGAGGCGCAGCAGGAGTTCGACGACTTCGAGCCGTTCTGACAGCCGCGGCAGCCGGGGGTCGGCCCCCGGCTGCCCTCGGGCCTGCCCCGCCCTTCTTCTGGTTGTCATGGCCCCGCCCTACCCCGTCCAGCCCAGGGGCCGTCGCGCCGGTGAGCCTCCCGATGCCCACGAGGCCGTCGACGCAAGGGAGTTCGCCCATGACCGGCGCAGCCCCGCCCGATGGCCGTCGCATACGCACCACCGGCGCCGCCGCCCTCGGCGCAGCGCCACCGCCCGCTTATGGATCCCCGCCACCGCCCGCGCGCTCCAACCCCCGTTGCCGGACGGGGTGTTCAGCCTGGGTGTCACCTCCGGTGATCCGTTGCCCGACGGCATCGTGCTGTGGACCCGGCTCGCCCCCGACCCGCTGCACGGCGGCGGCATGGACGCCTTCCACCGCGAGTGGGACCCGCGCAAGGCGGACAACCCGCACTGGAAGCTGATCGACGCCCACCGCGGCCACCACCTCTTCGGCATCCGCCGCGACGGCATCGACGCCCAGGTACGCGTCCCGCAGACCGTGCTGCGCCCGAAGGCCTCCTCCCGGGCGTTCGCCCGGCTGCGGGTCGAGGCGGGCGTGCCGGGGGGTGCGGCTGGTGTGACGTCCCGGAGACCGGACCAGGGCGCTCCGGTCACCGTCCGCTTCCTGGACCGGTGCGCGGCACCCGTGCGTCCTCGCGTAGATTGCCGGACGGGAGCGGGTATCGCGCGCGAGGGGAAGAGCACCAGGTGGCAGGCGCAAGGCAGGCCGTGGAAGAGGCCCACAGGATCGTCGTCAAGGTGGGCTCCTCCTCACTGACCACGGCCGCGGGCGGGCTCGACGCCGACCGCGTCGACGCCCTCGTCGACGTGCTCGCCAAACACCGAAAGCAGGGGGTGGCCCGAAGGGCCTCCGTCGAGGGCGGTGGTGGGAGACGGGCGGGCGGAGGGGAGAGGGAGGTCGTCCTCGTCTCCTCCGGCGCCATCGCCGCCGGCCTCGCGCCTCTCGGCCTGCGCCGCCGCCCCCGCGACCTGGCCCGCCAGCAGGCCGCCGCCAGCGTCGGCCAGGGCCTCCTGGTCGCCCGCTACACGGCCTCCTTCGCCCGTTACGGCATCCGCGTCGGCCAGGTCCTGCTGACCGGCGACGACACCAGCCGTCGCGCCCACCACCGCAACGCCTCCCGCACCCTCGACAAGCTTCTCGCGATGGGTGCGCTGCCGGTCGTCAACGAGAACGACACCGTCGCCACCGACGAGATCCGCTTCGGCGACAACGACCGCCTCGCCGCGCTCGTCGCCCACCTCGTCCACGCCGACCTGCTGGTCCTGCTGTCGGACGTGGACGGCGTCTACGACGGGGATCCCAGCAAGCCCGGTACCTCGCGGATAGCGGAGGTGCGGGGCCCGGAGGACCTGGCGCACGTGGAGATCGGCAGCGCGGGCAAGGCCGGCGTCGGCACCGGTGGCATGGTCACCAAGGTCGAGGCGGCCCGCATCGCGGCGGGGGCCGGCATCCCCGTGGTGCTCACCTCCGCCGTGCACGCCGCCGACGCCCTCGCGGGCCGTGACACCGGCACGTACTTCCACCCCACCGGCAAGCGCTCCGCCGACCGGCTGCTGTGGCTGCAGCACGCCTCCGCCCCGCAGGGCGCCCTCACCCTCGACGACGGGGCCGTGCGCGCGGTCGTCGAACGCCGCAAGTCGCTGCTGCCCGCCGGCATCGCCGCGGTCGAGGGCGATTTCAGCGCGGGCGACCCCGTCGAACTGCGTGACAGCGAGGGGCGGGCGGTCGCGCGCGGGCTCGTCAACTTCGACGCCAAGGAGATCCCCCGGCTGATCGGCCGCTCGACCAGGGAACTGGCGCGCGAGCTGGGACCCGCCTACGAACGCGAGGTCATCCACCGGGACGACCTGGTCGTCCTGCACCCGTGAAGCCGTAACCACGCGTTCCGCGCATCCGCGACAGGCCGAAAGTCCCGCCCCGCGGGCCCGTCCGGTGAGGGACGTTCCGCAAAACCGCCCCACAGGCCCGCGCGGCCTGCTCCACTGGGTCTCGGGGACCGGTCGACCGACCGGGTCCCTGGCACCCATTCCGCACGAGCACCGCGTAAGGAGGCCGTCGTGAGACGAGTGCGCCCGGGGGCGGCGTCCCGCGGTGGTGGCACCTCCGGTGCCTCCCGGGGCGGCGGCCCGCGCGGGGCCGAAGAGCAGCGCGCGCTGACCAGCGTCCCGGCCGGGGAGGCGTACCAGGAGCCTGCCGACGCTCACCAGGAGCCCGGCGAGACGCCCCGGCTGTGGCACGTCACGCTGAGCGTCTCGGGCGAGGAGGCACCGCTGAAGGAGGTGCGGCGCTCCCTCGAACAACTGGCCAACGACCACCCCTTCCTGCTGACCAGCCGCTACGCGAGCGACCACGCCGAGATCCGCTACTGGGAGGAGGCCCGCGACCTGCACGACGCCGCCGCGGTCGCGCTGCGCCTGTGGGGCGAGCACCGGCAGAGCGCGGGGCTGCCGCCCTGGGAGATCGTCGGCCTGGAGGTCGTCGACCGCGACACCTACCACCAGCGGGTCACCGAGGGATACGGGCCGCCACCGGCCACACCCGTCGGAGTTCACCCGTTTTGAGCACGTCTCGATGTGTGGGACGAGCCCTGAACGGGGATGCCCGGCGCACTACGCTTCCCTCATGACCACGCTCTCGCCGTACGACTCCATGTCCCCGGTGGCCCAGGCCGCCTACCGTGCCCGGGCCGCCGCCGCAGACCTCGCGCCGCTGCCGCGGTCCGATAAGGACGACGCGCTGCTCGCCATGGCGGACGCGCTGGAGGTCCGCACGAGTGAGATCGTCGAGGCCAACGCGAGGGACATCGCCAAGGCCCGCGAGGCCGGCACCAGCGAGGCCATCATCGACCGGCTCACGCTCACCCCCGAGCGGGTCCGGGCCATCGCCTCCGACGTCCGGGACGTCGCCGCCCTGCCGGACCCGGTCGGCGAGGTCGTCCGCGGCTCCACGCTGCCCAACGGCATCGACCTGCGCCAGGTCCGCGTCCCGCTCGGCGTCGTCGGGATCATCTACGAGGCCCGGCCGAACGTGACCGTCGACGCCGCCGCCCTGTGCCTGAAGTCCGGCAACGCGGTCCTGCTGCGCGGCTCGTCCTCCGCCTACGAGTCGAACACCGCGCTCGTACGGGTGCTGCGCGACGCCGTGGGCGGGGCCGGCCTGCCCGCCGACGCCGTCCAGCTCGTGCCCGGGGAGAGCCGCGAGTCGGTGCGCGAGCTGATGCGCGCCCGCGGCCTGGTCGACGTGCTCATCCCGCGCGGCGGCGCCTCCCTGATCCGCACGGTCGTCGAGGAGTCCACCGTCCCGGTGATCGAGACCGGCACCGGCAACTGCCACGTCTACGTCGACGCCCAGACCGACATCGACATGGCGATCGACATCCTGATCAACTCCAAGGCGCAGCGGCCGAGTGTCTGCAACGCCGCCGAGACGCTGCTGGTCCACCAGGACATCGCGCCCGAGTTCCTGCCGCGCGCCCTGGACGCCCTCGCGGACGCCGGGGTCACCGTGCACGCCGACGAGCGCGTGATGGCGTACGCCAAGGACTCCCGGGCCACCGTGGTGGAGGCGACGGCCGACGACTGGGACACCGAGTACCTGTCGTACGACATCGCCGCCGCGGTCGTGGACTCCCTCGACAGGGCTGTGTCGCACATCCGGCTGTGGAGCTCCGGCCACACCGAGGCGATCGTCACCACCTCGCAGCAGGCCGCCCGCCGATTCACCCAACTGGTCGATTCGACGACGGTCGCCGTGAACGCCTCCACTCGCTTCACGGACGGCGGCCAGTTCGGCTTCGGCGCGGAGATCGGGATCTCCACCCAGAAGCTGCACGCCAGGGGTCCGATGGGCCTGCCGGAGCTGACCAGCACCAAGTACATCGTCACCGGCGACGGGCACGTACGGCGCTGAGCGAGCGCTCGTTCCGCGGGGCGGTCACGGTTCTCGGCACCCACCTGTGAACCGTCTCGCCAGGCGGATGAATTTCCATACCGTCTGCCCAAATTGACCCCCCAGGTCTACTCTGGATCCGTGCCGGAGGACGTGGGGGGCACGCCGTTCGCTGACGGCCCGGAGCCCGACGACGACCGCGACCGCGGAGCGATGGACGAAGAGTTCGCCTCCGCGGTCTTCGACGAGGCCTGGATACGGGCCGCCGTGGTCCACGAGCCGACGGCCGTGGAGAGGCTCCTCGCTGCCGCCCAGGCCCGCGCCGACGCCCAGGAGGCGGAGGCGCGCCGGGCGCGCGGCAGGGCCGCACGGGGCGACGAAGAGCGCTACGACGACGGATTCGGTCCCGACGACTTCGGCCACGGCCTGGACCCCGACGACCTGGACGACGTGGACGTCCTCGACGGCCGCTACGGCACCACGGGCCCCTTCGGCAGGGCGTACGGCAGGGGCGCCCGCTGGCACCGCCCGGTCGCCTGGATGCTCGCCCTCGTGATGGGCATCGGCATGGTCGCCCTGGCCTTCACCGCGGTGTACCGGGGAGGGTCCTCCGGTCGTCAGGAACAGGTCCCGACGCCCGCCTCGAGCGGTCTGGAGCAGGGTCAGGAAGCCGGCACGGACACCAGCCCCTCGGCCTCCGCTGACTACTCGCCCCCGGCGTTCTCAGCGGTGCCGCGGACCCCCTGACCCCTGAACGCCGAGGTCCCCCTGACCCCCCGAACGCCGCGGTCCCCCTGACCCCCCGAGCCGGGCGTTCCGCAAGCTCACGGGCGATGGGCCGATCCGCCCCGACCCGGGGTTCGGAACTCGTTCGAAAACCTGGTGAGGACCTGTCAGAACTTGTCGCGTACCAGGGCGTTTACCCGGGCTCCCGGAGACCTACTCTGAAGATATGGGCGGGCCTGGAGACCCACCCGAGGGGCTGCCCGAGGGTGCTCCCAGTGGTGGCGAGGACGAGTACCGATCCGTCGTGTTCGACGAGTCGTTCGTCCGGGCTGCCCGCCTCCAGGAGTACTCCGCCCAGGAGCGGATGGCCGACCACGCCCCCGCCGTGCGCCGGCGCCCGCTCCTGCACCGCGCACTGCCCAGACAGGCGCTGATCCTCGTCCTGCTCATAGCCGTCGCCTTCGCCACCGTGATCTACATGGGCGTGCGCCATCCCTACCAGGCGCCCAGGGCCCAGACCGTCGAACCGCTGCGCATGACGGTGATACCGCTGGCCCCGCAGTCCGCCGTACCCGGCGCCACGGACCCCGAGGCGCTGTACGCGCACAGCCCCGCCGCGCGGTTCCGCGTCGGCGCCCAGGGCATCACCTTCCCCGCCGCCCGGCGTACCGCGCACTTCTCCGAGAGCCAGGTCTACGCCGCCCTGACCAACGCGAAGAACTACCTGGTCGCGTCCTCGCTCGACCCGGCCGTCCTCACCGGCGGCGCCGTGCGCCCGGTGCGCCTGCTGCTCGATCCGCAGCAGTTCGACCAGTTCGACCAGAGCTTCTCCCACCCGGCCGCGGACGGGCGGCACGCGGCCACCGGCTGGCTGGTCCGCTTCGATCCCTCACGGGCCCGGCTGGCCGACCAGGACATCCGCGTCCAGGGCACGCTCCAGGCCACGGAGGCCGACTCCGACACGCTGGAGGTCAACGCCGACCACACCGTGGTGTACGCGCTGAAGCCGGCCGGCTCCGACGCCAGGGCGAAGGCGTCGCTGTTCACCGTGCGCCGTGAGCTGACCTTCCGCTTCGACCGTGACGACCTCCGGCTGAACCAGGCGGAGCTGGTCGCCGCCTACGTCCAGGCCGGACCGCTCACCTGCGCCGAGGACACCGCGAGCCACCTTTGGCCGCTGCTCGCCGGCCAGACCGCCAAGGCGGGCGGCCCGGCCGGCACCGACCCCTTCGCGACGGGCAGCGCGACGGCCCTGTGCGGCACGCTGTCGGCGAGCGCGGAACCGAAGGTGTAGGGACCGCCCGCCGGACCAGTCACCCCCGCACCCGGCCCGCCCGGTGGCGGAGCCCGTCAGTCCTTGCCGTAGGGGCTCTCGTCGCCCGGGTGGCTGTCGTCGCCCGGCTGGCTGTCGTCCGGCTCGCGCGGCGCGTCCTTGGGGGCGCTGCCCGCGAAGCCCGCGAAGCCGCGCCGCACCCGGTCGCCGAGGTCGCCCGCGCCGCCCGCGAGGTCGTTGACCAGCTTCATCAGCGGGTCCTTGGACTGCCTGACCTCGTTCGCGTAGCTCGCCGCCGACTGCCGGAACGAGTCCGACACCGAGGTGTCCCCGTCCTCGCTGCGCCGCGTGTAGTGCCCGTCCATGATCCGCTGGTGGTCGCGGGAGGCGGCCCACTTCTTCAGCTCGGCCGCGCGGACCGTGGTGAAGGGGTGCGTTCGCGGCAGCACGTTGAGGATCTTGAGCACGGAGTCGCGCAGATCGCCCCCGGCCTCGTACTCCTCGGCCTGCTCGAGGAACGCGTCCACGTTCATCTCGTGCAGATGGTTGCCACCCGCCGTCTTCATCAGCCCGCGCATCGAGGCCTGCAGATCCTGCCCGACCAGCAGACCGGCCCGGTCGGCCGACAGCTCCGACTTGCGGAACCACTCCCGCAGCGCGGTCACGATCGCCATGATCGCGAGGTTACCCAGAGGGATCCAGGCGACCCGGAGCGCGAGGTTGGTCAGGAACAGCAGGATGGTCCGGTAGACGGAGTGGCCCGAGAGCGCGTGCCCGACCTCGTGCCCGACGACCGCCCGCATCTCCTCCTCGTCGAGCAGCTCCACCAGCCCGGTCGTCAGGACGATGATCGGCTCGTCGAGGCCGATGCACATCGCGTTCGGCTGCGGGTCCTGCGTGACGTACATCGGCGGGACCTTCTCCAGGTCCAGGATGTAGCAGGCGTCCCGCAGCATGCCGTTCAGGTGGGGGAACTGCGCGTCCGAGACCCGCACCGAGTCGGACAGGAACAGCAGCCTGAGGCTGCGCTCGGGCAGCAGGCCGCTGAGGGCCTTGAAGACCGTGTCGAAGCCGCTCAGCTTCCGCAGGGCCACCAGGGCCGAACGGTCCGCCGGGTGTTCGTACGCGCGCGAGGAGATCCCCGGAAAACGCCTGCGCTGCCTGCTCGGCACCTGCTCGTGACCGTTCTGACCCTGGCCGTCGTCGGACATGCGTTCCCCCATGTGTCTGATGGCTCACTGTGCGCGACCCGCTTGATGCGCCCCCGAAGCGGTGTCCAGCCTAGGCGGAGATACCGTGACAGGGCAGCACACCGTAAGGAGCGATCTCATGGAGCACATCAGCGCCGCCTGGCTCACCGAGGCAGCGACGGCCGCCAGCCGACAGGGACCGGGCAACCTCCTCCGAGTCGTCCTGGTCGTGATGGTCCTCGGCTGCGTCCTGACCGGCTGGTTCCTGCTGCGGGGCTACAAGCGCAAGGACTGACCCGGGCGCCGCGCGGGGGCGCCCGGCGGGCCGGAACCGCCGGTCCGGGCGTGCCCGGCGCCCGCGGTCCGCGTCCAACGGCGGAGTCGCCGTGATGCCCGGGAACGCGCCCGCATACGATGAGCCGACGTCTTTATCCCGCCCACACCGGATAGGTACTGCCGAAGATGAGCTTCCACAGCACCGCTGCCCAGTTGGCCACCCTCGCCGAGGGCGAAGGCGAGCGCCACGCGAGTATCAGCCCCTTCATGACGGGCGGGGGCGCCCTCGTCATCCTCCTCCTGCTGCTGTGGATCACCACCCGCTTCAACCGCGACCGCTGAGCCGGGACCAACAGCCCGTCCCGGCCGCTCGCGGGGGCCTGTCGGCCGGTGCCCGGCGGCCGGGCCGGTAGGGTCTGCACGCATGGGAGAGCAGCACACACCCACCGGTCCGGCGAAGGGCACGGGACCCGGCCCCGGCAGCGGGCCGTCGAACCCGGGCAAGCGTCGCCTCGGCGTCATGGGCGGAACGTTCGATCCGATCCACCACGGCCACCTGGTCGCGGCCAGCGAGGTCGCCGCCCAGTTCCACCTCGACGAGGTGGTGTTCGTGCCCACCGGCCAGCCGTGGCAGAAGACCGACCGCAAGGTCAGCCCCGCCGAGGACCGCTACCTGATGACGGTCATCGCGACCGCCGAGAACCCCCAGTTCTCGGTGAGCCGCATCGACATCGACCGCGGCGGTCCCACCTACACCACGGACACCCTCCGTGATCTGAAGGCGCTCAACCCCGACACCGACCTCTTCTTCATCACCGGCGCCGACGCGCTCAGCCAGATCCTCACCTGGCGTTACACGGACGAGTTGTTCTCCCTGGCCCACTTCATCGGCGTCACCCGCCCCGGTCACACCCTCGCCGACCCGGGTCTCCCGGAGGGCGGCGTCTCGCTCGTCGAAGTTCCCGCGCTCGCCATCTCGTCCACAGACTGCCGTGCGAGAGTCGCCAAGGGCGAACCCGTCTGGTACCTGGTGCCGGACGGCGTGGTGCGCTACATCGACAAACGGCAGCTGTACCGCGGCGAGTGAGCCGAGAGGGGCACCGGTGAACGACCGATACGACGGATACGCGGGCGGCGACCAGTACGAGCTCGTCGGCTACGACGAGTTCGGGCAGCCTGTGTACCGACAGGTGCCCGCACAGCGCACCCCGCAGGGCTACGACCCGTACGGCACACGGCCCGATCAGCAGCACCAGGTATACGGCTACGACCCGTACGCGACCGGCACTCAGCAGTCCGTGGGGCCCTACGACACCGGCCGACAGCAGCCCGTGTCCTCCCATGACACCGGCCGGCAGCACCCCGCCGCCCCTTACGACCCGTACGGCACCACGACCGCCGCCGGCCACGACCCCTACGGCCGGGCCGCGACCAGTGGTCAGCAGCCGCGCGTCACCGAACAGACCGCCTACATCCCGCACCAGGCCGGCCCGGCCGACAGCGCCCCGGGGCACGCGCCGGGGACCGGCTTCGCCGACGACGGCACGCCCGCAGGCGGCGAGACCTCCGAGAAGGAGCCGCACGGCGACCGCGACTACCGCACCGAGCAGTTCGCCTTCGTCGAGGAGCCCGACGGCGACTCCGAGGACGTCATCGACTGGCTGAAGTTCACCGAGAACCGCACCGAGCGCCGCGAGGAGGCCCGCCGCCGCGCCCGCAGCCGGATCATCGCCCTGGCCGTCGTGCTCGCCCTGGTGGCGGTCGGCGGCGTCGGCTACCTCTGGTACGCGGGCAAGCTGCCCGGCCTCTCCTCCGGCGGCAGGTCCGGCACGACGACGACGGCCGCGACCGCCCAGAACCGCGACGTGATCGCCGTCCACCTGCACAACACAAAGGGCGGCGGCACCTCCACCGCGCTGCTCGTCGACAACACCACCACCAAGCAGGGCGCCACCGTGCTGCTGCCCAACTCCCTCGCCCTGACCTCGGACGACGGCAGCACGACCACCCTCGCCAAGTCGGTCGGCGACGACGGCTCCTCCGGCACCAGCGACGCCATCGACTCGGTCCTCGGCACCAGGATCGAGGGTACCTGGCGCCTCGACACCCCCTACCTGCAGAACCTCGTCGACCTCGTCGGCAACATCGAGGTCGACACCAACACCGACGTCCCCGACCCCGACGCCAAGAAGAAGGGCGGCGCGCCCCTCGTGCACAAGGGGCAGGACCAGACCCTCAGCGGCACGATGGCCGTCGCCTACGCCACCTACCGCGCCACCGGGGAGTCCCAGGACGCCCAGCTCGAGCGGTTCGGCCAGGTGATGCAGGCGGTGCTGCGCAAGATGTCCTCCGACCCGCAGGCCGCGACGACCACCGTGCAGACGCTCGCCCAGATCCTCGACCCCTCCCTGACCGACCAGGACCTCGGCACCTTCCTGGCCAAGCTCGCGGAGCACGCCAAAGAGGGCGACTACAAGACCGCACTGCTGCCGGTCCAGTCCGACGGCACCATCGGTCAGAAGGCCACCGACACCGTGGTCAAGACACTGCTCGGCGGCACCGTGAAGAGCCCCCAGGCCGGTGACACCGTCCGGGTCGGCATCAAGAACGCCACCGGTTCCCAGGCCGCCGCCGAGCAGGCCCGTGTCGTCCTTGTCAACGGCGGCTACACCTCCGTCGACGCCGGCACCGGCCCAGCCCAGGCCACCTCTCAGGTGACCTACGCCGACGACGGCGACAAGCAGAACGCCATCGAGGTCGCCAAGACCCTCGGCCTGCCCACCAGCGCCGTCAAGAAGGGCACGGGCGCCTCGAACGCGAACGTCTCGGTGGTGCTCGGCAAGGACTTCCCGTCCTCGTGACGTGGGCCACGCCCCGGCCGCCGGGGCGTGCTCCATTAATCACATGGGGTGCCGTCGGCGGTCCGTGAGACCCTTGAGGTATCACTGACCGCCGACGGAAAGCCTTGTAGTGACCGCCACGGACCGCTCTCTGGAACTCATCAACACCGCCGCCCAGGCGGCCGCCGACAAGCTCGCGCACGACATCGTCGCCTACGACGTCAGCGACGTGCTGTCGATCACGGACGCCTTCCTCCTGGCATCGGCCCCCAACGACCGTCAGGTCAAGTCGATCGTCGACGAGATCGAGGAGCGGCTGCTGAAGGAACTCGGCGCCAAGCCGGTACGCCGCGAGGGCGACCGCGAGGCCCGCTGGGTGCTCTTGGACTACGTCGACATCGTGGTGCACGTCCAGCACAGCGAGGAGCGCGTCTTCTACGCCCTGGAGCGGCTGTGGAAGGACTGCCCCGAGCTGAACCTGCCGCCCGACGCCAACGCCACCCGCGGCAAGGCCGCGGAGCACGCCAGGCTGCAGGCCGCCCAGGACGCCGCCGAGCTGGACGCGGAGCTGGGCGGGGAGCTGCGGTGACGGCAGCGGGCACCGAGACGGGGAAGAAGGGCCGGGGGCGCCGAATCATCCTGTGGCGCCACGGCCAGACGTCCTGGAACGTGGAGCGCCGCTTCCAGGGCTCCACGGATGTCGAACTGACCGAGACCGGCATCGGCCAGGCCCGCCGCTCCGCGCGCCTGCTCGCCTCGCTGAAGCCGGACGCCATCGTCGCCTCCGACCTCAGGCGCGCCGCCGCCACGGCCGCCGAGCTGGCCACGCTCACCGGCCTGGAAGTCACCCTCGACGAGGCCCTGCGCGAGACGTACGCGGGCGTCTGGCAGGGACTGACCCACGAGGAGATCATCGCCCGGCACGGCGAGGAGTACACCGCCTGGAAGCGCGGCGAGCCCGTCCGTCGCGGCGGAGGCGAGCTGGAGACCGAGGTCGCCGAGCGGGCCGCCCCCGTGGTGCTCCGCCATGCCGAGAAGCTCCCCGTGGACGGGACGCTCGTCGTGGTCAGCCACGGCGGCATGATCCGCACCACCATCGGCCGCCTGCTCGGTCTGGAGGCCCACCACTGGGAGAGCCTCGGCGGTCTCTCCAACTGCTGCTGGTCCGTCCTCGGCGAAGGCACCCGCGGCTGGCGCCTCCTCGAACACAACGCGGGCACCCTGCCGGAACCGGTCCTCGGCGACGACGACTGAGCGGCCTCGCGGCTGCTCCGGACCCGGATTTCACTTTCTGGCAGGTCGCAGGCTAAAGTTCTTCTTGTTCGCGCCGCCGAGCGGGGCGAAACACCGTGCGGCTCCGCCGCGTGGCACGAGGGGCTATAGCTCAGTTGGTAGAGCGCCTGCATGGCATGCAGGAGGTCAGGAGTTCAATTCTCCTTAGCTCCACGGATCGGCACTCTGTTGAGTTGTCAAAGATCGATGATCAGGATCCCGTCCCGTCAAGGGGCGGGATTTTCTGTGTCCCACATGCGGACGCCCTCCACGGCCGCCTCGTCCGACGACGGCCACAGCCGCTGCCTCCGCGCCCTGAGCAGTGCGACCTTCTCGCGAGCCTCCTCGTTCTCCGGCGTGTACGCCACGATCCTGCACTCCGGCATTCCGTCGAGCGACAGCGACAGCGAGGTCATCCCCAGCTCGCCCACCGCCTTGTGACGGAAGGTCTTCACCCGCGGCCCGGGCGGGATCACCTCGCCGCTCGCCCACAGCTCCGCGAAGTACGCACTGGCCGCCGACAGCTTGCGTATGAAGTCCTCCCACGCCGGCTCGCCCACGTGTCTGCCGTACGCGGAGCGAAGGGTGGCCACCATCACCGGCAGCTCCCTGTCCCGGTGCACCACCGGGCAGACCTCCTCGGGCACCGTGAACAGCGTCCACAGCGCGTTCGCCGCGCCGATGTCCGGCGTCCTCGGAATCCGGAACAGGTCGCCGTAGGCGGCGTTCGTGGCGAGGACGTCGTAACGCGAGTTGTAGACGGCCGCCGGACGCGGGTCCAGGGCGTCGATGACGTCCTGCACGTCCTGGCCGACCCGCTGGGGCAGCCCCTCCCCGCCCCCGTCGTAGGGCACCTCCGCCAGGTGGTACAGGTGCTCGCGCTCCGGCCGGTCCAGGCGCAGCGTGCGCGCCACCGCGTCCAGGACCTGCGGCGAGGCGTTGATCGGGCGGCCCTGCTCGAGCCATGTGTACCAGGTCACGCCCACCCCGGAGAGCTGCGCCACCTCCTCGCGGCGCAGGCCCGGTGTCCGGCGCCGCAGTCCCGGCGGCATGCCCACGTCGGCCGGTGTCACCCGGGCCCGCCTGCTGCGCAGGAAGGCGGCCAGCTCCGGCCTGCGGCGCTGTGTCGTCGTCATGGTCCCCACATCCCCCGTCTCCATCGTCGGGAGCGGAGCCGGCCGCTGCCAGGTGCTGTCGGTACCAGCATCGGCGGGCTCTCGTCACCCGTGTCCGCCCGTCGTCAGGCTCGCAGGCATGACGACAACCTCAACGGGTCCCGGATCCACCCCCGGAACCCGACCTGCGACCAGTAAAACCCCCACCACTGACAATCGCCCCGGCCGGCTGCTCGCGGGCGTGCTCACCGCCCAGTTCATGGCCCTGCTCGACGTCTTCATCGTCAACGTCGCCGTACCCACGATCGGTTCCGACCTCCACGCGAGCGGCGCCGGACTGCAGCTGGTGGTCGCCGGGTACTCCATCGCGTACGCCGTGCTGCTGATCACCGGTGCGCGCCTCGGCGACCTGCTCGGCCACCGCCGGGTCCACCTCGCCGGGATCGCGGTGTTCACGGCCGCCTCGCTGGCCTGCGGACTGGCCCGGGGAACGGGGGAGTTGATCGCCTTCCGGCTGGTGCAGGGCGCCGGGTCGGCCGTGATGATCCCGCAGGTGCTCAGCCTGATCCAGCGTCACTTCACCGGTGAGGCGCGGGCCAAGGCGCTCGGGGCCTACTCCGCCGTCCTGGCCACCGGTGCCGCCGCCGGGCAGGTGCTCGGCGGCGTCCTGGTCAGCGCCGACCTGTTCGGCGCGGGCTGGCGGCCGGTGTTCCTCGTGAACGTGCCCGTCGGCGCCGTACTGCTGGCCGTCGGCAGCCGTGTCCTGCCGCGGGACGACGCACACGCCGGGGAACGCTCGCACGGCCTCGACCTGCCCGGCCTGGTGCTGCTCGGCGGGGCCGTCTCGCTGCTGACCGTGCCGCTCGTGCTCGGTCAGGAGGAGCACTGGCCGCTGTGGTCCTGGCTGTCCCTGGCCGCGGCCGCAC
The DNA here is from genome assembly GCF_040682835.1 of Streptomyces sp. NPDC051104. Classification (NCBI taxonomy): domain Bacteria; kingdom Bacillati; phylum Actinomycetota; class Actinomycetes; order Kitasatosporales; family Streptomycetaceae; genus Streptomyces; species Streptomyces sp. NPDC051104. Next base: position 278,902 of record NZ_JBFBBS010000002.1, on the reverse strand, counting down.
TGGCCTTCACCCTGTTCCAGGCATACGAGTCCCGGCTCGCCCGGCGCGGCGGGGCGCCGTTGATCGCGCCGAGGGTGTTGCGCCACCCCGGTATCGGCCTCGCGGTCTTCCGGCTGCTGGCCGTGATGGCGGTCAACGCCGGTTTTCTCTTCTCGCTGACCCTGCACATCCAGGGCGGCCTCGGCTACAGCGCCCTGCGGGCCGGGCTGACCTTCGCGCCGACCACCGTGGTGTTCGGGCTGGCCGGTCTGACCTGGCGGAAGTGGCCGGCCTCCTGGCAACGCCACCTGATCCCGGCAGGGTTCGTCCTCACCGGCCTGTCCCTGACCGGGGTGGGCCTCGCGCTGCATGGCGGGAGCCACGGCGGAGCCGGGCTGTACGCGGCCTCCGCGGGCGTCGGGGTGGGCCTTGCGCTCGCCTTCAGCCCCACCCTGACCAGGGCCCTCGCCACCGTGCGGCCCGAGGACGCGGCCGACGCCAGCGGCCTGCTCGCCACGGTCACCCAGCTCGGCCAGCTGATCGGTGTGGCGGCCTTCGGCGCACTCTTCCTGAACCGGCTTGAGTCACTGGGGGCCCCTGGGGCGTATACCTCTTCGGACGCGCTCCTCGTGTGCACGTACGCGCTGGCCGCGACGGCCACGCTGGGTGCCGTGTCCGGACTGGTACGAAGGCGTCGCTGACCGTATTGGCCCGGCCGTGGCAGAATCAAACGGCCGGAAGGGGGCGCGGCCCGACGGGAGGGAGTAGCGATGCCAGGGAGCATCCGCGGGGAGGTCCACGATCTTCTCGCAGTGGCGGTGACACGTCGGAATGCCACCCTCCTCGACTGCCCCTCGTGTGGCTCGTCCCACGTCGCCCAGGTGCTCGGCGACAACGGCGGAATCTCCTACGTGTGCACGGCCTGCGGCCACAGCTGGAGCTGATCGATGGGTGCACACAGGCGGAAGTGCGACTGGTGCGGCAGTGGCACGCCGATCGTCCGTGACATGGAGCCGGTCAACCCGGACTACCAGTACTGGTGCGAGGAATGCGCACGGGCACTGATCATAAAAGGCGACCCGATCGAGACCTACCGGGAGCTGGAGGGGGAGCCGATCTACGGCCGCCTCCTGGACGAGCACTGCACGCTCAAACGCTTCTACTCGTTCGCCACGGCCTGACGCGGGGGACGCGGGAAACGATTTGGTGTTCCACCCGGTGGACCGTGTAATGTTGGCGTCGCCGCCGGGGGAAACCGGGCGACAAGGTCGATACGCGGTTCCACCGCGTGGCCGCAAGGGGCTATAGCTCAGTTGGTAGAGCGCCTGCATGGCATGCAGGAGGTCAGGAGTTCAATTCTCCTTAGCTCCACAGAATGTGAAGGCGGTTCATCCGAGGGATGGGCCGCCTTCGTCGTGCGCTCGGCGTAGGCGGCCGCGGACACCCGTGCGAGCGGGGAGGACGGCTGTGCACGCCGGGAGGACAGTCCGCGTACGCAGGTGCGCGCACACGAAACGGCGGGCCACCCGGTGAGGGTGGCCCGCCGTTTCGTGTGGTCAGCGACCGAGGGTCCGGTCAGCGCCCGAGGGCCCGGCGTCCGCGGCCCTGCGACAGCACGGGCAGGTTGCTGCGCGACGGCCCGGACCGGGTGTCCTCCTCGATCCGCAGCGCGAGCGCCGGGCAGCGGCGCACGGCCCGCAGGGCCTTCGCCTCCGCGTACAGCGGCACCGGCGCCTGGGCGACCGTGGGGAAGCCGTCGGCGCCCAGTTCGAAGACCTCCGGGAGGATGTCCGCGCACAGTCCGTGGCCGCGGCACAGCGTCCAGTCCACGTAGATCTTCTGCCGGCTGGCCCCAGCCTCCGGCTCGGCCTGTCCGCCGCCCGGGATGCCCGTCGGGGCCCTGCCGCCCTCGAACAACGGCAGCACGCCCTCCACGGGCCTGCCGCAGCCGTTGCCGAGGACGTGCGCGGCCAGGTCGTCCGTGAACGCCTTGATGGTCGATTCCAGGAACATCGCCGAGCCGTCCGGGTGCGAGCACGCACCGCGCCTCTTCACGGCCTTGGCGACCTGCTTGAGGGCCTCCAGGGCGGCCGGACCGCCGCCGTTGAGGATGTCCTCCATACCGCGGGCCGCAGCCGGCAGACCGAGGTAGCAGGGGCCGCACTGGCCCGCGCTCTCCTCGGCCAGCCACTTCGCGACCTGCAGGGACTCGCCGAGCGGGCAGGTCTCCTGGCTGATCGGCAGGATCGCGCCGGCGCCGAGCGAGCCGCCGACGGCGTCCAGGGAGTTGCGCGAGACGACCGCTTCGTTGACGGTCGTCGCGTCGATCCACTTGCCGTGGTAGCCGCCGGTCAGGACGCCCTGCGGGACCGGCGGGGCGCCGGCCAGCTGGAGCACGTACCGCAGCGGGACGCCCGTGGGGACCTCGATCACCATGGGGCGGTTGACCGCGCCCGAGACGGTGAGCATGACGGTGCCGGGCTCGTCGTACAGACCGGTGTTGCAGTAGCGCTCGGCGCCGATGCGCGCGGCGATGGCCAGCTGGGCGAACGTCTCGGCGTTCGACAGCAGCGTGGGCGCGCCGCCGACCCCGCTCTGCGAGGCGCTGGTCTTGCGCCCCGGAGGGATCGCCGGACCGCCGTCGATCGAGCGGATCAGCGAGGCGGCGGCTCCGGTGACCATGCGCACCGGATTGCGCTGCACGCGCGCGCGGATGGGCGCGCCGCGCCGGTCGCTCAGCCCCCGCTCGGCCAGCGCCTGCTCCATCGACCGCTCGGTCGAGGCCCGTGTCACCCCGACGACGAGCGTGCGGGCGCCCAGGGCCTCCGCGACCAGCAGGGCGCCGTCCAGGATGAGGTGCGGGGCACGGTTGATCAGCACCGTGTCCTTGCGGCAGGCGGGCTCGTCCTCGCTTCCGTTGACGACCACGACCGGCCGGATGCCGCGGCGGATCGCGGACTTGGCGACCGAGCGCAGCTTCTTGTGGAAGGGGAAGCCGGCGCCGCCGCGCCCCTTGAGGTTGATCTGCTCGGCGAGCTGTGCGAGCTGCTCTCCGCCCATCGGCTCGAGCGGGCCGTGCACCTTGAGGTGCATCGGCAGGTCGAGTCTCTCGACAAGGTCGAAGCCCGACGTGAGCTGCGGAAGCCCGACCACCCGGACTTCTGGGACGTCGGGCAGGGCCTCGTTCACTTAAAGCCTCCGGAAGGCGCGTTCCAGGGTTCGCCGGCTCCCGGCGTGTCGAAGGCGCCGGGGAACGTTTCCGCTGCGGGACCGCTGTTGTACGTGTTGTTCGAGTTGTACGTGCCGAACGGTACGTTCGTCTCACCGGTGTCGTACATCTCACTCGCGCCGTATCCGTTGTATCCCGGATTGCCATAGGCCGGGATGGTGTATCCGGTGTCCTGGAGCGGGTCGTACGCGGAGGGGGGCGCCTCCCCGACCGGCGGCGGTGACGGGATCGGCCAGCTGCCCGAGGTGCTGCCGCCGGCGTCGACGCGCGGCATGGCCTCGGTGGCCTGTGTGTCGTACAGGTCCATGCGCTGGGTCGCGTCCGGCATCATCGGTGTCTGCGCGCGCGGGGTGGCCGACGTGGCCCGGTAGGCGGCCGCGAAGCCGTTGCCGGGCTCCGGGGTCATGGTGCGGGCTGCGGGAGCCTCGTACAGGGGCGTCGAGGGCTGCGGGGGGACCAGACCCTCCAGGCCGCCGGCGCGGTCCGCCGAACGCCCCGAGAAGCCCGCCAGGGGGGCCGCCGCCTCCGCGTTGCGGGCGCGGCTGGCGTCCAGTCCTTCGCGTCCCGCCATGTCACCGCCGCCGACGATCGCGAAGACCCTGTCGGCCACCTTGCGCTTGAACGGGCGCGGCGCGGCGCGCAGGGCCAGCGCCCCCATGACCCCGAGCAGGCACAGCTCGTAGGACACCATGAAGAACGGCTTCGCCGCGCGTCCCGCGTACAGGCCGTGCACGAGCGCGGCGCACCAGGACGGGTAGGCCAGCATGTGCATCGCCCGCCAGCGCGCCGCGACGGGCGCCGGGGTCGCGAAGTTGCTGCGCAGTGCGCCGGTGATACCCACGAAGATCATGAGGAGGCCGGCCAGGGAGCCGAGGCCGATGAGACCGGCCGAGCCGCTGACGCCGAGGCTGAAGGGGATCAGCGCGGCGATCAGCACCGTGTGTTCGAGCGCGATCTTGACCGTGACGTGCACCAGGAGGAACGCGATCGAGGCGACCGCGGTGGTCCGGTGGACGGCCTGCGCCACGATCCGCTGGCGGGTGTTGAGGAAGATCCGGTCCTGAGCGACGAGCCCCCAGATCACGGAGCAGCTGAGGGAGACGAGCGAGAGCACGCCCGCTCCGAAGTTGAGGAAGTCCCGGACTGCGTTCCCGCCGGACAGCACGATGACGGGTATGAGCAGCAGCACCACAGCCGACGCCACGCCGTAGGCCGAGCGGCCCGGCTTGGGGAGCGAGCTGTTACTACGTGGAGGGTTCATGGGGGCAACTCCGAACAGTTTCGGGAAGGCGGTCCCGCTGCCGCACTCTAGGTGGCTCCAAACCGAGCGGTACGTGGTTTCAGTTATTGCCCTGTTATCAAAGGGCGCGGGCGTGGTTGCGATGTCCGATTAGCTACTGTTACGCGAAGTAATATTTGAATTGGAATCAGCCTTTCGTGACGTTCCCCACCCGACCGTCGATGTCTGAGTACGGCTGCGATCGGTGTTGGGTTCATCCGGTTCGCTCCGAGTCCGCTCCGAGTCCGCTCCGAGTGGTGTCCGAGTCGGGTCCGAGTTCGATCCGGGTCGGCCCGGGTCGTGCCAGGGTGGCTCCCGGTCGGGCCCCGGGTGCGCCCCGGGGTGCCGTCGGTGGCCCGTCGCGGTGCGCTCGGGCGCTGCGGTACCCTGACGCCATGCGTGCCGTACGCCTTCTGCTTAGCGAGCCGCGCTGATCAGTCCCGACCACCGGGCGAATCCGATGGTCGGAATCGGCGCGGCGACCCCTCCTGTGCGAGGGGCTTTTTCATTTCCGCCGGCAGAGACGATCTATGGAGCTTTGAGGATCATGAGCGAGACGAACCCCGCTGCCGCCGCCGTGTCGGCGGAGGCAGCGCCGCACCGCTACACGGCCGCTCTGGCGGCCGAGATCGAGGCACGCTGGCAGGACTTCTGGGACGCCGAGGGCACCTATGAGGCGCCGAACCCGAGCGGGGACCTGGCAGGCGATCCCGAGCTGGCCGCCAGGCCCAAGAAGTTCATCATGGACATGTTCCCGTATCCCTCGGGTGCCGGCCTGCACGTCGGCCACCCCCTGGGGTACATCGCCACCGACGTCTTCGCCCGGTTCCAGCGCATGACCGGCCACAACGTCCTGCACACTCTGGGCTTCGACGCCTTCGGCCTGCCCGCCGAGCAGTACGCCGTGCAGACCGGTACGCACCCGCGCGTGTCCACCGAGGCCAACATCGAGAACATGAAGTCCCAGCTGCGCCGGCTGGGCCTGGGCCACGACAAGCGCCGGTCGTTCGCCACGATCGACCCGGACTACTACAAGTGGACCCAGTGGATCTTTCTGCAGATCTTCAACTCCTGGTACGACGAGGAGGCCCGCAAGGCCCGCCCGATCTCCCAGCTGATCGCCCAGTTCGAGTCGGGTGAGCGTGGGATCCCGGGCACCACGCGCGCGTGGAACGAACTGACCGCCGCCGAGCGCGCCGACGTCCTGGGCGAGTACCGACTGGCCTACGCCTCCGACGCGCCCGTCAACTGGTGCCCCGGCCTGGGCACGGTCCTGGCCAACGAGGAGGTCACCGCCGACGGCCGCTCCGAGCGCGGCAACTACCCGGTCTTCAAGGCCAAGCTGCGCCAGTGGAACATGCGCATCACCGCCTACGCCGACCGGCTGCTGGAGGACCTGGAGGAGCTGGACTGGCCCGAGGCGATCAAGCTGCAGCAACGCAACTGGATCGGCCGCTCCGAGGGTGCCCGGGTCGACTTCCCGATCGACGGCGAGACGATCACGATCTTCACCACACGCCAGGACACCCTGTTCGGCGCCACCTACATGGTGCTGGCACCTGAGCACCCGCTGGTCGAGAAGTTCACCCCCGAGGCGTGGCCCGAGGGCACGCACGAGGTGTGGACCGGCGGTCACGCCACGCCCGCCGGGGCCGTCGCCGCCTACCGCGCCCAGGCCGCCTCAAAATCCGACGTCGAGCGGCAGGCCGAGGCCAAGGACAAGACCGGCGTCTTCACGGGCGCGTACGCCACGAACCCGGTCAACGGCGAGAAGATCCCCGTCTTCGTCGCCGACTACGTGCTGATGGGCTACGGCACCGGCGCGATCATGGCCGTCCCGGCGCACGACAGCCGCGACTTCGCCTTCGCGCGCGCCTTCGAGCTGCCGATCCGCTGCGTCGTGGAGCCCACCGACGGCCGCGGCACCGACCCGTCGGCGTGGGACGACGCCTTCGTCTCCTACGACGCGAAGATCGTCAACTCCTCCGGTGACTCGGTGAAGCTGGACGGTCTGGGCGTCACCGACGCCAAGGCGCGCATCACCGAGTGGCTGGAGCGCAAGGGCATCGGCGAGGGCACGGTCAACTTCCGCCTGCGCGACTGGCTGTTCAGCCGGCAGCGCTACTGGGGCGAGCCCTTCCCGATCGTCTACGACGAGGACGGCGTCGCCCACGCGCTGCCCGAGTCGATGCTGCCGCTGGAGCTGCCCGAGGTCGAGGACTACTCGCCGCGCACCTTCGACCCGGACGACGCCGACACCCAGCCCGAGACCCCGCTGTCGCGCAACCAGGAGTGGGTCAACGTCACCCTGGACCTGGGCGACGGCCCGAAGAAGTACCGCCGCGAGACCAACACCATGCCCAACTGGGCCGGTTCCTGCTGGTACGAGCTGCGCTACCTGGACCCGCACAACAGCGAGAAGCTGGTCGACCCGGCCATCGAGCAGTACTGGATGGGCCCGCGCGAGGGCATGCCGCACGGTGGCGTCGACCTGTACGTCGGCGGCGCCGAGCACGCCGTGCTGCACCTGCTGTACGCGCGCTTCTGGTCCAAGGTGCTGTACGACCTGGGGTACGTCTCCTCCGCGGAGCCGTTCCACAAGCTGTTCAACCAGGGCATGATCCAGGCCTACGTCTACCGCGACAGCCGTGGCATCGCGGTGCCGGCCGCCGAGGTGGAGGAGCGCGACGGCGCGTACTACTACCAGGGCGAGAAGGTCACCCGCCTGCTGGGCAAGATGGGCAAGTCCCTGAAGAACGCGGTCACTCCGGACGAGATCTGCGCCGAGTACGGCGCGGACACCCTGCGCCTGTACGAGATGGCGATGGGCCCGCTGGACGTGTCGCGGCCGTGGGACACGCGCGCGGTGGTCGGCCAGTTCCGGCTGCTGCAGCGGCTGTGGCGCAATGTCGTCGACGAGACCACCGGTGAGGTCACCGTCGTCGACGCCGAGCCCGACGAGGACACCCTGCGCGCCCTGCACAAGGCCATCGACGGCGTGCGCCAGGACCTGGAGGGCCTGCGGTTCAACACGGCCATCGCCAAGATCACCGAGCTGAACAACCACCTGACGAAGGCGGGAGGCTCGGTGCCGCGCTCGGTCGCCGAGTCGCTGGTGCTGCTGATCGCTCCGCTGGCCCCGCACATCGCCGAGGAGCTGTGGCGCAGGCTGGGCCACACCGACTCCGTCGTCCACCAGGACTTCCCGGTCGCCGACCCCGCCTACGTCGTGGACGAGACCGTGACCTGCGTGGTCCAGGTCAAGGGCAAGGTCAAGGCGCGCCTGGAGGTTCCGCCCTCGATCTCCGAGGAGGAACTGGAGAAGGTCGCGCTGGCCGACGAGAAGGTGGTCGCGGCCCTGGGCGGCGCGGGGATCCGCAAGGTGATCGTGCGCGCGCCGAAGCTCGTGAACATCGTCACGGCATAGCGGCCGTCGCCTCGGGCGACCCGTGCCGCCCTTGTCGGGGTAGTCCCCTACGGGCAGGTTCGGGGTTCTTCCGGAACCCTGGGCCTGCCCGTTGCGTTTACCGTGGAAGAGCGGTGAGCAGCCGCCCGGCCGACCGGAGGAGGAGCGTTGTGGAAGCCGTTCTGACCGTCATCGCGCTCCTGTTCGTGCTGTGCCTCGTCCTCGGCGTGTATGCGACGGTGAAGGCGGTCGGCGCGGCGAAACGCGGCGTGGACCGTACGATCGCGCAGGCCCGCCGCACGGTGGAGGACACCACCCTGCGCGCCAGAACCCTCACCCAGCCCGGCCCGGCGGGTGAACTCGCCGAGCTGCGGCTGAGGCTGCGCACCTCGATGCGCGCAACTCAGGACGCCCTCCACGCGGGCGTCACCGAGGACGCGTCGCTGAAGGAGGCGCTGGGCCTCTTCAAGCGCCTCAGCGCGCACGGACACGAACTGGACGCCGAGCTGCGGCGCCTGGAGGCGGAGCCGGACCGGCAGGCGCTGGTCTCCCGACTGCCCGAGCTGCGCGAACGGACCGAGCGTGTCACCCGGTCGGCGGACTCGCTGCGCTGGGCCGCCCATGACAGGGCACGCCGGTTCGCGGACGACGACCTGGACGCGCTGAGCGCCCAGATCGATGTGGAGGCGGGCGCCCTGCGCCACTGGACCAGAGAGCAGCCGACGGGGTCCGCCCCGTCCTGGCCCGAGGCGCCGGCGCCGGAGGACGCGGCCTCCTCCCAGGCCTGGCCGGAGACACCCGAGTCGCGTACGGCCCGGGAGCAGACCCGGCCGGCGCTCGGCCCGCGCACCCAGCGGCCCGTGTACCCCTGGCAGAGGAAGCCCCGCCCCGAGAGCACCCGATGATCGCTCCACGGACCGTCCAGGTCGGCGGGGTCGGTCTGCCACCGGCGCGTTCCGGCAGGTAACCTCCAGCTCATGTCCCGCCATGTCGCGATCGTCACCGATTCAACGGCCTACCTGCCGCCGCGGACGATGGAGCGCCACGGCATCACCGCGGTGCCCCTGACCGTGGTCCTCGGCGACCAGGCACTCGAAGAGGGCACCGAGATCTCCGCCCGTTCCCTGGCCCAGGCCCTGCAGAAGCGACGGCCCGTCACCACCTCCCGGCCCAGCCCGGAGCAGTTCGCCGAGACCTACCGCAAGGTCGCCGCCACGGGGGCGACCGACATCGTCTCGCTGCACCTGTCCTCCGAGTTCTCCGGCACGTACGACGCCGCGGTGCTCGCCGGGCGCGAGGCTCCCGTGCCGGTGCGCGTGGTCGACACCGGGATGGTCGCGATGGCCCTCGGCTTCTGCGCGCTGGCCGCCGCTCAGGCCGCGGAGGCGGGCGGCACGGTCGACGACGCCGTCACGGCGGCGGAGAAGCGGGCCGCGGACACCTCCGCGTACTTCTACGTCGACACCCTGGACTATCTGCGGCGCGGCGGCCGGATCGGCGCCGCGCAGGCGCTGCTCGGCTCGGCGCTCGCGGTGAAGCCGCTGTTGCAGCTGAGCGGCGGCCGTATCGAGTTGCTGGAGAAGGTGCGTACGGCGTCCAAGGCCATCGCCCGCCTGGAGGAGATCGTCGCCGAGCGCGCCGGCAACGGGCAGGTCGACATCGCGGTCCACCATCTCGCCGCTCCGGAAAGGGCGTCGGCGCTCGCCGACCGCCTGCGCGCACGGGTGCCCGGGCTGGCCGACCTGCATGTGAGCGAGGTCGGGGCGGTGATCGGGGCGCACACGGGACCGGGTCTGCTGGGGGCCGTGGTGTCGCCTCGGTGACGGGGTCACACCGGTACCTGGGGCGATGGTGACTCATGTGGGTGACGGAGTTATCCACAACCGGGCAGTAATCCCCGGGAATTGACCAAGATCATCACGAGGTCGGTGATCTGCCCGATCCTCGGCGCATGGCACTTCGATCACGTTCACGCACCACCGCTCCCACAAGCGGCCCCGGCCGCGGCCCCGGCTCCGACGGCCGCGCCCACCACCGCCCGCGGCATCCGCGGGCGCACGCCCGACGACACCAGCCCTCGGCCGCTGACGTGCTGCGCCTGCGTGCGGAGGCACTCTTCGCCGAACGCGCGGAGGCACCCTTCGCCGAAGGAGCAACGGAACGACAGGCATGGGGAAACGGGCCACCGAGGGCGGACCGGGACGTCGGGGAGTCACGGGCGGGCACGTCGGCGGGGAGCGGGAGCGCCCGGCCGAGCGGGCCGGCCGCCGTCGGCGACATGGACGCACCCGAGCCCGCCGCGACGGGCGGAGTCTGGCGGGAGCGGGTCGTCCCGGCACTGCGCGAACGGATGCCGTTGTGGCTGCAGACCAGGTGCGGGCTGGAGCGGAGGAGCGTGGCCGCGCTGGGCGTGCTCCTGCTGGTGGCCGTGGTTTTCGCCGCGCAGCACTTCTGGACGGGCCGGACCGAGCCGATGCGGGCGCCCGAGGTGGTGCGGGCGGCGGCGCCCTACGGGACGGCGGGAGCCAAACGTTCGGCGGAGTCGGGCGCCTCGACGGGACCGAAGGCGACCGGACCGCAGGCAGCAGGCGGCACCGGAGCGGGGACGGGAGCCGCCGTGGTGGTGGACATCGGCGGCAAGGTGCGCAACCCCGGGCTGCAGAGGCTGCCGGCCGGGTCACGGGTGGCGGACGCCCTGCGGGCGGCGGGCGGAGTACGCCCGGGCACCGACACCGACGGCCTCAACCGCGCCCGCCTCCTGGTGGACGGCGAGCAGATCGTGGTGGGCGGTCCGGCCCTGGCACCGGGCGCCGGCCCGGCCCTTCCGGCGGCCGGCGGATCGGCCGCTCCCGGCACCCCGGTCTCCCTCAGCACCGCGACGGTGGACCAGCTCGACGCGCTGCCGGGGGTGGGGCCCGTGCTGGCCCAGCACATCGTCGACTACCGGTCCCAGCACGGCGGTTTCCGCTCGGTCGACGAACTTCGGCAGGTCAACGGCATCGGCGAACGCCGTTTCGCCGACCTACGGAACCTCGTACGGCCATGAGGCCGCCGAAGCAACCCGGCGCGGACAGGCGGAAGGCGCCACCGGGGGATGTCCGCAGTCCGCTGGGTGATCCCCACCCCCGGCAGGAGGGGTCGGCGGATCTCCGGCTGGTGGGGCCCGCGTTGGGGGCCTGGGGCGCGGCCGCGTGGGCTCTGGACGCGCCGGCCGCCTGGGTCGTCGGTGTGGCCGCCGGCTGTCTTGCGGTGGCCGGTGGGCTGTTGGTGCTGCGGTGGGGAGGCCCTGGCGACGGGCTTCGGGCCGGGGGCCCGCGGTCGGCGGTGTCGGTCGCCGCCGTGCTGCTCTGTGTCGCCGCTGCCGCCGCCTCCGCCGGGCTCCATGGCGCGGATCTGCGCCGGGGGCCGGTTCCCGCTCTGGCGCGTCAGTACGCCGAGGTGAGGGCGGAGATCGAGGTCACCTCCGATCCACGGCTCACCCGGCCCAGGGTCAAGGGCGATCACGCCACGGCTACCGCCGTCCTGCTTGACGGCGAGATGCGGAGCCTGACGAAGGCCGACGGGACCGCGGTGGCGACGCGGACGCCCGTGCTGCTGGTCGTCGATCCGCGCACCCGCGGGGTGGAGCCCGGGCGGTCGCCGTGGCTTGCGCTGCTGCCCTCGACGCGGGTGCGCGTGGCGGGCAGGCTGGCACTCCCGCTGACGGGAGGTGACCGCGTCGCCGCCGTGGTGCGCGTCCGGGACGGGGGGCCACCCGACGTCGTGGGCGAGCCGTCGACGGCGCAGCGATGGGCGGGGCGGTTGCGCGCGGGGCTGCGTGAGGCGACCGACGGGCTCGACCCGGACGCGCGGGCGCTGCTGCCTGGGCTGGTCGTGGGCGACACCTCGCGAGTCACCCCGGAGCTGGACGACGCCTTCAAGGAGACGGATCTCGCGCATCTGCTGGCCGTGAGCGGAGGCAACTTCACGCTTCTGCTGGCCCTGTTCATCGGCCCGGCCGGACTGGCGCAGCGCGTGGAGCGCCGAGGACTCGCACCGCTGCTCGGCATCCCGCTGCGGGGCACGGCGCTGCTGGGCGGCGTGCTCACGCTCGGCTTCGTGGTCGTGTGCCGGCCCGACCCGAGCGTGCTCCGGGCCGCGGCCTGCGGGACGATCGCGCTGCTCGCACTCGCCACCGGGCGCCGCAGATCCCTGCTGCCCGCGCTGGCCGTCGCGGTCCTGCTGCTGGTGCTGTACGACCCCTGGCTCGCGCGGGGCTACGGCTTCCTGCTGTCCGTGCTGGCCACCGGGGCGCTGCTGACGGTCGCCCCGCGCTGGAGCACGGAGTTGCGGCGGCGCCGGGTGCCGCCCAGGCTTGCCGAGGCGCTGGCCGCCGCGGCCGCCGCCCAGGCACTGTGCGCACCGGTCGTCGCGGTGCTGTCGACGCGGGTGAGTCTGGTCGCGGTGCCCTGCAACCTGCTCGCGGAGTTCGCGGTGGCACCGGCCACAGTGTTGGGGTTCGCGGCACTGGCGGTGGCTCCGGTGGCTCTGCCGGTCGCCAAGGCACTGGCGTGGTGCGCGGGTTGGCCGGCCGGGTGGATCGCCGGCATCGCGCGCACCGGGGCGTCGTTGCCGGGCGGCGCGGTGGACTGGCCCGGCAGCTGGGCGGGGGCGCTGCTGCTGGCAGCCGTGACGGTGATGGTCCTGCTCGTCTGCCGGCGGCTGCTGAGGCACCCCTGGCTGACCGGTGCCTGTGCCGTGGTGCTGCTGCTCGTGGTGGTGCAGCCGCCCCCTCTGACCCGGGTGATCACCGGGTGGCCGCCGCCGGGCTGGCGGTTCGCGATGTGTGACGTGGGGCAGGGTGACGCGACCGTGCTGGCGGCGGGCGAGGGCACGGCGGTGGTCGTGGACGCGGGGCCCGATCCGGCGCTGGTCGACCGGTGTCTGACCGTGCTCGGCGTCAGCCGGGTCGCACTGCTCGTGCTGACCCACTTCCACGCCGACCATGTGGCGGGTCTCCCGGGAGTGCTGCGCGGGCGTGCGGTCGGGGTGATCGAGACGACCGGGTTCGACGAGCCACCGGACCAGGCCGCGTTCGTGCGCGCTCAGGCGGCCGCCCGGCACATTCCGGTGACGCGCGCCGTTGCGGGGGAGGGCCGTCGCACCGGGGAACTCGACTGGCGGGTGCTGTGGCCTCCCCAGGATCCCGCCCCGGCCCCCGACGGTCCGAACGACGCGAGTGTGGCGCTGTTCGTGCGGTCGGCGGGGCTGACCCTGCTGCTGCTCGGGGATCTCGAACCACCGGCCCAGCAGGCGCTGCTGAGATCACCGGCCGGGGCGGAGCTGGGACCCGTGGACGTCCTCAAGGTCGCCCATCACGGGTCGGCCTACCAGGACCCGGAGCTCATACGCAGGGTGGCACCGCGGCTCGCGCTGATCTCGTGCGGCAGGGACAACCCCTACGGTCATCCGGCGCCGAGCACGGTCGCGGCGCTGCGGGACGAGGGCGCGTTGGTGCTGCGTACGGACCAGGACGGCGCGATCGCCGTCGTCGGGGCGGGCGGGGGGTTGAGCGTGGCGAGAGACTGAGGGCATGGACTCCGCACAGGTTGACGCCTACCTCCGCAGGATCGGGGCGCAGCACCCCGCCTGGCCCACCGGCGATGTGCTGCGTGAGCTGCATCTGCGCCACCTGAGGACCGTGCCGTTCGAGAACCTGTCGATCCACCTCGGCGAGAAGATCGTGCTGGAGGAGGAGCGGCTGCTGGACAAGATCGTGGGGGCGCGCAGGGGCGGCTTCTGCTACGAACTCAACGGAGCGTTCGGGGCGTTGCTGGCCGCGCTCGGCTTCGATGTCACGCTGCTCGCCGGGCGGGTCTACGACGACGAGGGGCGGCTCGGGATTCCGTACGACCATCTCGCGCTGCGGGTACGGACGGTGGACGGAGGCGACTGGCTGGCGGACGTCGGGTTCGGTGCGCACAGCCACTGTCCGCTGGCGTTGCGGGAGCGGGGCGAGCAGCGGGACCCGGCCGGGGTTTTCCGGGTGATCGAGGCGGGGGCCTATGCGGCGGGGGCGAGGGGAGGCGGCGGTTCGGCCGAGTTCGGGGATCTGGACGTGATGCGGGAGGGCAGGCGGCAGTACCGGCTGGAGGTGCGGCCGCGGGCGCTCAGGGACTTCAGGGCCGGAGTCTGGTGGCACAGCACGTCGCCCGAGTCGCACTTCGTGCGGTCGCTGGTGTGCTCGCGGGTCACGGAGGACGGAGGGCGGATCACGCTCAGTGGCAGCCGACTGACGGTGACGACCCCGGACGGGCGGAAGGAGGGGACGGAACTGGCGGACGAGAAGGAGGTGCTGGAGGTGTACCGGGAGCGGTTCGGGATCGAGCTGGACCGGGCGCCCACGCTACGAAAGACGGGCCAAAGCGGCTGATCGGTGTCACTCGTCGCGCAGTTCCGGCACATGTGCTGGATTCCCGCTCTGCGGTCGTGTGGTGCCAGTCGTGTGGTGCCGGTCTCACCAGTGGTGGAGTGCGACTTCGCTCGAGTTCTCCAGCGAGCGGTTCGGGGCTTGGGCGCCGGTCGCGTCCCGGTGCCGGAGAATGGCCTCGTGAGTGATGTGAGACATGTGCTGGTGCTACCGGACCGCGATGCCGCTCAGGAGGCGGCGGAGGCGCTGGCGGAGCGGTTCCGGCTGGACGAGGAACCGCGGATCGTCCGGGACGCACTGGCCGGCGAGGACGACGCCGAGGACGCGCAGTGGCTGGTGGTGCTGCGGGACGAACAACAGTTGCTCGATCCGGAGCGGCTGGACGCGTTCGCGGGGGAGTGGGACGGCTGGCGGGAGGAGCCGTAACCCTTCGGGCGGCGGCGGCCGCGGGCACCCGTTGTCAGTGGCGCGTGGGATGCTGTCCGTGATGGCCAAGAAGACCGCGAATGACGACCCTCTCGCCCCCGTCACCCTTGCCGTGGGCCAGGAGGACCTCCTGCTCGACCGTGCCGTGCGGGAGGTGGTGGCCGCCGCCCGGGCCGCCGACGCCGACACGGACGTGCGGGACCTGACCCCGGAGCAGTTGCAGCCCGGCACGCTGGCCGAGCTGACGAGCCCGTCGCTCTTCGCCGAGCGCAAGGTCGTGGTCGTACGCAACGCACAGGATCTTCCGGCCGACACGATCAAGGAACTCAAGGGGTACTTCGGCTCGCCCGCCGAGGAGATCACCCTGGTGCTGCTGCACGCGGGCGGCGCCAAGGGCAAGGGCCTGCTCGACGCCGCGCGCAAGGCGGGCGCCCGGGAGGTGGCGTGCCCGAAGATGACGAAGCCGGCGGACCGACTGGCGTTCGTCCGTGGAGAGTTCCGCACGCTGGGGCGTTCGGCGACGCCCGAGGCGTGCCAGGCGCTGGTCGACGCGATCGGCAGCGATCTGAGGGAGCTGGCGTCCGCGGTGGCGCAGCTCACCGCGGACGCCGAGGGCACGATCGACGAGGCGGTGGTCGGGCGGTACTACACCGGGCGGGCCGAGGCCTCCAGCTTCACGGTCGCGGACCGGGCGGTCGAGGGGCGGGCGGCGGAGGCGCTGGAGGCGCTCAGGTGGTCGCTGGCGACAGGCGTGGCGCCGGTGATGATCACGAGCGCGCTGGCGCAGGGGGTGCGGGCGATCGGGAAGCTCTCCTCGGCCCGGGGCGGTCGCCCCGCGGACCTCGCCCGGGAGCTGGGCATGCCGCCGTGGAAGATCGACCGGGTCAGGCAGCAGATGCGGGGCTGGACGCCGGAGGGGGTCGCGGTCGCGCTGCGCGCGGTGGCCGAGGCGGACGCGGGCGTGAAGGGCGGCGGGGACGACCCGGAGTACGCGCTGGAGAAGGCCGTGGTGACGATCGCCCGGGCGGCGCGGTCCCGGGGGCGCGGCTAGCGAGGAGCGCGGCCCGCGCACGCGCGGCTGCCCGTGTCGGCGTGGCTCCCCACGCCGACTGACTGCCCGCCGACGTGGCTCCCCATGCCGACTGGCTGCCCCCGCTGACGTGGCTCCCCCCGCCGACGGGCTACCCGTGCCCACTGACTGCTCCGGCTGACGTGGCTCCCCACGCCGACTGGCTACCCGTCCCCGACTGGCGGCCCACGCCGAAGGCCCCGCACACTCCGTCCTGGGGAAGGACGGCCGGCGGGGCCTTCGGTTCGAGCGGGTGAGTCCGTACCCGCGTGGCGAACGCAGGCCGCGTACGGACTCGGGGTGCCGGTCGGGAGCGGATGAGAGAGGGCCCGCTCTGGGTCCTTCCGGCGGTTGGACCAGTTCAGATCAAATGGAGGGGGTCAGCCCTTGAGGGTCGTGACCTTGGCGGCCAGCGCCGACTTCTTGTTGGCGGCCTGGTTCTTGTGGATGACGCCCTTCGAGACGGCCTTGTCGAGCGCACGCGCGGCGGCGCGCTGGAGCTCGGTGGCCTTCTCGGCGTCGCCCGCGGCAGCGGCCTCGCGAGCCTTGCGGATCGCGGTCTTGAGCGAGGACTTGACGGCCTTGTTGCGCAGGCGCGCCTTCTCGTTCGTCTTGTTCCGCTTGATCTGGGACTTGATGTTCGCCACGAATGAGCCTTTACAGGTTCAGGCGCGGGAGACTGGACGTCTCACGCGCCGGTGATTTCTTGAAGACGTGTCTCGCGCTGAGAGGGCAGGAGACACAGCCACCCAGGCTACCAGCCGCCCTCTGGCCCGCCCAAACCGGCCTCGAGGCCTCTCCTGGCCACCCGTTCCACCGCCTCCGGCACGGCCCGAACCGGTCGTAGCCCCGCGCGCGTGGGACCATGGAGGCTACGTATCGATCCGACCCGAGACCGCAGACACTGCGGACGCCTCAAGAATCAGGACCCTGCGTGCCCGCGATCCCTAGCCATGTGCCCGAGCCGAGCCGTACCGACCCGGCTCTGATCCGCAATTTCTGCATCATCGCGCACATCGACCACGGCAAGTCCACGCTCGCCGACCGGATGCTCCAGCTGACCGGCGTCGTCGAGCAGCGGCAGATGCGCGCTCAGTACCTCGACCGCATGGACATCGAGCGCGAGCGCGGCATCACCATCAAGTCCCAGGCCGTGCGGCTGCCCTGGGCCCCCACCCACGATCCGGGCAACACGCACATCCTGAACATGATCGACACCCCGGGGCACGTCGACTTCACCTATGAGGTCTCCCGCTCCCTCGCCGCCTGCGAGGGCACCATCCTCCTCGTCGACGCCGCCCAGGGCATCGAGGCGCAGACCCTCGCCAACCTCTACCTGGCGATGGAGAACGACCTCACGATCATCCCCGTCCTCAACAAGATCGACCTGCCGGCCGCGCAGCCGGAGAAGTTCGCCGAGGAACTCGCCAACCTCATCGGCTGCGATCCCGGTGACGTACTGAAGGTCTCCGCCAAGACCGGCCTCGGCGTCGAGGCGCTGCTGGACAAGGTCGTCGAGCAGATCCCGGCCCCGGTCGGCGTCGCCGACGCGCCCGCCCGCGCGATGATCTTCGACTCGGTCTACGACTCCTACCGCGGCGTCGTCACCTACGTCCGTGTCATCGACGGCCAGCTCAACAAACGCGAGCGCATCCGGATGATGTCCACCGGCGCCACGCACGAACTGCTGGAGATCGGCGTCAACTCGCCCGAGATGCTCGGTGCCGACGGCCTCGGGGTCGGTGAGGTGGGTTACCTCATCACCGGGGTGAAGGACGTCCGCCAGTCCAAGGTCGGTGACACCATCACCAGCCAGGTCAAGGGCGCCGAGAAGCCGCTGGGCGGGTACAAGGACCCGAAGCCCATGGTCTTCTCGGGCCTGTATCCGCTGGACGGCTCCGACTACCCCGACCTGCGCGAGGCCCTCGACAAGCTCCAGCTCAACGACGCCGCGCTCGTCTACGAGCCGGAGACCTCCGCCGCCCTCGGCTTCGGCTTCCGGGTCGGCTTCCTCGGACTGCTGCACCTCGACGTCGTCCGCGAGCGGCTCGAGCGCGAGTTCGGGCTGGACCTGATCGCCACCGCGCCCAACGTGGTCTACCGCGTGATCATGGAGGACGGCACCGAGTACACGGTCACCAATCCGAGCGAATTCCCCGAGGGCAAGCTCGCCGAGGTGTACGAGCCGGTCGTACGGGCCACGATCCTCGCGCCCACCGAGTTCATCGGCGCGATCATGGAGCTGTGCCAGACCCGCCGCGGCACCCTCCTCGGCATGGACTACCTCTCCGAGGACCGTGTCGAGATCCGCTACACGCTGCCGCTCGCCGAGATCGTCTTCGACTTCTTCGACCAGCTGAAGTCCAAGACGCGCGGCTATGCCTCCCTGGACTACGAGCCCACGGGAGAGCAGAGCAGCTCACTTGTCAAGGTGGACATCCTGTTGCACGGCGACAAGGTCGACGCCTTCTCGGCGATCACCCACAAGGACCAGGCGTACGCCTACGGTGTCCGGCTCGTCGCCAAGCTGAAGGAGCTCATCCCGCGGCAGAACTTCGAGGTGCCGGTGCAGGCCGCCATCGGCTCCCGCGTGATCGCCCGCGAGACCATCCGCGCCATCCGCAAGGACGTCCTCGCCAAGTGCTACGGCGGTGACATCTCCCGTAAGCGGAAGCTGCTGGAGAAGCAGAAGGAGGGCAAGAAGCGGATGAAGATGGTGGGTTCCGTGGAGGTTCCGCAGGAAGCCTTCATCGCGGTGCTCTCCAGCGATGACAGCGCGGGGTCGAGCAAGGCCAAGAAGTAACCCGGGTCTGCCGCGATGACCCCGGCAAACCGGACGGTACGGGGCCCGTCGTGCGAAAGCGCGGCGGGTCCCTGTGCGTGCGCCCGGTCGCTCTGTGTACGAAACGACAGGCCACCGCCCCTTACGCACCGGCCGGTCGGGCTCTACTCTGATGCCTGCTCGAGGGTTACTCGTGAGTTAAACAAACGGTCTCGAGTGACCGCAGCCGCAACGATCCAGCAGCAATGAGCCAGCCAGCCGCACCGCCGCGGGCCCCGGAGGATGTCGTGAGCGACACACAGACTTTGACCGAGAACCGTCCGCCCTCCGTGGCGGCACTCTTCCTGGAGCGCGTGGCGGCCACGCCGGACGCCGAGGCCTACCGCTACCCCGTACCCCCGGCCTCCGGCGAGGGCCCCGACGACTGGAAGTCGCTGAGCTGGGCCGAGGCCGCCGAGCGGGTCCACGCGATCGCGGCCGGGCTCATCGAACTGGGTGTCCAGCCCGAGCAGCGCGTCGCCCTCGCCTCCTCCACCCGGGTCGAGTGGATCCTCGCCGACCTCGGCATCCTGTGCGCCGGTGCCGCCACGACCACCATCTATCCGCAGACCAACGCCGATGAGTCGGCCTTCATCCTCTCCGACTCCCAGAGCAAGGTCCTCGTCGCGGAGAACGCCGAGCAGCTCGCCAAGGCACAGCAGAAGCGCGACGAACTGCCCGCCCTGACCCATGTCGTGGTGATCGACCCGGCCGGCGCCGAGACCGGCGACGGGGTGCTCACCCTGGCCGAACTGGAGCAGCGCGGCGCCGCCTACCTGGAGAAGCACCCCGAGCTGATCAAGGAACGGGTCGGCGCGATCACCAAGGACCAGCTCGCCACGCTCATCTACACCTCCGGTACCACCGGCCGCCCCAAGGGCGTGCGTCTGCCGCACGACAACTGGGCGTACATGGCGAAGGCGATCGCCGCGACCGGGCTGCTCGGTCCCGAGGACGTGCAGTACCTGTGGCTGCCGCTCGCCCACGTCTTCGGCAAGGTGCTCACCTCCGGCCAGATCGAGGTCGGGCACGTCACCGCCGTCGACGGCCGCGTCGACAAGATCATCGAGAATCTGCCGGTCGTGCAGCCGACGTACATGGCCGCCGTGCCGCGCATCTTCGAGAAGGTCTACAACGGCGTCGCGGCCAAGGCCCGGGCGGGCGGCCCGGCCAAGTACAAGATCTTCCAGTGGGCGGCCGAGGTGGCCCGCGAGTACGCCAAGGTCTCGCAGGACAACTTCCGCCGCACCGGTACCCACGCCGTGCCGTTCGGCCTCGGCGCCAAGCACAAGGTCGCGGACACCCTCGTCTACGCCAAGATCCGCGAGGCGTTCGGCGGCCGGCTGCGGGCCTGCGTCTCCGGGTCGGCCGCCCTCGCGCCCGAGATCGGGTACTTCTTCGCGGGCGCCGGCATCCACATCCTGGAGGGCTATGGCCTCACCGAGTCCTCCGCGGCCTCCTTCGTCAACCCGGGCGAGGCCTACCGCACGGGCACGGTCGGCAAGCCGCTGCCCGGCACGGAGGTGCGCATCGCGGACGACGGCGAGATCCTGCTGCGCAGCCCCGGCATCATGGAGGGCTACCACGGGCTGCCGGAGAAGACCGCCGAGGTGCTGGAGCCGGACGGCTGGTTCCACACCGGTGACATCGGCGAGCTGTCGCCCGACGGGTATCTGCGCATCACCGACCGCAAGAAGGACCTCATCAAGACATCCGGCGGCAAGTACATCGCGCCCGCCGAGGTCGAGGGACGGTTCAAGGCGGTGTGCCCGTATGTCTCCAACATCCTCGTGCACGGTGCCGACCGTAACTTCTGCACCGCGCTGATCGCGCTCGACGAGGTCGCGATCCTGGAGTGGGCGAAGGAGAACGGCCTGGAGGGCAAGTCCTACGCCGAGGTCGTGGCCGCCCCGCAGACGGTGGAGATGGTCGACGGCTATGTCAAGCAGCTCAACGAGGGCCTCCAGCGCTGGCAGACCATCAAGAAGTTCCGGCTGCTGCCGCGGGACCTCGATGTGGAGCACGGGGAGATCACGCCCAGCCTGAAGCTGAAGCGTCCGGTCGTCGAACGTGAGTACAAGCACCTGATCGATGAGATGTACGCGGGATCGCGCGAAGCCTAAAAAACATCAGGACGCCTGCCCCTCGGCTGCCAACTGCTGTAACTCCCGGACCCGGCACCGTAGTTCCGCCAGGTCCGGGAGGTCGTCCGCGGACAGGCGTTCCTCCAGGCCGGACAGGCGCTCCACCAGGCCGGCCAGGCCCTCCTGCAGCCGCTCCAACTGCCTGCTCTTGCGGTACAGATCGAGGAACACCGTCACCTTGGCCCGCAGCACCCATGGATCGAACGGCTTCGTCAGATAGTCCGCGGCCCCCGTCGCGTACCCCCGGAAGGCATACCCGGCCTCCGCGTCCGAGCCGGTCAGGAAGACGATCGGGACGTCCTTGGCCCGGTCGAGGCGTTTGATGTGCGCGGCGGTCTCGAAACCGTCCATGCCCGGCATGCGGATGTCCAGCAGGACCACCGCGAACCGGCGCTCGAGCAGCGCCTTCATCGCCTCCTCGCCCGAACGCGCGCGCACCAGCGGCTCGTTGAGCGAGCGCAGCACGGCCTCCAGTGCGGTCAGGTTGTCCTCCATGTCGTCGACGAGGAGGATGCCGGCGCTGTCCTCGGACGTCTTCTCAGTAGGCATGCCCTGCTCGAATCTGTCCGTCTTCGACCACATGCGTAGCACGGTTCTCACTCATGGCGGGCCACTTAGGTAACTCGGTGCTTATGGGCGGGGCCAGTCTGTCACCCTGTCCGCATCGCCACAGGCTCATTCGACCGAACTGCCCGGGGAGCTGTCCATGGGGCCCATTCCCACCCAACGGGAGACCGCCTCCCGCTCCCCCGACGTGCTCGAGTCGGCGCCCCTGCGCACGGTGGTGCGGGCGACCCTGCCCGGCAGCCCCCTTGCGGCCGGCACCGCCCGCCGGCTCGTACGCGCCGCCCTCAGCGAGTGGGACCGGGCCGCCGAGCCCGACGCCGTCACCGAGCGGCTGGCCGACGACGCCCTGCTCGTCGTCAGCGAACTCGTCACCAACGCCGTCATCCACGCCGGCACCGACGTCGAGCTGGTCTGCCGCCTCATGGACGCGCAGGGCGAGTCGGCCGGGCTCCTCGTCGAGGTCTCCGACCACCACCCCTCGCGCGCGGTCCGGGACGACGGCACCGAGCGCCCCTACGGCATACCGGAGTACGGGCGCGGCCTGCGCCTCGTCTCCTCCCTCTCCACGGCCTGGGGGATCAGCTACCGCACCGGCACGAAGACCGTCTGGGCGCTGCTTCCCCTGCACGCCGCCCTGGACGCCGAGGACGGGATCGACACGTACGCCGGGGACAGCGCCCTGGGACGCGGGCTGAGCCCGGCCGAGATACTCGGGCCCGAACTCTCCGCCTTCGCCGAACCCGGGCGCGGCCTGCACGACCGGGAGTGGCGGGGCCGCGGCGCGCTGTCCTTCCTGGCCGAGGCGTCCGACCTGCTCGCCGGGCAGCTCGACGAGGACCTGGTCGCCGCGCTCACCGGGCAGCTGATCGTGCCCCGGCTCGCCGACTGGTGCGCGGTGTGGCTGGAGGACGAGGCGACCGGCTGGCGCGGCCCTTCGGCGCCGATCGCGGCCGGGCCCCGGCTCGCCCGCGTCTGGCACGGCAGCGAGAACCTCATCGAGGAACTGCGCAGGGGCCTGGAGAAGGACCCGCCCCGGCTGCCCGAGTCGGTGCGTTCCCGGGCGGTGCCCGTGCCCTGGCCCGGCGAGGCGCTGGGCCCGCGGGGCGCGACCGGGGCGGCGCTCGCCTACCGGCTGATCGCGGGCGGGCGGCCGCTCGGGACGCTCGTCATCGGGCGGGCCGGGTTGCTGCGCTTCCCCGACGAGATCACCGGACTCGTCGAGGACCTCAGCCGCCGGGTGGCGTTGGCCATCGGGGCGGCCCGGCAGTACGCGCGCCAGGCCACCATCAGCCGGGTGCTCCAGCGCGGGCTGCTGCCCGGCGCGGTCGCCGAGATCCCCGGGGTGAGCAGCGCACTTGTGTACGAGCCGTGCGACATGGGCGGACCGAGCGGTGACTTCTACGACATCTTCCCGGCCGGCCACGGACGGTGGTGCTTCGCGCTCGGCGATGTCCAGGGCAAGGGCCCGGAGGCCGCGGTCGTGATCGGGCTCGCCCGGCCCTGGCTGCGGTTGCTGGCCCGCGAGGGGTACGACGTCCCCGACGTCCTGGACCGCCTCAACCAGCTCCTGCTCGACGACGCCACGGAGGCATCCGACGCGGCGGCGCGGGCGCTGGTCACGGCGGGCACGCCGATGCCGGTCGCCGACGAGGGCCCCCACGCCCGCTTCCTCTCCCTCCTCTACGGGGAACTGGTCCCCTTCGACGGCGGAGTGCGCTGCACGCTCGCCTCGGCCGGGCATCCGCTGCCGCTGCTGCTCGGCCCGGGCGGCGACGTACGGGCCGTGGCCCAGCCGCAGACGCTGCTCGGGGTCGTCGAGGACGAGACGTACACGTGCGAGACCTTCGAGCTGCGCTCGGGCGACACGCTGCTGTGCGTCACCGACGGGGTGACCGAGCGGCGCAGCGGGTCCCGCCAGTTCGACGACGGCGACGGGCTCGCGGCGGCCCTGGCCGACTGCGCCGGGATGAACGCGGAGCTGGTCGCCGAGCGGATCAGGACGCTGGTGCACGAGTTCGGCGGGAAGCCGCCGGAGGACGATCTGGCGCTGCTGGTGCTGCAGGCGGAATGAGGACTTCTGGCAGTACGGGACAATGGAGGACATGCCTTCCGCACTCCCCGACGGCGAACCGGTCCCCGACGACGGCGCGCTGCCCGCGCACGCGCTCGCCGGGTCCGCCGAGCGCCCCCTCGGGTTCTACCTCCATGTGCCGTACTGCGCGACGCGCTGCGGCTACTGCGACTTCAACACGTACACGGCGACGGAGCTGCGGGGCACGGGAGGCGTCCTCGCCTCCCGGGACAACTACGCGTCGACCCTGATCGACGAGGTCCGCCTGGCCCGCAAGGTGCTGGGCGACGACCCGCGCGAGGTGCGCACGGTCTTCGTCGGGGGCGGTACGCCGACGCTGCTGGCCGCGGACGACCTCGTACGGATGCTGGGGGCGATCCGCGACGAGTTCGGCCTCGCGGAGGACGCGGAGGTGACGACGGAGGCGAACCCGGAGTCGGTGGACCCGGCGTATCTGGCCACCCTCCGGGAGGGCGGCTTCACCCGGATCTCCTTCGGCATGCAGAGCGCCCGCCCGCACGTCCTGAAGATCCTCGACCGCACGCACACCCCGGGCCGTCCCGAGGCGTGCGTGGCCGAGGCGCGGGCGGCGGGCTTCGAGCACGTGAACCTGGACCTGATCTACGGCACCCCGGGGGAGTCGGACGACGACTGGCGCGCCTCCCTGGACGCGGCGCTGGCGGCGGCCCCGGACCACATCTCGGCGTACGCGCTGATCGTGGAGGAGGGCACGCAGCTCGCCCGGCGCATCCGCCGGGGCGAGATCCCGATGACGGACGACGACGTGCACGCGGACCGCTATCTGATCGCGGACGAGGTGCTGGGGTCGGCGGGCTACGACTGGTACGAGGTCTCGAACTGGGCCACCTCGACCGCCGGCCGCTGCCTGCACAACGAGCTGTACTGGCGGGGCGCGGACTGGTGGGGCGCGGGCCCGGGCGCCCACAGCCACGTGGGCGGCGTGCGCTGGTGGAACGTGAAGCACCCGGGGGCGTACGCGGCGGCACTGGCGGAGGGCCGCTCCCCGGGCGCCGGTCGGGAGGTCCTGTCGGAGGAGGACCGCCGGGTGGAGCGGATACTGCTGGAGCTGCGGCTGCGGGAGGGGGTACCGCTGGCTCTGCTGCGGGAGGAAGGGCTCGCGGCTTCGCGCCGGGCGCTGGGGGAGGGACTGCTGGAGCCCGGTCCGTACGAGGAGGGGCGGGCCGTTCTCACGCTGCGGGGGCGGTTGCTGGCGGATGCGGTGGTGCGGGACCTGGTGGACTGATCACTCCGGCGGGTGAATCGGTGCGGAACGTCGGTTCGGTCCCTAACCTGGTTCGTACGCTGCTGCCGTTGCTTACGGTGGCGGAAACCGGAGGGCTGCGGAGATGACCGCTGTGGACGACCGACCGATGACCACCGACGTCGTG
This sequence comes from Streptomyces sp. NPDC051104, assembly GCF_040682835.1. NCBI lineage: Bacteria > Bacillati > Actinomycetota > Actinomycetes > Kitasatosporales > Streptomycetaceae > Streptomyces > Streptomyces sp. NPDC051104. The sequence goes on along the minus strand of NZ_JBFBBS010000002.1, from coordinate 254,093 downwards.
GAGTTCTTCGAGAACCTCGAGGTTCCCGAGGGATACAAGGCCGAGCTCCTCCGGGGGGAAATCGTGATGATGGCGGCGCCGGACGTGGTGCACAACGACATCGTCGAAGCGGTCCTCGACCAGTTCCCGCGGCGGGACTGGAGGCGGCTGCAGGTGCAGGCGGTCGCCATCCTGCAAGAGACGAGCGAGCCTCTGCCGGACCTTGTGCTGGTCGAGCGGGGTGTCGGGCCGCGCAGCGGGCAACTGATGCCGTCCGAGGTGATCACGATGCTCGTTGAAGTCGTCTCCAAGACCAGCGTCGAGAGGGACTACAGCATCAAGCGTTCGATCTATGCGGCGGGCAAGATTCCCGCGTACTTGATCATCGACCCCATCATGGCGCAGTGTGTCCTCCTCACCGAGCCGAAGGGCACCGGAGAGGAAGCGGACTACCAGGTGCAGCGCGTCACAAAGTTCGGCGACTCGGTGCCACTCGAGCTGCTCGGCATCAAACTGGACACCAGCGAATTCGAGACCTACCAGGGTGTCAGGGCCCACAACCGACCGTGACGAAGTCGATCAGCTCCTCCACCCGCCCCAGCAGCTCCGGCTCCAGGTCCTTGTAGGACCGCACCCGCGACAGGATCCCCCGCCAAGCCTCCCCGGTGTTCTCCGGCCACCCCAGCGCCCGGCACACCCCCGTCTTCCAGTCCTGCCCGCGTGGGACCCTCGGCCACCCCGCGATCCCCAGGGATGCCGGCTTCACGGCCTCCCAGATGTCGATGTACGGGTGCCCGACCACCAGCGAGTGCTCGCTCGTCACCGACTGCGCGATGCGCCACTCCTTGGTGCCGGGGACCAGGTGGTCCACCAGGACACCGAGGCGCGCGTCGGGGCCGGGGGCGAAGGACTCGACGATCGACGGCAGGTCGTCGACGCCCTCCAGGTACTCCACCACCACGCCCTCGATGCGCAGGTCGTCGCCCCAGACCTTCTCGACCAGCTCCGCGTCGTGGCGGCCCTCCACATAGATGCGGCCGGCGCGTGCCACCCTCGCGCGCGCCCCCGGCACGGCCACCGAGCCGGACGCCGTACGCGTGGGTCGCTGCACGGAGGGCTTGGGGCGGACCAGGGTCACCGTCCGGCCCTCCAGCAGGAAGCCCCCCGGCTCCAGGGGGAACACCCGGTGCTTCCCGAAGCGGTCCTCCAGCGTCACCGTGCCCGCCTCACAGCGGATCACCGCGCCGCAGAACCCCGTGCGCGGCTCCTCGACCACCAGACCAGGGTCCGCCGGAACCTCCGGCACGGGATTCGGCTTCTTCCACGGCGGGGTCAGGTCCGGAGAATACTGGCGCATTCGGATGACGATAGGAGAAGGCGACCGCGAGATCCCACGACACGCCGAGATTCGCCACGAGACGCCGCGAGTCGCCGCGAGTCCCTACGACGCGCCGAAACCGGCCGCCAGTTCGTCCCTCTGCGCCCGTACGAACCCCGCGTCCACCACCGCCCCGTGCCCCGGCACGTACACCGCGTCCTCCCCGCCCAGCGCCAGCAGCCGGTCCAGGGCCGCCGGCCAGTGCGAGAGGATCGCGTCCGGGCCCGCCTGCGGTTCGCCGGACTCCTCCACCAGGTCCCCGCAGAACACCACTTCCGGGTCCCCGGGGACGAACACCACGAGGTCATGGGCCGTGTGGCCCGGGCCCACGTTCGCCAGCAGCACCTGGACCCCGCCCAGGTCCAGCGTCCACTCGCCGGAGACCTGGTGGCGCGGGCGGACGAGTGCGTCCGCCGCCTCGGCCGCCTCCGCCGGATCCAGACCGTTGCGCACCGCGTCCGCGACCAGTTCCCCCCGTCCGTACGCGAGCACCCTGTCGATGCCCACCGCTCCGAACACCTCCGCGCCCGCGAACGCCGCCGCCCCGAGGACATGGTCGAAGTGCGGATGGGTGAGCGCGAGATGCGTCACACGCCGGTCCGCGCCGAGCGGCTCCAGCAGCCGCTCCGCCGCGCCGCGCAAGCGCGCGCCCTCGGCCAGGCTCGACCCGGCGTCGACCAGCAGCGCCGCGTCGTCCCCCACCACCAGCCCGGCCGTGCAGTCCCAGACCGGAAGCCTGGCCCGCCCCACGCGCGCGCCGAGCGCCTCCCACCCCGACCCTTCCCACAACACCGTCATACGGCGACGCTATCCGCAGGTGCCCCACCGGGCAGGACAGGCCGGTACAGGTCGGTACACCTTGGTACGGCAGCGGCGCCCGCCCTTGCCGGGTGTGTACCCGACAGCCGTACACTGGGCCGGGGAATGCTGGCACTCGCAAGTGCAGAGTGCCAGGGGAAGCGCCAAGGGGACATGACCGCTGGAGGTGTGCGCGATGCTCAGTGAACGCAGGCTCGAGGTGTTGCGCGCCATCGTCCAGGACTACGTCGGCACCGAAGAGCCTGTGGGTTCCAAGGCCCTCACGGAGCGGCACAACCTCGGCGTCTCCCCGGCCACCGTCCGCAACGACATGGCCGCGCTGGAGGACGAGGGCTACATCGCCCAGCCGCACACCAGCGCCGGACGCATTCCCACGGACAAGGGCTACCGCCTCTTCGTGGACAAGCTCGCGGCCGTGAAGCCGATGAGCCCGCCCGAGCGGCGCGCGATCCAGAACTTCCTGGAGGGCGCCGTCGACCTGGACGACGTGGTGGCGCGCACGGTGCGGTTGCTCGCACAGCTCACGCGGCAGGTCGCCGTGGTGCAGTACCCGTCGCTGACGCGTTCGACCGTGCGCCATGTGGAGCTGCTGTCGATGGCACCCGCGCGTGTGATGCTCGTGCTGATCACGGACACCGGCCGGGTCGAGCAGCGCATGATCGACTGCCCGGCGCCGTTCGGCGAGACGTCGCTCGCGGACCTGCGCGCGCGGCTCAACAGCCGGGTCGCCGGCCGCCGCTTCGCGGACGTCCCGCAGCTCGTGCAGGATCTGCCCGAGGCGTTCGAGGAGCCGGAGGACCGCAGCGTGGTCTCGACGGTGCTCGCCACGCTGCTGGAGACGCTCGTGGAGGAGACCGAGGAGCGGCTGATGATCGGCGGCACCGCGAACCTGACGCGCTTCGTGCATGACTTCCCTCTCACCATCCGCCCCGTCCTGGAGGCGCTGGAGGAGCAGGTCGTGCTCCTCAAGCTGCTGGGCGAGACGAAGGATCCGGCCATGCGGGTACGTATCGGCCATGAGAACGCGCACGAAGGACTCAACTCCACGTCCATCGTCTCCGTGGGCTACGGTTCGGGCGGCGAGGCAGTAGCGAAACTCGGCGTGGTCGGACCGACCCGCATGGATTACCCGGGAACGATGGGAGCGGTACGAGCGGTGGCACGGTACGTCGGACAGATCCTGGCGGAGTCGTAAGTGGCCACGGACTACTACGCCGTACTCGGCGTGCGCCGCGACGCGTCGCAGGAAGAGATCAAGAAGGCGTTCCGCCGGCTCGCCCGCGAGCTGCACCCGGACGTCAACCCCGATCCGAAGACGCAGGAGCGGTTCAAGGAGATCAACGCCGCGTACGAGGTGCTCTCGGACCCGCAGAAGAAGCAGGTCTACGACCTCGGCGGCGACCCGCTGTCCCAGTCGGGCGGCGCCGGCGCGGGCGGCTTCGGCGCGGGTGGCTTCGGAAACTTCTCCGACATCATGGACGCGTTCTTCGGTACGGCGTCGCAGCGCGGTCCGCGCTCGCGCACCCGCCGGGGCCAGGACGCGATGATCCGGCTCGAGGTCGAGCTGGACGAGGCGGCCTTCGGCACGACGAAGGACATCCAGGTCGACACGGCCGTCGTCTGCAACACCTGCAACGGCGAGGGCGCCGCGCCCGGTACGTCGGCGCAGACCTGTGACATGTGCCGTGGCCGCGGTGAGGTCTCGCAGGTCACGCGGTCCTTCCTGGGCCAGGTCATGACCTCCCGACCGTGCCCGCAGTGCCAGGGCTTCGGCACGATCGTCCCGAACCCGTGCCCGGAGTGCGCCGGTGACGGGCGGGTGCGCTCGCGCCGGACGCTCACCGTGAAGATCCCGGCCGGTGTCGACAACGGCACACGGATCCAGCTGGCGGGCGAGGGCGAGGTCGGCCCCGGCGGCGGTCCGGCCGGTGACCTCTACGTCGAGATCCACGAGCTGCCGCATTCGACCTTTCAGCGCCGCGGCGACGATCTGCACTGCACGGTCACCATCCCGATGACAGCGGCGGCCCTCGGCACGAAGGTGCCGCTGGAGACGCTGGACGGCCTCGAGGAGGTCGACATCCGTCCCGGTACGCAGTCCGGGCAGTCGATCCCGCTGCACAACCGCGGTGTCACGCATCTGCGCGGCGGTGGCCGGGGCGACCTGGTCGTCCACGTCGAGGTCCAGACGCCCACCAAGATGGATCCGGAGCAGGAGCGACTGCTGCGCGAACTGGCGAAGCTGCGCGGTGAGGAACGGCCACAAGGGCAGTTCCAGCCGGGGCAGCAGGGGTTGTTCTCGCGGTTGAAGGATGCGTTCAACGGGCGCTGAGTCCTTGGCCACCCAGGGGTGGAGGGCACCCGGCGCTGGTGCCACCGCCCCTGGGGGCTGCGCCCCCAGACCCCATCGGCCTGAACGGCCTCGTCCTCAAGCTCCCCCAAGCTCTTCGAGCAGGGGACGCCCAGACGGGCTGGTCGTTTCCCCCGGCGTATGCCACAGGACCGGTGGATTCGGACTTGTTCGAAGGGCGTGACAACATGCCGTCATGTCCTCCCTGACCGATCTCCTCCCGCACCCGATCGTGCAGGCCCCCATGGCCGGCGGCGTCTCCGTGCCGCAGCTCGCCGCCGCCGTGTCCGAGGCCGGTGGCCTGGGGTTCCTCGCGGCCGGGTACAAGACCGCCGACGGGATGTACCAGGAGATCAAGCAACTCCGCGGGCTGACCCACCGCCCCTTCGGCGTGAACGTCTTCATGCCGCAGCCGGACAGCGCGGACCCGGCCGCGGTCGAGGTCTACGCCAACCAGCTCGCCGGCGAGGCCACCTGGTACAAGGCCGAGCTCGGCGACCGCGACAGCGGCCGTGACGACGGCTACGACGCCAAACTCGCCGTCCTCCTCGACGACCCGGTCCCGGTGGTCTCCTTCCACTTCGGGGTCCCGGCCCCGGACGTCCTGGACTCCCTGCGTCGTCTGGGCACCCTCACCCTGGTCACCGCGACCACCGCCGAGGAGGCCGTCGCCGTGCAGGAGGCCGGCGCCGACGCGGTGATCGCACAGGGCGTCGAGGCCGGCGGCCACCAGGGCACCCACCGGGACAGTCACGAGAACGACGGCGCCGGCACAGGGCTGCTCTCGCTCCTCGCCCAGGTCCGCGAGACCGTGAGCATTCCGATCGTCGCCGCCGGAGGCATCATGCGCGGCAGCCAGATCGCCGCCGTCCTCGCCGCGGGCGCGAGCGCCGCCCAGCTCGGCACCGCGTTCCTCGCCACGCCCGAGTCCGGTGCCCACCCCGCGCACAAGCAGGCGCTGACCGATCCCCACTTCGTGCGCACCGAGCTGACCCGGGCGTTCTCCGGACGCCCGGCGCGCGGGCTGGTCAACCGGTTCATGCGCGAGCACGGCCCCTACGCGCCCGCCGCGTACCCCGAGATCCACCACCTCACCTCCCCCCTGCGCAAGGCGGCCGCCAAGGCCGGTGACGCGCAGGGCATGGCCCTGTGGGCGGGCCAGGGCCACCGCCTGGCGCGGGAGCTCCCCGCAGGCCGGCTGGTGGAGGTGCTGGTCGCGGAGGTTCAGGAGGCGGCGACAGCGTTGTCGACGGGAGGTGCCGGGCGATGACGGCGCCGGTGTTCGTGGTGGAGGACTTCCGGGCCGGTCCCGGAGGCCGGTACGTCCTGGACGGTCCCGAGGGACGCCACGCGGTGTCCGTGAAGCGGCTGGGCCCGGGGGAGACCGTCGTGCTGACCGACGGCGCCGGGCGGTGGGCGGAGTGCGAGGTCGTCGACACCGAGGGCAAGGACCGGTTGGTCGTCCACATGCACGGGGTGAACGAGGAGCCCGTGGAGTCTCCCCGTATCACCGTCGTCCAGGCCCTCCCCAAGGGCGACCGCGGTGAGCTGGCCGTGGAGACCATGACCGAGGTCGGCGTCGACGCGATCGTCCCCTGGCAGGCCTCCCGGTGCATCACCCAGTGGAAGGGCGACCGCGGGCTGAAGGCGCTCGGCAAGTGGCGGGCCACCGCCCGCGAGGCGGGCAAGCAGTCGCGCCGGGTGCGCTTCCCGGAGGTCGCGGACGCGGCGACCACCAAGCAGGTTGCCGCACTTCTCGCCAAAGCCGACTTCGCCGCCGTGCTCCACTCGGACTTCGAGTACGGCAGCGAGCCGCTCGCCACCGCCCAACTCCCCACCGAGGGAGAGATCGTGCTGGTCGTCGGGCCCGAAGGCGGCATCTCCTCCGAGGAGTTGGCGCTGTTCCGGGAAGCGGGTGCGAAGGCGTACGTCCTCGGGCGTAGTGTCCTTCGTACCTCGACCGCCGGCACCGCGGCAGCCGCGCTGCTGCTCGGCCGCACGGGCCGCTGGTCCTGACGCACGGATCTCCAACGGATCCGTCGAGCCACCGGGGGGAACGCCATGGAACTCGCCCAAGTTCGGCTGCTGGTGTCGGACTTCCCGGCCTGCTACCGCTTCTACGCCGACGTCCTCGTCCTCAAGCCGCAGTCGGGCGCGACCGACGGGCCGTACGAGAAGTTCAGCCCGGCCACCGGCTCCGCGGGCATCGCGCTGCAGGACCGGGCGATGATGGCCCAGGTCCTCGGCGAACTGGGCGACGAGGCCACGGGCCACCGCTCGCTGGTGGTGCTGCGCGTCGACGACCTGGACGCGTACTGCGCCGAGATCACCTCCCGCGGCGCGACCCTGCTGCAAGGCCCGGCCCCCATGACCGACCGTATGCGCGTCGCCCACCTCAAGGACCCGGAGGGCAATCTGGTGGAACTTCAGCAGTGGCTGCTGCTGCGCGGCTGACGGCGCGGGGAGGCTGACGGCGGGGCGCTCGCGTGACCGTATGCGCTCTACCGTCGCCGCCGCGGGAGTGGCACGCTGCCCTTCATGGGGGCATTGCGGCGCATTGGGCGAGGGCCCGGGTCACGACGGCTCGCCGCGGTCACCGGCCTCGCGGTGGTGACCGTGGGCGGAGCCGTGGCCTGCCAGCCCGGTGATCTCAGCTCCGCGTCGGTGGCTTACACCACGGACCAGACCGCCACCAAGGAGCTGGCGCGGCAGCATGTGAAGGTGCGCTGGCTGAGCTGCTCCGGCGACTACGGCAGCGGCCGGGCCGGGGCCGGCACGTCGGGCACGTCCCGCTCGGCGCCCTCGGCGAGCGAGACCGCCGTCGTCACCGTCGACTGCAAGGGGCAGACGGACGACGGCAAGGACATCACCGTCAAGGGCCGGGTCACCCGCGCCGTCGACGGCAGGTGCGTCCGCGGGGACCTCAGGGCCACCGTGGGCGGCAAGGAGTTGTTCCACGTCAGCGGCCTCGGCAACTGCCAGGGCAGCACGCCCAGCCCGCCCGTCGGCCACCCGACCGGCCCCGGGCAGCCCGGGCCCACGGTCACGGTCACCGTCACCAGGACCATCTGGTGCCAGGGCGACCCCACCTGCTGGCCGGTTCAGGGCAAGTGACGGACGCATGCGACCCAGGCAAGTGGGGAAGCCCCCTGTTCCGGGCCGCGCTCGCTGCTTAGGGTGACCTGGTGACTCAGTCCGCATCGCCCGCGTATCTCCGTTTCCCGCACCTGCACGGCGAGTTGGTCGCCTTCACCGCCGAGGACGACGTCTGGGTCGCCCCACTCGACGGCGGCCGCGCCTGGCGGGTCAGCGCCGACAACATACCCGTGAACCACCCCCGCATCTCCCCGGACGGCACGACCGTCGCCTGGACCTCCACCCGCGACGGCGCCCCCGAGGTGCACATCGCGCCGATCGACGGCGGACCCGCCAAGCGCCTCACGCACTGGGGAAGTTCGAAGACCCAGGTGCGCGGCTGGACCCCCGAGGGAGTCGTGCTCGCGCTCAGCACGGTCGGTCAGGCCTCGCTGCGCCGCACCTGGGCGCACGCCGTACCGCTCGACGGGGGACCGGCCACCACGCTGCCGTACGGGCCCGTGGGCGATGTCGCGTACGGGCCGCACATCGTGCTGCTGTCCGCCGGGGCGCGCGAGGCCGCCCTCTGGAAGCGGTACCGGGGCGGCACGGCCGGCAAGCTGTGGATCGACCGCGAGGGCAACGGCGAGTTCGTACGGCTGCACGAGGACCTGGACGGCAACATCGAGTACCCGTCGTGGGTGGGGGACCGTATCCTCTTCCTCTCCGACCACGAGGGCGTCGGGGCGCTGTACTCGTCGCTCGCCGACGGCTCCGACCTGCGGCGGCACACGCCCCTCGACGGTTTCTACGCCCGCCACGCGGCCACCGACGGCACCCGGGTCGTGTACTCCTCCGCCGGCCGGCTGTGGCTCCTCGACGACCTCGACGGCGCCGAGCCCAGGCCGCTCGACATCCGGCTCGGCGGGCAGCGCGTGGACCTCCAGCCGTACCCGGTCGACGCCTCCCGCTGGTTCGGGGCCGCCTCGCCCGACCACACCGGGCGCGGCAGCGCCGTCTCGGTGCGCGGCGCCGTCCACTGGGTGACCCACCGCTCGGGGCCCGCCCGCGCGCTCGCCGCCGAGCACGGCGTGCGCGCCCGGCTGCCGCACACCTTCCGCGCGGACGGCGAGGAGTGGGTGGTGTGGGTGACGGACGCGGAGGGCGACGACGCGCTGGAGTTCGCGCCCGCCACCGGCGTCGCCCCCGGCGCCGTCCCGCGACGGCTCGCCGCAGGTCAGCTCGGGCGGGTGCTGGGGCTCGCGGTGTCGCCCGACGGCAGCAAGGTCGCCGTCGCCGCGCACGACGGGCGGGTGCTGCTCGTCGAGCGGGACAGCGGCGAGGTGCGCGAGGTCGACCACAGCGAGGACGGCGAGGTGAGCGGGCTCGTCTTCTCACCCGACTCGACGTGGCTGGCCTGGTCGCACCCCGGGCCGCGCCCGCTGCGCCACCTGAAACTCGCCAACACGGCCGACCTGTCGGTGACCGAGGCGACCCCGCTGCGGTTCCGGGACTACGCGCCCGCGTTCACCCTCGACGGCAGGCATCTCGCGTTCCTCTCGGCGCGCTCCTTCGACCCGGTGTACGACGACCACGTCTTCGACCTCGCCTTCGTGGGCGGCTCCCGGCCGCACCTGATCACGCTCGCCGCGACCACCCCGTCCCCGTTCGGGCCGCAACGGCACGGCCGCCCCTTCGAGACGCCCGACAAGGACGAGACACCCGACAGCGAGGGCGCGCCGACCACCCGCGTCGACCTGGAGGGCCTCGCCGACCGGATCGTGCCGTTCCCGGTGGAGGCCGCGCGCTACTCGGGGCTGCGCGCCGCCAAGGACGGGGTGCTGTGGCTGCGGCACCCGGTGCGCGGCGTCCTCGGCGCCTCCCGCCCCACGCCCGACGATCCCGACCCCAGGAGCGAGCTGGAGCGGTACGACCTCGTCCAGCAGCGCATCGAGCACCTCGCCTCGGACGCCGACCACTTCTCGGTCACCGGGGACGGCAAGCGGGTGCTGCTGTGGACCGACGGCAAACTCAAGGTCGTCCCCAGCGACCGGCGCGCCCCGAACGACGACGACTCCGACGCGAACATCACCGTCGACCTGTCGCGCATCCGGCAGACCGTCGATCCGGCGGCCGAGTGGCGGCAGATGTTCGACGAGACCGGCCGGATCATGCGGGACAACTTCTGGCGGCCCGACCTGGGCGGCGTCGACTGGGACGGCGTACTGGACCGGTACCGGCCGGTGCTCGGGCGGGTCGCCACCCACGACGACCTGGTCGACCTGCTGTGGGAGGTGCAGGGCGAACTGGGCACCTCGCACGCGTACGTCCTTCCCCCCGGCTACGGCCCGGGCCAGGACCGGCGGCAGGGACTGCTCGGCGCCGACATCTCCCGGCACGCGGACGGCAGTTGGCGCGTCGACCGGGTGCTGCCCTCGGAGACCTCCGACCCCGACGCCCAGGCACCGCTGGCCGCACCCGGGGTGGCGATACGGGCCGGTGACGCGATCGTCGCGGTCGGCGGGCGGCCGGTGGATCCGGTGACCGGGCCCGGGCCGCTGCTGGTGGGGACGGCCGGCAAACCGGTGGAGCTGACGGTCTCGCCGGCGGGCGGGGGCGACCTGCGGTACGCCGTCGTCGTCCCGATCGCCGACGAGGAGCCGCTCAGGTACCACGCGTGGGTGGCGGACCGGCGGGCGTACGTGCACGAGAGGTCCGGCGGGCGGCTCGGGTATCTGCACGTTCCGGACATGCAGGCGCCCGGCTGGGCGCAGATCCACCGCGACCTGAGGGTCGAGGTCGCCCGGGAGGGGCTGATCGTGGACGTCCGGGAGAACCGGGGCGGCCACACCTCCCAGCTGGTCGTGGAGAAACTGGCCCGGCGGATCGTGGGCTGGGACCTGCCGCGCGGCCTACGGCCGTACAGCTATCCGGAGGACGCGCCGCGGGGACCTGTCGTCGCGGTCGCCAACGAGTTCTCCGGCTCGGACGGCGACATCGTCAACGCGGCCGTCAAGGCGCTCGGTATCGGCCCGGTGGTGGGGACGCGGACCTGGGGCGGCGTCATCGGGATCGACAGCAAGTACCGGCTGGTCGACGGCACGCTGGTGACCCAGCCCAAGTACGCCTTCTGGATGGAGGGGTACGGGTGGGAGGTGGAGAACCACGGCGTCGATCCCGACGTCGAGGTGGTCCAGGCCCCGCAGGACCACGCGGCGGGCCGCGACGCGCAGTTGGACGAGGCGATCCGCCTGGCACTGGCGGCACTGGAGGAACGCCCGGCGAAACAGCCCCCGGAGCTGCCGGCACTGTGATCCGCCGCCCCTCCCCGGAAGGGCAGGCGGTTGCTCTCACCCGCTCGGCCTTCCGGGGCGGGCGGGTGGAGAGTGCCGATAGCATGCCGTCGTAGTGATCAGTCCGTGTGAGGAGGCACGCATGGCGGGAGAACCGCAGGACGACTGCCTGTTCTGCAAGATCGTCGCGGGGCAGATCCCGGCGACGATCGTCCGGGAGACCGACACCACCGTCGCCTTCCAGGACATCAACCCCCAGGCGCCGACCCATGTGCTGGTCATCCCCCGGGTGCACCACCGGGACGTCGCCGCCCTCGCCGCCGCCGAACCGGCCATCACCGCCGACGTGCTCCGCGAGGCCGGCGAGGTGGCCGCGCAGGAGAAGCTCGACAGCTACCGCGTCGTCTTCAACACCGGCAGCGGCGCCGGCCAGACCGTCTGGCACGCGCACGCCCACGTCCTGGGCGGCCGCGGCCTGCAGTGGCCCCCCGGGTAAGGCGCCGTGTCCGTACGCGAACTGGTCGTCCTCGGCACCGCCAGCCAGGTCCCGACCCGGCAGCGCAACCACAACGGCTACCTGCTGCGCTGGGACGGCGAGGGCATCCTCTTCGACCCCGGCGAGGGCACCCAGCGGCAGATGCTGCGCGCCGGGGTCGCCGCCCACGACCTGCACCGGATCTGCGTCACGCACTTCCACGGCGACCACTCGCTGGGCCTCGCCGGCGTCATCCAGCGCATCAACCTCGACCAGGTGCCCCACGAGATCACCGCGCACTACCCGACCTCGGGCCGCCGGTTCTTCGAGCGGCTGCGCTATGCGACGGCGTACCGCGAGACCGTCTCCCTGACCGAGGCGCCGGTCGACGCGGACGGGCCCCTCGCCGTTACTCCCGCGTACACGCTGGAGGCCCGCCGGCTCTCCCACCCCGTCGAGTCCTACGGCTACCGGATCATCGAACCGGACGGGCGCCGCATGCTGCCCGAACGGCTCGCGGCGCACGGCATCAAGGGTCCCGACGTCGGGCGGATGCAGCGGGAGGGCTCCCTCGGGGGCGTGTCGCTGGAGGAGGTCAGCGAGGTGCGGCGCGGGCAGCGGTTCGCGTTCGTCATGGACACCCGGCTGTGCGACGGCGTCCACGCCCTCGCCGACGGATGCGACATGCTCGTCATCGAGTCGACCTTCCTGGACGAGGACGCCCGGCTCGCCGACGAGCACGGGCATCTGACGGCCGGACAGGCCGGACGTGTCGCCGTAGAAGCCGGGGTGCGCCATCTCGTCCTCACCCACTTCAGCCAGCGCTACACCGAGCCCGACGCATTCGAACGGCAGGCGCGTGCCGCGGGGTTCGAGGGAGAGCTGACCGTGGCGCACGACCTCATGCGGGTGCCGGTTCCGAAACGGCGGTAAAGCGCCCGTACGATGCTTCGATGCCCCTCCCGAAAGCTGAACTGCACCTGCACATCGAAGGCACTCTGGAGCCCGAGCTGGCCTTTGAGCTGGCCGCTCGCAACGGTGTGAAGCTGCCCTACGCCGACACCGGCGAACTGCGCGCGGCCTACGCCTTCGAGGACCTCCAGTCCTTCCTGAACCTGTACTACGAGCTGATGGCCGTCCTGCGCACCGAGCGGGACTTCGAGGACCTCGCGAACGCCTATCTCGCGCGCGCCGCCGCGCAGGGCGTGCGGCACGCCGAGATCTTCTTCGACCCGCAGGCCCACACCGCCCGCGGCGTGGACATGGGCACGGTGGTGGAGGGGCTGTGGCGCGCGCTCGGACGCAGCGAGCAGAACCACGGCGTCTCCACCCAGCTGATCATGTGCTTCCTGCGGGACGAGTCCGCCGAGTCGGCCATGGAGACGCTGGAAGCGGCGAGGCCGTACCTCGACCGGATCACCGGTGTCGGTCTCGACTCGGCCGAGGTCGGGCATCCGCCGGTCAAGTTCCGCGAGGTGTACGAGGCCGCCGCCGCCCTGGGCCTCAGGCGCGTCGCGCACGCCGGTGAGGAGGGGCCGCCGGAGTACATCACCGAGGCCCTCGACGTGCTCGGTGTCGAGCGCGTCGACCACGGGCTGCGCTGCATGGAGGACCCGGCGCTGGTCGAGCGGCTCGTGCGGGAGCGGATCCCGCTGACCCTGTGCCCCCTGTCGAACGTCCGCCTGCGCGCCGTCGACACCCTGGAGGACCACCCCCTGCCGGCCATGCTCGACGCCGGGCTGCTGTGCACCGTCAACTCCGACGACCCCGCCTACTTCGGCGGCTACGCCGGCGACAACTTCGACGCCGTCCGCGCGTCCCTGGGGCTCGGTGAGGAGCGGCTGCGCGAGCTGGCCCGCAACTCCTTCCTTGCGTCCTTCCTGGAGCACGACGAGGAGCGGCGGGCGCGCTACCTCGCCGAGGTGGACGCGTACGCGTTCTCGTAGGCGTCGGGTACGTCCACGACCGGTGCGCGGCCCCCGAGCTCTTCGAGCTGGGGGGACCGCCACCCACGGCGCACCGCGGCCGGCCGCAGCGTGCGGCCTCCGGTGCGCAGGGCGACCGCGGTCAGCGGGAACGCGATCGCGAGCAGCCCGGCGGCGAGGATCGCGCCCATCGCCGGGAACCCCGCCTGCGCGGACAGCACACTGCCGGTCAGGGGGCCCGCCGCCGTGCCGAGCGAGGACGCGGAGCCGACGAGGACGGCCCACCGGCCGCGCCCGTCGAGGGAGGCGGCGAGGCCGATCAGATACGACAGCACGATCGGGTAGAGCGTGTTCCAGGCGATCTCGCCGGTCGCGAAGGTGCCGAGCCCGGTGGCGGACGCGCTGACCGCGATGCAGCCGGCGATGAGCGCGGTGCCCGCGCCGATGGGCAGCGCACGGCCGATGCGCGGGCCGAGCGCCCCCGCGCCCATCACGCCGAGCAGCCCGGCGCCGAGCGCGACCGCGAAGACCGCGCCGACGGTGACCTCCGTGAGGTGCGCCTGGATGAGGCCGATGCGTCCGCTGACGCCCCACAGGGAGTTCTGGGCGAGGGACCAGCACAGGATGCCGGCGGCCAGGACCAGCCCGGAGCGCGGATGGGGGAGCCGGCCGCTCTCGCGGGTGGCCGTGGTGTCCTGGCCGTCGGAGGTGAGGCGAGCGGTCGCGGGCCACACCAGCAGCGCGGTGAGTGCGATCGCGGCGAGCGGCAGGCCGTGGCCCGGGCCGAGGTGGGGGACCGTCAGGTAGACGGCGCCCGCGAGCGCGGACACCCCGAGCAGGCCGAGTGTGGAGGCGCGGTGAGGGTCGGGCTGGGCGGCGATACCGGTGGCGGCGACCGTGGTGACCGTCCCCGACCCGAACCCGCCGACGACCGCCCCCGCGACGACCACGGGGATGCTGTGGCTCAGGGCGGCCGTGCCGTAGCCGACGGCGGCGCACAGGAGACCGGCGCGGGCGAGGCGGCGGGGGCCGATGCGCCGGACGTGCGCGGCGAGCAGGAAGCCGGCGGTGGCCGAACTCAGCAGCAGGGCACTGCCGATGGAGCCGGCCTCGGTGGCGGAGAGCGGAAGACCGGAGTCGAGCCTGCCGACGGTGGTGGGCAGCAGGTACGAGGCGAGGTACCCGGCCGTGAAAAGGGCGACGAGGGGCCAGGGCGGGGCGGTGCGGGAGGACACGGGCGTTCCAGGGCGTGCGAAAAGAGCGGCTCAGAAAGGGGGAGGGGCGCCGTCCGTCGAACGACAGGAACGTGCAGGGAATTTGTATCAAGCACGCGTTTCGAGAAGAAGCGCAGAGTGTGTGATGTGGGCCACTTTCGAGTTTGGTCCTGGTGGGGCCGGGTAGCAGCAGCCGCTCTCTTGGTCGTCGGCCGCTCTCAGCGCCAGTGCGGAGCGCCCGCACCGCCCACCGTGATGCCCTCGATCCTGGCCCGGACCTCCCGCATCACCGCGACGATCCGCTCCTCATGACCCGGCGTCAGCCGCGCCACCGGCACCGAGCAGCTGATCGCGTCCTGTGCCGGGGTGTCGTAGCGCAGGGCGAAGCCGAAGCCCGCGATGCCGACGACGCTCTCCTCCCGGTCGATGGAATAGCCCCGCTCGCGCGTGGCGGCGAGGTCCGTCAGCAGGGACTCCCGCGTCGTGTGCGTGTTGGCGGTCAGGGGCTCGAACGGTCCCTGCGGCACCGCATCGTCCGTCCGTTCCGCCAGCAGTGCCTTGCCGAGGGCGCCCGCGTGCGCGGGCAGCCGCCGGCCCACGCGGCTGATCGTGCGCAGGTATTCGTGCGACTCGCGCGTCGCCAGATACGCCACGTCCCTGCCGTCCAGCCGTCCCAGGTGGATCGTCTCGCCGAGCGCCTCCGACGCCTCGTCCAGGTAGGGGCGCACGATGCGGACGCGCGGGTCGGAGTCCAGGTAGCTCGTGCCCGTCAGCAGCGCGTGGATGCCGATGCCGTACAGCGAGCCGGTGACGTCCGTCCGCACCCAGCCCCGTGAGATCAGGGTCTGCAGCAGGGCGTACATCGAGCTGCGCGGTACGCCGAGCTCGTCCGCCAGCTCCTGCAGACGTGCCGGACGGTCGCCGCGCGCGGCGAGCACCTCCAGCAGTTCCACCGTGCGTGCGGCCGACTTGACCTCGCGGACGCCCCCTGTGTCGGACATGCGGCGATGGTAATGCGGCGGACGGTGCGGCACTCCGGTCGCGGTGCGGGACATTGACGGTCTGCGTTCGCCTACCTAACCTCCATCTTCATACGTGGATGACCAGGCAGGGAGATGAGACAGGGTGAGCGGCGGTTCGGACACGGAGGCCGTGGCACGGCGGCTGCGGGACGGTATGGCGCGCGGGATCCTGTCGTTCCCGCTCACGAGCTTCCACGACGACGGCTCCCTCGACCTCGAGGCCTTCCGCGCCCATGTCACTGCGCAGCTCGCCACCGGCCTCGGCGCCGTCTTCCCCGCCTGCGGCACCGGTGAGTTCTTCTCCCTGGACGAGAACGAGTACGGGCAGGTCGTCGCCGCGGCGGTGGAGGCCGCCGGAGGTGCCGTGCCCGTCGTCGCAGGCGTCGGATACGGCTGGGCGCAGGCCGTGCGGTTCGCGCGGATCGCCGAGGACGCGGGCGCCGACGCGCTGCTCGTCCTGCCGCACTACCTCGTCGCCGCCCCGCAGGACGGGCTGGTCTCCCAGCTCGAGCACATCGCCGCCCGCACCCGGCTGCCGCTGATCGCCTACCAGCGCGGTCAGGTCGCCTACGGCCTTCAGGCGTTCCGGCGCATCACCGAGATCCCCGGCGTCATCGGCCTCAAGGACGGCCACAGCGACCTCGACCGGCTGCAACGGCTCACCCTCGCCGCACCCGAGGGCTTCCTGTTCTTCAACGGCGCCGCCACCGCGGAGGTCCAGGCCCGCGCGTACGCCGCCGTGGGCGTCCCCGCCTACTCCTCTGCCGTCCATGCCTTCGCCCCGGAGATCGCGGGCGCCTTCTTCACCGCGCTGCGCGCCGGAGACGACGCCACGGTGGACAGGCTGCTGCGCGACTTCTACGTCCCGCTCGTCGACCTGCGCGACCGGGTGCCCGGATACGCCGTGTCGCTGGTCAAGGCCGCCGCCCGGCTGCGTGGCCGCCCCGTGGGGCCCGTGCGCGCCCCGCTCACCGAGCCGTCGGCCGCCGACCTGGCCGGCCTGAAGGACCTGCTGACCGCCGGACTCGACCTCGTAGGAGCCGCCCTGTGACCCGCGACCTGACCGTCTCCGAGGTACGGCTGACCCCGATCCTGGTCGCCGACCCTCCCCTGCTGAACACCCAGGGCGTCCACCAGCCGTACACGCCCCGGCTGATCGTCGAGGTGGTGACGGCCGACGGGACCAGCGGCGTCGGCGAGACCTACGGCGACACCAAGTACCTGGAACTCGCCCGGCCCCTCGCCGGCAAGCTGGTCGGCCGTCAGGTGTCCGACCTGAACGGCCTCTTCGCGGTCGCCGAGGACGTGGCCGTCGACGGCTCCCGGGCCTCCGACCGGCTCGACGTCGGCGGGCTGCGCGGCGTCCAGACCAGCGACAAGCTACGCCTGTCCGTCCTCTCCGCCTTCGAGGTCGCCTGCCTCGACGCGCTCGGCAAGGCGCTCGGCCTCCCCGTGCACGCGCTGCTCGGCGGCAAACTGCGCGACGAGGTCGAGTACAGCGCCTACCTGTTCTACAAGTACGCCGCTCACCCGGAGGGCGTGGCGGGCGAGCAGGACGACTGGGGTGCCGCGCTCGACCCGGCGGGAGTCGTCGCCCAGGCGCGGAGGTTCAAGGAGCGGTACGGCTTCACGTCCTTCAAGCTCAAGGGCGGAGTCTTCCCGCCGGATCAGGAGATCGCCGCGATCCGCGCGCTCGCCGAGGAGTTCCCCGGGCATCCGCTGCGCCTGGACCCCAACGGTGCCTGGTCGGTGGAGACCTCGGTGAAGGTGGCCGAGGAACTGCGCGACGTGCTCGAGTACCTGGAGGACCCGGCCCTCGGCACACCCGCCATGGCCGAGGTCGCCGCGCGATTGAAAGGGGCGGAGCGATGGGGGTCCCCCCAGGCGTTCAGCTCTGGGGGAGCCTCGGACAAGGGTGGTGGTGGGCGACGGGCGGGAGTGCCGCTCGCCACCAACATGTGCGTGACCACGTTCGACGAGATCAAGGAGGCGTTCACGCAGGGCGCCGTGCAGGTGGTGCTCTCCGACCACCACTACTGGGGCGGGCTGCGCAACACGCGCGAACTGGCCGCGATCTGCCGCGCGTTCGGTGTCGGGGTGTCCATGCACTCCAACACGCACCTCGGCATCTCGCTGGCCGCGATGACCCATGTCGCCTCCACCGTGCCGGGCCTGCACCACGCCTGTGACACCCACTACCCCTGGCAGTCCGAGGACGTCATCACCGAGCGCATCGCCTTCACCGGCGGCCGGGTCGCCGTACCCGACGCGCCCGGGCTCGGCGTCACGCTGGACCGTGAACGGCTGGCCGCGCTGCACGAGCGCTGGCTCGCCGACGACGGCGGCCTGCGCGACCGCGACGACGCGGCGGCGATGCGGGTCGCGGACCCGGGGTGGGTGACGCCGACGGTGCCCCGCTGGTAGCGGGCCGCGAACCTGGCGGACGCGGGGCGCGCGCCCGCTGGTAGCCGACCGCCGACCGCCGACCTGGGCGGGCGCGGGCGACCGGCCCGCCCGGAGGGACGCTTGGTGCACACTGGCTGGATCAGCACCACGCCAGGGAGCGCACCGTGACCGCGTCCATCGGAGAGGGACCACACCGCAACCACGCCCACGTCGACCCCCTTGCCGCGCTGCGCGCGCCCGGCGACCCGCCCTGGGACGTCTACCTCACGGGGACCGTCTTCCTCGACATCATCTTCACCGGCCTCGACTCCGCCCCGGTGCGCGGCACCGAGTCTTGGGCGCGGGGCATGGGGTCGAGCCCAGGCGGCGTCGCCAACATGGCCACCGCGCTGGCCCGCCTCGGCCTGCGGACGTGCCTGGCGGCGGCCTTCGGTGACGACCACTACGGCGAGTACTGCTGGGACGAGTTGAAGGAGGGCGAGGGCATCGACCTCTCGCCGTCCCGCAAAGTCTCCGGCTGGCACTCCCCGGTGACCGTCTCCATGGCCTACGAGGGCGAGCGCACCATGGTCTCCCACGGCCACGAGCCGCCGCCGGAGGAGCCCGCCCCGGACTGCCCGCCACGCGCCCGGGCCGCGGTCGCCTCGCTGACGCCGGGCAGACGTGAGCCCTGGATCGCGGAGGCCGCGAAGCAGGGCACACGGATCTTCGCCGACGTCGGCTGGGACGAGACCGGGGCGTGGGACCCGGCGGCGCTGGCCGACCTCGAACACTGCGAGGCGTTCCTGCCGAACGCCGAGGAGGCCATGCGGTACACGCGCACGGACTGCCCGCGCGCCGCCGCGCACGCGCTCACCGAGTACGTGCCGCTGGCCGTGGTCACCCTCGGCGCGGAGGGGGCGTACGCCGTGGACGGGCGCACCGGGGAGAGCGCGCGCGTGCCCGCGATCGCGGTGGAGGCGCTGGATCCCACCGGGGCGGGTGACGTCTTCGTGGCGGGTTTTGTGGCCGGCACGCTGGCGGAGTGGCCGCTGGCCGACCGTCTCGCCTTCGCCGGTCTGACGGCGGCGCTGTCCGTCCAGGAGTTCGGCGGCTCGCTCTCGGCGCCCGACTGGTCGGAGATCGGGGCGTGGTGGCGCAAGGTCCAGTCCTACGAGAACCAGGACCCGGCGGCCCTGACCCGCTACGCGTTCCTGGAGGGTCTGGTCCCGGAGGAGAGCATCGAAGCGTGGCCGCGCCGCCGCGCCGTCCCGACGATCGGCTTCCGCCGACCGGGGTGACGCTCGCGGGCGGGCGCCGCGGGTTGTTTCGCCCCCGCCGCCCCTACCCTTCCCGTCCCTGGGGGCCGCGCCCCCGAACGGGGTCTGGGGCGAAGCCGCAGCGGGGTGCAGGGGACGCTGTCCCGGCCGGGGTCGAAGGGGCGGAGCGCCGTGAGGGGTGCAGGGGCGAAGCCGCAGCGGGGTCGAAGGGGCGGAGCCCCTGCAGGGCGGGAAGGGTAGGGGCGGTGGGGGCGGAAACCTCTCAGAAGCCCAGGCGGCGCAGCTGCTTCGGGTCCCGTTGCCAGTCCTTCGCCACCTTCACGTGGAGGTCCAGGAACACCGGCGTCCCCAGCAGCGCCTCGATGTGCTTGCGGGACTTGATGCCGACCTCCTTCAGCCGCTTGCCCTTGGGCCCGATGATGATCCCCTTCTGGCTCGGCCGCTCGATGTAGACGTTCGCATGGATGTCCAGCAGCGGCTTGTCGGCCGGCCGGTCCTCGCGCGGCAGCATCTCCTCCACCACCACCGCGATCGAGTGCGGCAGCTCGTCCCGGACGCCCTCCAGCGCCGCCTCACGGATCAGCTCCGCCACCATGACCTGCTCCGGCTCGTCCGTCAGATCGCCCTCGGGGTACAGCGCCGGCCCCTCCGGCAGCAGCGGGATCAGCAGGTCCGCCAGCAGGTCCACCTGCTTGTTCGCGGTCGCCGACACCGGGACGATCTCCGCCCACTCGATCCCCAGCTCCTTGCCCAGCTGGTCGATCGCGATGAGCTGCTCGGCCAGGGCCTTGGAGTCCACCAGGTCCGTCTTCGTGACGATCGCGACCTTCGGGGTCTTCCTGATCCCCGCCAGTTCCTTCGCGATGAAGCGGTCCCCGGGGCCGATCTTCTGGTCGCCGGGCAGGCAGAAGCCGATCACGTCGACCTCCGCCCACGTCGTGCGCACCACGTCGTTCAGGCGCTCGCCCAGCAGTGTGCGCGGCTTGTGCAGACCCGGCGTGTCCACCAGGATCAGCTGCGCGTCCGGTCGGTGCACGATGCCCCGCACCGTGTGCCGCGTCGTCTGCGGCCGGTTCGAGGTGATCGCCACCTTCTGCCCGACCAGAGCGTTCGTCAGGGTGGACTTGCCCGCGTTGGGACGGCCCACGAAACAGGCGAAGCCCGCCCGATGGACGGCCTCGGTGGGCTCGGATGGCTGGGTGCGCACGCTCATGGCGCCCATTCTCCCTGATCCACGGAGCCCCGCCGCACGCCCGGCCGCGCCCCGGCCCCGCGAGCGCTCCGGTGAGCTTCCGGAAACCTTCGCGCAACACGAAACGTCACGGAAACACACCTGTACGCAACAGGAAACGAGCACCGGTGACCCTCGGACGAGCCCCCGCACCGTAGGAGAGCCCGTGACCCTGGCCGCGTCCCACCTCAGTACCGGCGACACCGCCTGGCTGCTCGCCGCCACCGCACTCGTACTGCTGATGACCCCCGGCCTCGCCCTCTTCTACGGCGGCATGGTGCGCACGAAAAGCGTGCTCAACATGCTGATGATGAGCTTCGTGTCGATCGCCCTGGTCACGGTCGTCTGGCTGGCCTGCGGTTACTCCCTCGCCTTCGGCGACGACGAGTTCGCCGGTCTGATCGGCGGGCTGGAGCACACCGGTATGGCGGGCCTCGGTCCGGACAGCGTGCACGGCACCGTGCCCACCCTCCTCTTCGCCACCTTCCAGCTCACCTTCGCGATCATCACCGCCGCCTTGATCAGCGGCGCGATCGCGGACCGCGCCAAGTTCGGCGCCTGGCTGGTCTTCGTGCCGGTCTGGGCCCTGCTCGTATACGTTCCCGTCACCCACTGGGTGTGGGGTCCGGGTGGTTGGATCCTGGACAAGCTCGGCGCCCTCGACTTCGCGGGCGGCCTGCCCGTCGAGATCACCTCCGGCGCGTCCGGGCTGGCGCTGTGCATCGTCCTCGGCCCGCGTCTGGGCTTCAAGAAGGACGCCATGCGTCCCCACAACCTGCCCATGGTGGTGCTCGGCGCCGGTCTGCTGTGGTTCGGCTGGTTCGGTTTCAACGCCGGTTCGGCCCTCGGAGCGAACGGCCTCGCCGCGGCCGCCTTCCTCAACACCCTCACCGCCGGCTGCACCGGCCTGCTCGGCTGGCTCTTCGTCGAGCAGAAGCGCGACGGCCACCCCACCACTCTGGGCGCGGCGTCCGGCGCGGTCGCGGGCCTGGTCGCCATCACCCCGTCCTGCGGCACGGTGTCCCTGCTCGGCGCGCTGGTCGTCGGCCTCGCCGCCGGCGTCGTCTGCTCGTACGCGGTCAGCTGGAAGTTCAAGCTGAACTACGACGACTCGCTCGACGTCGTCGGCGTCCACCTGGTCGGCGGCGTCATCGGCACCCTCCTCATCGGCCTGTTCGCGGTGAAGGAGATGACCGGTGGGGCCGAGGGCCTCCTCTACGGCGGCGGGATCGCCCAGCTCGGCAAGCAGCTCCTCGCGGTGGTCGTCGTGGCGCTGTACGCCTTCGCCGTGACGTACGGCATCGGCAAGCTGATCGACAAGACGATGGGCTTCCGCGCGAGCGAGGAGCAGGAGCACACCGGACTGGACCTTACGGTGCACGCCGAGACCGCTTACGATCACGGGGTCCTGGGCCACGGCGCCCCGGTCGCCCACTCCGTCCCCGCAACCACCCAGAAGGTCACGACCCAGGCATGAAGCTCATCACCGCGATCGTCAAGCCGTTCCGCCTCGACGCGGTCAAGACGGCCCTGCAGGAACTCGGCGTGCACGGCCTGACCGTGACCGAGGCCAGCGGCTACGGCCGCCAGCGCGGCCACACCGAGGTGTACCGGGGGGCCGAGTACCGGGTCGACCTCGTGCCCAAGGTCCGGATCGAGGTCGTGGTCGAGGACGCGGACGCCGACGCCGTCATCGACGCGATCGTGAAGGCCGCGCAGACGGGGAAGATCGGAGACGGGAAGGTCTGGGCGCTGCCGGTCGAGACGGTCGTACGGGTACGGACGGGCGAGCGCGGCCCCGACGCGCTCTGACCGCCGACGCTCCCGCCACGACCCCCGCGACGAACACGGCCACGGACCGTCAGTTTCCTCCGCTCGACCGTGCACGGGCCCTCAGCCCGCGGTCACCGTGACGCGGACCGTCCCGTCCGGCCCGGCCACCAGCACAGGCGTCTGAGGCCCGCCGAGGTCCCGTACGGCCGCACGGTCCTCCGCGGACGCGTCCTCGGCTTCCGTGACGACCGCCGCCGCCTCCAGCGACTTCGCGCCCGAAGCCACCGCCATGGCCACCGCCGTCTGCAGGGCACTCAGCTTCAGCGACTCGAGGGCGACGGTCCCGGCGACGTACGTCCGTCCGGTCTCGTCCCGTACCGCGGCCCCCTCGGGCACGCCGTTGCGGGCCCGCGCGGAACGGGCCAGGGTGACGATCTTGCGGTTCTCGGGGTCGAGGGCATTGCTGTCGGCCATGCCACGAGCATACGGAGAGCGGCCGAGGCCATCCCACAACGGGGTACCGCCGAAGTCGTCCCGCAACGGGGTACCGCCGAAGTCGTCCCGCGACGGAACAACGCCGAGGTCATCCCGCCACGGGGTACATCGCCCCGCGCCTGCCCTGCGGCGAGGCCAGCCACTCCAGCTTCGCCGTGGTGTTCGCCTCCTCCAGCGGGGTGTGGAGCACGATCGTCAGGTCGGGCCGCGCCGGTACCTTCAGCGCCGTCGACTCCTTCGGCGCCCGCCGCACGCTGGTCGGCTCGCTCGCCGGGCAGGGCGCGCTGATCACCGCCCTGCTGGGCCTGAACAGCCACGTCTGGTCGGTGTGGCTCGCCATGGCCGCCGTCTCCCTGGCCAGCATGTGCCACCTGGGCGCGATCATCTCCTACGGCCTGACGGTCACCTCGGGCGTCCCGGACGAGGAGCAGGGCCTGGCCACCGGCCTGGTCACCTCCACCCAGCAGGTCCGCATCACCGTCGGCATCCCGATCCTCGGCGTCCTTGCCACCACCTCGACGGACCTGCTGTCGGGCGTGCACACGGTGATCGCGCTGGACGCGGTGATCGTCCTGGCGGCGGCGGTGCTGCTGGCGGTGGGACTGCGCACCCGGCGTGCGGGCCGCTCAGGGCCGGTCGAGGCGGAGGCGGTCGGCGCGCGGTAGGCGGGCGACGACCAGGTCGTACGAGTCCTCGATGAGCTCCCGGACCAGGCGGTCCGGGAGCTCGCCGTCGACCGTGACCGTGTTCCAGTGGCGTTTGTTCATGTGCCAGCCGGGGACGATCAGGCCCTCGTGCTCACGGCGGAGCCGCACCGCGTCGTCCGGGTCGCACTTGAGGTTGACCTTCAGGGGCCGCGCCTGAAGGGTCGTCAGCGCGAAGAGCTTGCCCTCCACCTTGAAGACCGAGGTCTCCGGGTTGAACGGGAAGTCCTCCACCGCCGCGTTGAACGACAGACAGAAGGCGCGCAGCTCCTGAGGGGTCACTCGGGCTTCTTCTCCTCGTCCTCGGCGGGATCCACCGGACCCACCGGCTCCACCAGCACCGTCACGATCTTGTTGCGGCGGCCCGCCGCGGCTTCCGCCGTCAGGCGCAGTTTCCGGCCGTCCGGAAGCTCCACCACGGACGACGCCCCGGCGATGGGCACCCGGCCCAGGGCCTTGGCGAGCAGACCGCCGACGGTCTCCACGTCCTCGTCGTCGAACGCCTCGAGCCCGTACAGCTCGCCCAGGTCGCCGATGTCCAGACGCGCGGTGACCCGGTAGCGGTCGTCGCCCAGTTCCTCCACCGGCGGCAGCTCGCGGTCGTACTCGTCGGTGATCTCGCCGACGATCTCCTCGAGGATGTCCTCGATGGTGACGATGCCGGCCGTGCCGCCGTACTCGTCGATGACGACCGCGACGTGGTTGCGATCCTTCTGCATCTCGCGCAGCAGGTCGCCCGCGTTCTTGGTGTCGGGCACGAAGGCGGCCGGCCGCATGGCGGTGGACACCAGCTCCGACTCGGCGTCCCGGCTGATGTGCGTCTTGCGGACCAGGTCCTTCAGATACACGATCCCGACGATGTCGTCCTCGCTCTCCCCGGTGACCGGGATGCGCGAGAAGCCGGAGCGCAGGGCGAGGGTGAGGGCCTGACGGATCGTCTTGAAGCGCTCGATGGTGACCAGGTCCGTCCTCGGCACCATCACCTCCCGCACGAGGGTGTCGCCCAGCTCGAACACCGAGTGCACCATGCGGCGCTCCTCGGCCTCGATCAGGGACTCCTTCTCGGCGAGGTCGACCAGGGCGCGCAGCTCCGCCTCGGAGGCGAAGGGGCCGCGGCGGAAGCCCTTGCCAGGGGTGAGCGCGTTACCGATGAGGATGAGGAGGGACGGGATCGGGCCCATGATCCGGGCCAGCGGCACCAGGACGTACGCCGCCACCGTGGCCGTGTTCAGCGGATGCTGGCGGCCGATCGTGCGCGGGGAGACGCCGACGGCGACGTACGACACGAGGACCATGACCGCGATCGCCACCAGCAGGGCCTCCGCGGTCCCGCTGAGCTCCTTCAGGCAGGCGTAGGTGACCAGCGCGGCGGCGGCCATCTCGCAGGCGACACGGACCAGCAGCGCCACGTTCAGATAGCGGGTCGGGTCCGCGGCGACCTGGGCGAGCTTGGCGCTGCCGCGCCGGCCCGCCCTGACGGCCTCCTCGGCGCGGAAGGTGGAGACTCGCGCCAGGCCCGCCTCCGCGCAGGCGGCGAGCCAGGCGACGACGACCAGGGCGATCGCGCCGACGACGATCTCGGGGCTCATGACACGGTGGGGGCCGGGGACGGGCCGGTCAGGCCCCTCTCCGCGCGCCAGCCGTCCACGATGGCGGCCTGCAGACCGAACATCTCGGCCTTCTCGTCGGGCTCCTCGTGGTCGTAGCCCAGCAGGTGCAGCACCCCGTGGACGGTGAGCAGCTGGAGCTCCTCCTCCATGGAGTGCTGCGTCGGGGCCTCGGCGCCCTGCTTGGCGGCGACCTCGGGGCACAGCACGATGTCGCCGAGCAGGCCCTGCGGGGGCTCTTCGTCGTCCTTGGACGGCGGCCGCAGCTCGTCCATCGGGAAGGACATGACGTCCGTGGGCCCCGGCAGGTCCATCCACTGCACGTGCAGCTGCTCCATGGCGTCGGCGTCCACGACGATCACCGAGAGCTCGGAGAGCGGGTGGATGCGCATCCGCGCGAGCGCGTAGCGGGCGATGTCGAGGATCGCCTGCTCGTCGACCTCGGTTCCGGACTCGTTGTTGACGTCGATCGACATGTGGTGCCCGGTCTCTACTTCCCCTTGTGCCCGGCCTTGCCCCGGCTCTGGCCCTTGTGCGTGCCGTTCTGGGTGCCGTGCTTGCTGTCGTACTGCTCGTACGCGTCGACGATACGGCCGACCAGCTTGTGCCGTACGACATCGTGCGACGACAGCCGGGAGAAGTGGACGTCCTCGACGCCCTCCAGGATCTCCTGGACCTGGCGCAGACCGCTCTTGGTGCCGTCCGGGAGGTCGACCTGGGTGACGTCACCCGTGATCACGATCTTCGAGTCGAAGCCGAGGCGGGTGAGGAACATCTTCATCTGCTCGGGGCTCGTGTTCTGGGCCTCGTCCAGGATGATGAAGGCGTCGTTGAGCGTGCGACCGCGCATGTACGCCAGCGGGGCGACCTCGATCGTGCCCGCGGCCATCAGCCGGGGGATCGAGTCGGGGTCGAGCATGTCGTGCAGCGCGTCGTACAGCGGGCGCAGGTAGGGGTCGATCTTCTCGTAGAGGGTGCCGGGCAGGAAGCCGAGGCGCTCGCCCGCCTCCACCGCCGGGCGGGTCAGGATGATGCGGGTGACCTGCTTGGACTGCAGGGCCTGCACCGCCTTCGCCATGGCGAGGTAGGTCTTGCCCGTACCCGCGGGGCCGATGCCGAAGACGATCGTGTGCTTGTCGATCGCGTCCACGTACCGCTTCTGGTTGAGCGTCTTGGGGCGGATGGTGCGGCCGCGCGACGACAGGATGTTCTGCGTCAGCACCTGCGCCGGGGTCTCCTGCGCGCCCTCGCCGTTCTCGCCCGCCCGGAGCATGGCGATCGAGCGTTCCACTGCGTCCTCCGTCATCGGCTGCCCGGTGCGGAGCACCAGCATCATCTCTGCGAACAGGCGCTGGACCAGGGCGACCTCCGCCGGGTCGCCGACCGCGCTGATCTCGTTGCCCCGGACATGGATGTCGACCCCGGGGAAGGCCGTCTCGATCACGCGCAGCAGGGAGTCGCCGGAACCCAGCACCATCACCATCGGGTGCTGGGCGGGGACGGTGATCTGTGCACTCGCCTGCCCCTGCGCGGGGGTGTGAGCTGTCGGTGTCTGAGTCATGGGCCGGCTCTGTAGGCCTGCGATTCCTCCTCCGTACGGCCGCGCGACTGACGGCGGCCTCGCGACTTCAAGAGTACGACGCGGGGCTGACAGAGCCGTAGGGCTTTTCGTCGCGGTCTTGCACCGCCGCTCGGGTGACCTTCGCCGCGGGCGCCACCCTCAGGCGCGGAGATCCTTACCACCTCTTCGCGGAACACACCGCTCCGTATCGCGCCTTTTCATCAATCATGGTTGCGAGAGGTGACAGAGCGGTGACGCAGTGCAATGGTGCCGCACATGACCAGTCACGGGGGCCACGGGCCCGTCTTCTGCGCCATCGTTCCACCGCACGTCCTCGACAAACTCGCCCAGCACGAGGACGCCGCGCTCGCCACTCCCGCGCGCCGCACCCTGGAGCGCGACGCCCTCGAGCGCACCCGCCGCCGGCTGACCACGGTCATCGGCGCACCCACGGCGGCCCCGCCCCAGGACACCGCCGGCCAGCCGCACCGCACCGTCTACGACGCCGGGCACCATCAGACGCTGCCCGGGAAGAAGGTCCGCGGCGAGGGCGACGAGCCCGGCAAGGACGCCACCGTCAACCGGGCCTACGCGGGCCTCGGTGCCACCTTCGAGCTGTACCGGACGGCGTACGGCCGCGACTCCATCGACGGCAAGGGTCTCCCGCTGGACGCCAGCGTGCACTTCGACGAGGACTACGACAACGCCTTCTGGAACGGCGAGCAGATGGTGTTCGGCGACGGGGACGGCAGGGTCTTCCTCGACTTCACCCTCCCGGTGGACGTCATCGGGCACGAACTCACCCACGGCGTCACCCAGTACACGGCGAACCTGGCCTACTTCGGCCAGTCGGGTGCCCTCAACGAGTCCGTCTCGGATGTCTTCGGCTCGCTGATCAAGCAGTACACCCTCGGCCAGACCGCCGACCGGGCCGACTGGCTGATCGGCGCCGGACTCCTCGCCCCGCATGTGAACGGCACGGCGCTGCGCTCCATGAAGGCGCCGGGCACCGCGTACGACGACCCGGCGCTCGGCAAGGACCCGCAGCCCGCGACCATGGCCGGGTACGTGAGGACCAGCCAGGACAACGGCGGCGTGCACATCAACTCCGGCATTCCCAACCACGCCTTCTACCTGGTCGCCACCGCGCTCGGCGGACACGCCTGGGAGCGGGCCGGGCAGATCTGGTACGACGTGCTCACCGGCGGCGGACTGCAGCAGGACGCGACCTTCGCGGACTTCGCGAAGCTGACCGTGACGGCCGCCAAGTCCCGCTACGGCGCCACCGGCCAGGAACAGGAGGCGGTACTCAAGGCCTGGGAGGAGGTGGGGGTGCCGATCACGTAGTTCTGTACTACACAGACACCCATGCGTATTCACGTCAGGCGCACGGGCGGTTTCGCGGGCATCGAGCGGCAGGCCGAGGTGGACACCTCGGGGCGGCCCGACGCACCCGAGTGGCATGCCCTGGCCGAGCGCGCGCTCGCGGCCGGCCAGGGGACGCCCCCGGCGGGGGTTCCCGACGGGTTCAGCTACCGGATCACCGTGGACGGCAGGACGGTGTACGCCGCCGATCCCCGGCTGACCGAGGAGCAGCGGCAGCTGGTCTCGCGGGTACTGAAGGAAGGGGCCTGACTGCTCGTCCACGCCTGCCCGTTGACTTCTGTTACCGGCGGTAAGGATGATCCGCGCATGGCGACAGACGAGCGCATGGCGACGGACCCGATACCTCAGTTCCCGCCCGGCTTCCTGTGGGGCGTGTCCACCTCGGCCCACCAGATCGAGGGGGCGGCCGACGAGCGCGAGCCCTCGGTGTGGGACGCCTTCACCGCCGAGCCCGGCCGGGTGAAGGACGGCTCGACCGCGGAGGTGGCCTGCGACCACTACCACCGCTACCGCGAGGACGTGGCGCTCCTGGCCGGCCTGGGCGTGGACGCATACCGCTTCTCCGTCTCCTGGCCCCGGGTGAACACCCCC
This sequence comes from Streptomyces sp. NPDC051104, assembly GCF_040682835.1. NCBI lineage: Bacteria > Bacillati > Actinomycetota > Actinomycetes > Kitasatosporales > Streptomycetaceae > Streptomyces > Streptomyces sp. NPDC051104. The sequence continues at coordinate 225,550 of NZ_JBFBBS010000002.1, read as the reverse complement.
GGCGGCCTCGACTTCTACGACCGCCTGGTCGACGAGCTGTGCGCGGCGGGCGTACGCCCGGTCGTGACCCTCTTCCACTGGGACCTGCCGGTCCCGCTGGACTGGCTCCAGCGGGACACGGCGTCGCGTTTCGCCGAGTACGTGTCGGTGGTGGCCGGCCGTCTCGGCGACCGCGTGCACAAGTGGATCACCCTCAACGAACCCGCCGAGCACACGCTGCTGGGCCACGCGCTGGGGGCGCACGCGCCCGGCAGGCAGCTGATGTTCGACGCCCTGCCGGTGGCCCACCACCAGCTGCTGGCCCACGGCCTGGCCGTACGGGCGCTGCGCGCGGCCGGGGCGGGCGACATCGGGATCGCCAACTCGCACGGCCCGACGTGGCCGGCGTCCGAGAAGCAGGAGGACGCGGAGGCGGCGGAGTTCTACGACGTCCTGCTGAACCGGTTGTTCTCGGACCCGCTGCTGCTCGGCCGGTACCCGGAAGGCATCGGCGAGCTGATGCCGGGAGACCCCGAAGACGTCGACGCGGACCTGAAGGTGATCGCGGAGCCGGTCGACTGGTACGGGATCAACTACTACGCGCCGACGCGGGTGGGCGCCCCACAGGGCGCGGAGATCGAGTTCGGCGGCCTGACACTCCCCGCCGAACTGCCCTTCTCCGTCCGGGGAATCGAGGGCCACCCGGTCACCGACTTCGGCTGGCCGGTGGTCCCCGAGGCGCTCACCGAGCTGCTGACCGGCTTCCGCGCACGCTACGGCGACCGGCTGCCGCCCGTGGTCATCACCGAGAACGGCTGCTCCTACGAGGGCGTCGACGACCAGGAGCGCATCGCCTACCTGGACGGGCACATCCGGGCCCTGCACCGGGCGCTGGAGGCGGGTGTCGACGTACGGGGCTACTTCGTCTGGTCGCTGCTGGACAACTTCGAGTGGGCCGAGGGGTACGCGCGCCGGTTCGGGCTGGTGCACGTGGACTACAAGACGCAGGAGAGGACGCCGAAGGCGTCGTACGGCTGGTTCCGGGACCTTCTGCGGGCGCGGGGATGACGACGGCCGACCGGGCCCTGCCCGACGTCGACGCCCTCGCCGAACCCGGCATCGGGGTCCCCCCGGTTCGAGCGAAGCCGAGAACTGGGGGAGCGCCGGCCGCGGCTGGACCGCCGCCCTGTCGCTGGCCAACGGGGCGATCTGGGTCGGCTGGTACGGCCCGCTGCAGATCCTGCCGGCCTCCCAGGCGAAGGACTTCGCGAGCGGCTCCGGGATGTCCAAGGAGACGATGCTGGCCTGGGTGACGGGCGCGGGCGCGGCGGTGTCGCTGGTCGCCAACCCGTTGTTCGGCGCGCTGTCGGACCGGACGACGGCGCGTTGGGGCCGCCGTACACCGTGGATCGTGGCCGGTACCGCGGGCGGCGCGGTGTCGCTGCTGCTGCTCGCGGGCCGCGGTCCCTGGAGCATGGCGCTCGGCTGGTGCCTGGTGCAGCTGACACTGAACGCGGCCTTCGCCGCGGTGACGGCCGCGGTGCCGGACCGGGTGCCCCGGCCGCAGCGGGGTTCGGTGGGCGGCTGGCTGGGGGCGGCGCAGATCCTCGGCGTGGTCGGCGGGACGGGCCTGGCGACGGTGGCCGGGGGCATCGGGGCGGGCTACGCGGCGTGCGCGGTGTTCACGGTGGCGGGCGTCCTGCCGTACGTCCTCGGCCACCAGGACCTGCGGCTGCCGGTGGTGGCCCGTCCGCACTGGTCCTGGCGGGGCTTCCTGGCCGGCTTCTGGCTGAGCCCGCGCCGCCACCCGGATCTGGGCTGGGCCTGGCTGACCCGCTTCCTGATCAACCTCAGCAACGCCCTGTTCCTGCTGTACCTCCTGTACTACCTCCGGGACCGCGTCCACCACCACGACCCCGACCAGGGGGTACTGATCCTCACCGCGGTGAACGGGGTGACGCTGCTCGCCACGGTCGTGGTCGGCGGGGTCTGGTCGGACCGGGTGGGCCGCCGCAAGCCGTTCGTGATCTGGTCGGGGGTGTTGATGGCGGTGGCGACGGCGGCCCTGTCGGCGTGGCAGACCTGGCCGGGGGCGATCGTGGCGGCGGCGGTGCTGGGCGTGGGCTTCGGGGTGTTCACGTCGGTGGACTTCGCCCTGATGACGGATGTCCTGCCCAAGGCCCTGGACCGGGGCGAGGACCTGGGGGTCATCAATGTCGCCAACGCCCTGCCCCAGGTCGCGGCCCCCGCGCTGGCGGCACCGATCGTCACCTACCTCGGCGGATACCGGGTCCTCTACCTGGTGGCGGCGCTGATCGGGATCGCGGGGGCGGGGCTGGTGGGGCGGATCCGCGGGGTGGACTGAGCCCGCCCTCTCGATTCACGGGCGCCGCCAGTCGTCACCGGCCATATGAGAGCCGGCCATCGGGCCCATGCGCAGCATGCCGCCGTCCACGCTCCAGGAGGCGCCTGTGACATAGGAGGCGTCGGGGCCGGCGAGGAAGGCGATCACAGCCGCGACCTCACGGGCGTCGCCCGGGCGCCCGAGCGGAACCCCGGGGCGGCGTTCGGTGTGCACGTCCGTGTCCTCCTGCCCGGTCATGGGCGTGGCGATCTCGCCGGGCGCCACCGCGTTGACGGTGATGCCGTGCTCGGCCAGTTCCAGGGCCATGACCTGGGTGAGCAGGCCGAGACCGCCCTTGGCCGCGCAGTACGGGGCCGCACCCACCCGCGGCTGGTGTTCGTGCACGGAGGTCACGTTGACGATCCGCCCGCCGTCGCCCTGCCGGATCATCCTCCGCGCCGCGCGCTGACCGCACAGGAACGGTCCGAGCAGGTCGACGTCCAGGACCTGGCGCACATCGTCCAGTTGCAGGTCCAGGAAGGGCGTCATGGTGCCCGTACCGGCGTTGTTGACCAGGACGTCGATGCGGCCGAGTTCCTCGCACAGTGCGTCGACCCTGTCCGCGGCCTCGGGAAGCCGGGTGAGGTCCACCTGGGCCACGGCGGCCCGCCGCCCCTTGTCGCGGACCTCCTCGGCGGTCTGTTCGGCGCCCTTCTGGTCGCTGTGCCAGGTGATGCCGATGTCCATCCCCGCCTCGGCCAGGCGGACGGCGGTGGCGCGGCCGATACCGGAGTCGGATCCGGTGACCACGGCCACCTTGGACGTGGACGGGGTGGGGGCGGACATACGGGCCTCCCGTGAGGTGTGCGGTCCTGGACGAGCGGTCGACGAGGGATCGCAGTACCCGGGGACGTACGGGGCAAACGATGACTGGAGCGCCCCAGCCTCGGACCGCCCGGCAGCCCGCCACCAAGCGGCACCAATGCGTGCACGTCGCCGCACACGCCGGTGGGTCCGCAGGACCTGTCACCGAGCGGGACCGCACGGCAAAGGTGACATTAGGAAAATGTGACTTTAGGAACTTTTTGTCCGGAAGCTGTCCCTGGTCCCGCATACTGATACGGGCCTTCGCATCCGGCGCGCCTCGGCTAGCATGCGGAGCATCATGCGTTTCGGGCTGCTTCTCCTTAGCTGCCGCGGCGAGGGCCTGTAGTCGAGGCCGACTCCCTCCCCGCGGTGCTTGGCGTTGCGTCGTCGGCCGTCCTTCCCGGACCCCTTGAGGAGCCCACGCACCATGGCGAACCGCCAGCAGCCCACCTCCATGCCGATCCACAAGTACCGGCCGTACGAGCAGGTCGACATCCCCGACCGCACCTGGCCCGACCAGCGGATCACGAAGGCCCCGCGCTGGCTCTCCACCGACCTGCGCGACGGCAACCAGGCCCTGATCGACCCCATGTCGCCGGTGCGCAAGCGCGCCATGTTCGACCTGCTGGTGAAGATGGGCTACAAGGAGATCGAGATCGGCTTCCCGGCCTCCGGCCAGACCGACTTCGACTTCGTGCGCTCCGTCATCGAGGAGGAGGGCGCGATCCCGGAGGACGTGACGATCTCCGTCCTGACCCAGGCTCGCGAGGACCTGATCGAGCGGACCGTGGAGTCCCTGAAGGGCGCGCGGCGCGCCAACGTCCACCTGTACAACGCGACCGCCCCGGTCTTCCGACGGGTCGTCTTCCGCGGTTCCAAGGACGACATCAAGCAGATCGCCGTCGACGGCACCCGGCTGGTGATGGAGTACGCGGAGAAGCTGCTGGGCCCCGAGACCGAGTTCGGCTACCAGTACAGCCCCGAGATCTTCACCGACACCGAGCTGGATTTCGCCCTGGAGGTCTGCGAGTCGGTCATGGACGTCTGGCAGCCCGGCCCGGACCGCGAGATCATCCTCAACCTGCCTGCCACCGTTGAGCGTTCGACCCCGTCCACGCACGCGGACCGCTTCGAGTGGATGCACCGCAACCTCTCCCGCCGCGAGTTCGTCTGCCTGTCCGCCCACCCGCACAACGACCGCGGCACTGCCGTCGCCGCCGCCGAGCTGGCGGTGATGGCGGGCGCCGACCGCGTCGAGGGCTGCCTGTTCGGCCAGGGCGAGCGCACCGGCAACGTCGACCTGGTCACCCTGGGCATGAACCTCTTCTCCCAGGGCGTCGACCCGCAGATCGACTTCTCCCACATCGACGAGATCCGCCGTACCTGGGAGTACTGCAACCAGATGGAGGTCCACCCGCGCCACCCCTACATCGGGGACCTCGTCTACACCTCCTTCTCCGGCTCCCACCAGGACGCCATCAAGAAGGGCTTCGACGCCATGGAGGCCGACGCGAAGGCCAAGGGCGTCACGGTCGACGACATCGAGTGGGCGGTGCCCTACCTGCCGATCGACCCCAAGGACGTCGGCCGCTCCTACGAGGCCGTGATCCGCGTCAACTCGCAGTCCGGCAAGGGCGGCATCTCCTACGTCCTGAAGAACGACCACAAGCTGGACCTGCCGCGCCGGATGCAGATCGAGTTCTCGAAGATCATCCAGGCGAAGACGGACGCCGAGGGCGGCGAGATCACGCCGAAGGAGATCTGGGACGTCTTCCAGGACGAGTACCTGCCGAACCCGGACAACCCGTGGGGCCGCATCCAGGTCAGGACGGGTCAGACGACCACCGACAAGGACGGCGTCGACACCCTGACGGTCGAGGCCACCGTCGACGGCGAGGACACCGTCCTGACCGGCACCGGCAACGGCCCGATCTCCGCCTTCTTCGACGCCCTGCAGTCCATCGGCATCGACGTACGCCTGCTGGACTACCAGGAGCACACGATGAGCGAGGGCGCCTCCGCGCAGGCCGCCTCGTACATCGAATGCGCGATCGACGGAAAGGTGCTGTGGGGGATCGGCATCGACGCGAATACGACACGTGCCTCGCTGAAGGCGGTCGTCTCCGCGGTCAACCGAGCCGCCCGCTGACCCTCTGACCTCCACGTTCACGGCCCCGTCCGCCTCCTGAGGCGGACGGGGCCGCGTCGTGCACCGGCCATTTCGGCCGAAGATCACGAGGAGGTCTCGTCCGGGGTACTGACTCCGCCTCAACAATGTGGCTAACATCACGCCAGCAGCGGCGATGTTGCCGCGGCGATACGGAGGTGCGACGTGCTGCCAGGACGGGGACGCAACGGCCCAGAAGCCCGCAAGGGCCGCATTTCGCAGGTCCTCGGCGTCCGCACCGCGTGGACCACCGTCGGCGACGGCGAGTTCTTCTGCCCCGGCTGCGGGGGCGACCGCAACTACCAGCGCCTCACCGGACGCCGTCGCCTCACCCTCGCCGGCCTGCCGGTCCTGCCGCGCGGGGAGACGGGTCCGGTCGTGGAGTGCGCGGCCTGCGGCCACCACTACGGCACGGACGTCCTCGACCACCCGACCACCACCCGCTTCGCCGCGATGCTCCGCGACGCCGTCCACACCGTGGCCCTGGCGGTCCTCGCCGCGGGCGGCACCTGCTCCCGTATGCCCCTGGAGACGGCCGCCGCCGCCGTCCGCTCCGCCGGCTTCGACGACTGCACGGCGGACGGGCTCAGCGCCCTGGTCGACGCCGTGGCCGCCGACACCGGCCGGGTCTGCGGCGAACCGGGCGGCGGCGCGAGCCTGGCCATAGAGCTGCACGAGGCCCTGGACCCGCTCGCCCCGCACCTCGCCCCCACCGGCCGTGAGTCGATCCTCCTCCAGGGCGCCCGCATCGCCCTCGCCGACGGCCCCTACACCCCCGCGGAACGCGACGTCCTGGCCACGGTGGGCGCCGCCCTGACGATCTGTTCGGAGGACGTGACCCGCCTGCTCGCGGCGGCCCGCACGGTGTCCTAGGCCTTTCGTTCGGACCATGCCGGGCTCGCGGGGCCTGGCACGCACTCCCCCACTGCCTTGACGGCGTGGGGCACCCCCAGCGGCGTTGTCGTCGGTCGCCGACTCCCCCACGCTCGAACACGCTCGCGCGGGGGGACCCCCATCGCGTCGCCCGCCGCGGTAGCGGCTGATGTCACAGCCTCCTCCGCCTTGCAGCTGCACGCACCAGGCCCCGCTCCCTGATCCGGCCTGATCCAAACGAAAGACCCCAGCCGTGCGACGGGGCACTGGTCGCTCGGTCCGGTGATGGCCCGACGGTGGGGGAGGGGGAGTCGGTGGGGGAGACCTTGGGGAGCGGGGGACGGACAACGGTTACCGAGGCGATCCGGTTCCGGCGCATCCCCCTCGCCGACCCGGAGTGACCGTCACAGCAGCCCGGCCGCCGCGAGATACTTCCCCACCGCCTCCCGCTCCTCCTGCGTGAGCGGCACCTGGGGCTCCGCCGTCGCCGGACACGCGATCACCCCGCGCAGATGCAACGCCGCCTTGAACGCCCCCAGCGCCGACGAACTCCCGCCCATCCGGGCCGGGTCCCCGACGCCGACCATGCCGTACAGCGCGCACAGCCGCTCCTGTTCCGCCCGCGCCGCCTCCCAGTCGCCCGCGCGGCACAGCCGGTCCAGGCGGACATAGCCCTCCGGGTCCACGTTGGCCAGCCCGGGCACCGCCCCGTCCGCGCCGAGCGCCAGTGCCGAGTCCACGACCAGCTCCGAACCCGTCAGCGCGCTGAACCCGGTGAGCGCGGGACGCGACCGCACCCCCGTCACGACCGCACGCAGACCGGCCAGGTCGCCGCTGGAGTCCTTCAGCCCGGCCAGCGTCCCGTCCGCCGCCAGCTCCAGCACCAGCTCCGGGCCCAGCTTCACGTGCACGGAGACGGGGATGTCGTAGGCGACGACCGGCACGGGGGAGCGCTGGGCGACCAGCCGGTAGTGCCGGGCGATCTCCGCGGGGTGTGTCCGCGTGTAGAACGGCGCCGTCACGACGACCGCGTCCGCGCCCGCCCGCGTCACATAGGCCACATGGTCCAGCACCCGCGGTGTCGTCATGTCGATGGCCCCGGCCAGTACCGGCACCTGCCCGGCGACGTGGGCCACCACCGACTCGACCACGGCAGCGCGCTGACGGTCCGTGAGGTGGGCGGCCTCGGAGGACGACCCGAGCACGAACAGGGCGTCCACCCCGCCGTTCAGCAGATGGTCCACCAGCCGCAGCAGCGAGGGCACATCCACCTCGCGGCCCGGTGTCAGAGGGGTGCAGACGGGCGGGATTACTCCGGTCAGCGGGGCGGGGAAGGGCATCAGGGCTCCCGGACGTGTTCCTGTTCCCGGCGGTGCGCCGGCCAAGGCGGTGGCCGTGGAGGGCCGGGACGGCCGACCTGTTCGGCTCGGGGGCGGCTCGCCCCCTCCCCAGGATGGTGGCAGCGAGAGCGGTGGCCGACGGCCGCCGACGCGCCCGTCCGCCGCCCGCGAAACGGCCCGCCCGCGCGGGCCCGCCGGCCGACACTGGACCGATGAGCGATCCCGAACCGGACAACGGCACGGGCAGGGCCGACGGCGAAGGCCGGGGCCCCGAGGCGCCCGGCGTCCTGCGGCTGCCGTCCGGGCGGCTGGTGCGCGGGCGGGGCCTTGGGCGGCCCGTGCCGCACGGGCCCGCGCCCACGTACGGCTGTATCTGCTCGGCAAGCGGCCCCCGGACGTGCCCTGGGCCTCCGACTGGCTGCGGTGGCCCGACTTCCGGCTGCCCAGCAGCCGTGGCGAGGCCCGGCGGCTGCTGACCGAGGCATGGGAGCGGGCCGCGCGCGGGCGCGTCGAGGTCGCCTGCGGCGGCGGACGCGGCCGTACCGGCACCGCGCTCGCCTGCCTCGCCGTCCTGGACGGCGTACCGCCGAAGTGGGCCGTGGCCTACGTGCGCGCCCACTACGACCGGCACGCCGTGGAAACGCCCTGGCAGCGGCGGTACGTACGGCGCTTCACAGTCCCAGCGTCATGATGAGCCGGTCCTCTCCGGCCCCGAAGTAGTCCTTGCGCACCCCCTCGTCGGACGAGAAGCCCAGCGACCGGTAGAGCATGATCGCGGCCGCGTTCGCCGGCTCCACCGTCAGCCGCACCTCGCGCACCTCCTCGGCCCGCAGCCGGCGCAGCACCTCCAGCATCAGCCGCCGGCCGAGCCCACGGCCCCGCTGGTCACGGGTCACACCGAGGCTGACGATCCAACTCCGGTAGCGGTCGGGCGTGGTGACGTACAGGACGTACCCGTGCAGGCTCTGCCCGTCGTCCAGCACCAGCAGGCAGTCCCCGTGCAGGTCGAACAGCTGGCGCAGCACGAAGTAGGGATACGGCTCGTCGGGGAACGCCTCCCTGTCCACCCGCACCAGCCGGGGCAGGTCGTCCTCCGTGACCCCCCGCATCGTCAGGGGGCGGTCGACGAACGACCGATCGTGGAACAGAGCCGGTCCGGTGGGCCCGCCACGCGAAGGGAAACGTTCCTCTGGAAACACAGTCATGCCGCCCCCCTGCGGAATGGAGTCAAGCGCGGGTGACCATCCGTACGGGTGGTACGAGTGGGACGCGCGCTGTCTGCCGTTCGGGTATGTTCGACAGATTTCCGACCATCTTGAGCGGGACGATCCAGGCCGTTCAAGGCGGGATCAGGTCCAATAAGTCATTCGCCCCGATGCGCCCCCGGTGCGCCCCAAGTGGCCCAACTGCGTCGCCCGGTTGGCTCAAGGGGGATCCCGCCTGGTCCTCCGATTGGTACGCTCGACCAATGACCTTCAGATCGCCGGGGGATGTACAGCTGAATGCGGACGTATCATGGGCCGCATTCGACCCCATTGCCTACGTCGAGCACAATTACCGCGGTCTGCAGGCGGAGGACGCGGAGATCCTTCAGATCGTGGGCGATCATTTCGGCGATCATTTCCAGGGACGTGACACCGCCGGCGTTTCGGGCATCGACGTCGGGGCCGGCGCGAACCTCTACCCGGCGCTCGCCATGCTCCCCTGGTGCGAGGAGATCACCCTCTACGAGCGCTCCCCGTCGAACGTCCGCTACCTCGAGAGCCAGGTCGCCTCCTACGACGGGAACTGGGACCAGTTCTGGGGCCTCCTGCGCAAGAACGAGGCATACGGCGCACTGGAGTTGGACCCGCGCGCCAGGTTCCGGGACGTGGTCCGGGTCCAGTCGGGCAACCTCTTCGACCTGGTGCGGCACCAGGGCCGCTGGTCCATGGGGACCATGTTCTTCGTCGCGGAGTCGATGACCACCTCGCACGCGGAGTTCGCCCGCGCCGTCGAGTGCTTCCTGCGCGCCCTCGCCCCCGGCGCGCCCTTCGCCGCCGCGTTCATGGAACATTCGTCCGGGTATCACGCGGGCAAGCATTTCTTCCCGGCGTGCGACGTGGGAGAGTTGGAGGTGTACGAGAGTCTCGTGCCTTTCGCGGGCGAGTTCAAGACCATGCGTCTCAAGGCTTCGGCCGCCGTGCGTGAAGGCTATTCGGGAATGATCGTCGCCTACGGCTGGAGGAATTCGGAGTCCGACATTCCGGAGTCCGATATTCCGGCCGTTTGAGGACCGCATCGTCACAACAGAAGACGGCACGTCCTCCAATGATGGCAGCGCGGCCTGTGTGAGGGGCATGGGATGCAGATCAAGCCACGCCAGCATCTGCTGGACATCTGGCAGGCGATCGCCCGCCACTCGTTCGACGGCGGGGAGTGGACCTGGGGCAAACGGGGTGGGGAAAGCAGCGTCGCCGACGCGGAGCGCCTGCTCTGCATCCTGTACCCGGCCACGGAGATCCCCGCCTTCCGCCTGGACGACCCGGACACCACACAGGACGACGTCCAGAGGGTGATGAAGAAGGCGGGCGGGCGCCTGGAGATCCCCGCGAACCTCGTCACGGCCACCGCCGAGTTCATGCGCAGGCACGCCGACGAGAAGAGACCCACGTTCGCAGGCGGCCACTACTTCGTGTCCGGGGACGAGGACCGCGACCTCACCCAGGAACAGCGCGACCTCGGAGTCGTCGACTCGTACTCCATGTCGATCACCCTGTGCCTGGCCACCCTCGGCTTCCTCAAGATCTACGAGTCCAAGACCCGGCGCGGCGACATCCTGGAGACCATCCAGGAAGTGCGCGCCGCCACCAGCAACCGCCTCACCGCGGCCATGGTGAGCCTGCTGCGCTCCTTCACCATCAACGTCTTCGACATCGACTCCTCCCAGGGGCGCACCCTGTGCGAACTCCTCGGCCAGGGACGGCTGTCGCAGCGGCACGTGCTGCGCAGGTTCCAGGACCGCTTCGAGGCCCTGCGCGCCGCCGTCGTCGAGAGCTTCGTCCTCGGTGTCGACGTCGAGGAAGGCCTCAAGGACCCGAACCAGCTCTTCGAATGCGGCTGGGGCTGGAGCATCGTCAGGGACGCGCCCGAGGTCGAGACCGCCGAACCCATCGGGCCGCAGCCCCAGGGCGTCGCCAACCCGGTGCCGTACCTCTACTTCACCGTCGTCGCCCTCGACGGTATCCAGGACCTGTTCTCCGACCGCACGCTCACCCTCGGCCTGCTCAACCCCGAACAGCAGCGGCTCGCCGAGGCGTTACGACTGCGCTGGGAGATCACCCAGCAGTTCTGGTCCGGCATCGCGCGCTTCGGCGGCGACCGCTGGCCCCTCGAGGACATCCCCTGGCGCACCACCGGCCAGAAACTCGAATCCGAGTACTTCTCCCTCTCCGTCGCCGCCATCCTCGTCCACGACCTGATGCGGCGCCGCGCCACCGACGACGACCTGACCCGCACCGTCAGCGTCATGGAACGCCTCGCCGAACGCGGCCGTATCACCAGCCGCATGACCCAGGACGACCCCATGGTCCGGCTGCACCACCCCGGCGTCACCCTGCCGCTGCAGGGCAGCGAGAGCGTCGGACCGCCCATGCAGTGGATCATGAGCGACTTCTCCGCGCAGCTGCTCAAGCGGACCATCCAGCTGTGCACGCTGTCCCGCAACCTCGGCTCGCACGACCGGCTGCTCCGGCTCGCCGAGGACATCTTCGACCACCTGTGGCGGCGCCGGATCGGCGACGGCGAGGGCACCGGCCTGTGGGACAACGTCCACGCCGCCTACCCCGAGACCCCGGCCTACGAGGGGCAAGTGTCCTGGAGCATCACCGAGCGCGTCACCGAAGTGATGGTCCAGGTCCACCAGATGTACAAGCAGCCGCCGATCCGCAGCGCCGAACTCACCGACCTGGCGCGGGCGCTGCTGAGCGAGTCCACCCACCTCCTCGGCAACGAACAGATGGAGCCCGCACCGGCCTCCGAGGGCAACCGAGGCATGGAACTCAGGAGCATCGAGGTCAAGTTGCGCCGCGCCCGCAAGCTCGTGGACGAACAACCCGGCACCGCCTGCTCGTTGACACTCGACGTTCTCGGACAGCTCGACGCCCTCGCCCGGGCCCGGGAAGCCGCGGCCCAGGGGGTGTGACCGTGCTCGTCTTCGCGGCCTCCGACAAGGGAGGCACGGGCCGCTCCGTCACCAGCGCCAACCTCGCCTACCACCGGGCGCTGGCCGGTGACGACGTCTGCTACCTGGACTTCGACTTCGGCTCGCCCACCGCGGCGGCCGTCTTCGACGTACCCGACGCCCGCCGGGCCGCCGAGGACCGCGGCCTGCACTCCTACCTGACCGGCGAGGTCGGCGAACCGGCCCGCATCGACGTCTGGGCCGACACCGAACACCCGGTGCTGCGCAACCGGCCCCCCGGCTCCGGCAGCCTGGTGCTGATGCCCGGCGACGTCAGCGGCGGCGAGTTCGCCACCACCGACGAGACTCTGCGCCGCTGCGTCGACCTCCTGCTGCGGCTCAACGGCGAGTTCGACATCATCGTCGTCGACCTCAGCGCCGGCCGCAGCTACGCCGTCGACATGGCCCTGGAGGCCACCTCCCAGCGCGAGCTGCGCGGTGTCCTGGCGCGCTGGCTGGTCTTCCACCGGTGGACCCGGCAGCACGTGGGGGCCGCGGCGAGCCTGGTCTACGGCAAGCGCGGCATCGTCGCCGGCGGGGTGGCCCGCGGCCACGACGAGGAGGCGCTGCGCAACGTCATCCGGTTCGTCCGGGCCGCCGTACCCGACCCCGAGTCCGCGCTGTGGTCGCAGGTGTCGGCGACCCAGTCGGCGTGGATGCGCGCCTGCGACCGCGACCTGAAGCAGATGTCCTCCACCCTCGGCATCGGATACACCCAGGTCCTGGGCTCGGTGCCGCTGGAGCCCGTCCTGCAGTGGCGCGAGCAGCTCATCACCGACGAGGACGTCCTCGACAGCCAGATCGCCAACCGGGAGACCTGGGAGGCACTGAGCGAACTGGCGAACCGGCTGACCGACGACAAGCACTGGGAGCAGCCGTGACGGAAGCCGTGTTCCGCGAGACCACCGCAGAGCCCCGCACCCAGTCCGTACCGCTCGCCCACCTCTCCCTCGAACTCGGCCACCTCTACATGGAGGACTTCGAGGCAGGGCCCGAGCGGCTGCGCGAGCACTTCGCCGAGGTGCGCGTCTGGGTGGACGCCGCCCGGGCCGCCGCCGCCCGCCGCACCGGCGGCAAGCGGCCCCGCATCAGCACCTGCTTCCTCATCGACGACTACTTCACCCGCTTCTCCACCCCCGCCGAACTCGTCCCCGTGGTGCTGGAGGAGGCCGAGCGGGCCGGCCTGGTCATCGACTACCTGGCCCGCGAGTCGGGCTGCGCCGTCGCCGACAAGATCGAGCTCGCCGAGGCCGTGATGCACCGCCTCGTCGAGTCACCGCCCCCGGGCAGCTACGGCTCCCGCCCGCCCGTCAGCCAGACCGGCTGGCTCGCCAACGGGCAGCGCAGCCCCGGGTCGCGCAGCGCCATGGGGGAGATCACCGGCTGGCAGCCGCCCCAGGAGACCGCCGCCCGCAACCACTCCGTGTTCATGGACGTCGAGCTGTGGTCCGAGAAGGACGGACAGCGGCTGTGGTCCTGCCCGTACCTCGCCGCCGTCTGGCAGCTCGCCCGCCTCGGCCTGCTGCGCCACCTCGGCGAACCCGTCCTCGTACCGCGCCCCTGGAACGGCCGCGACTTCCCCCACGAGTGGGACCGGCTGCCGCCGCTGATCCAGCTCAACCCGACGGCGGCGCCGTTCAGCGCGTACCGCACCTGCACCCTGATGCCCAACCGCTTCCTCGCCGTCGAGGACGCCGTACGGCTGATCCTCGACCAGATAGACGTCGACTCGGGCGCGCTCGAGCAGGTCGCCGAGCGTTCCGCCCGCGAGGGCGCGGCGGTGCCTGACGCGGTCGCGCAGCGCGCCACGTACGTCTTCTACGAGGAGCCCGCCGGCGCCTTGACCGCCGAGGGGAGCTGAGATGCCGGCCGGGGGACAGTCGGCGCGTCCGGTGCTCGCCTGTGGTGAGGTGCGGACCTGTCTGCTGCCGTCCTTCCACGCACTGGACGGCCGGGCCGCCGCCCAGCTGCTGAGGCTGCGAGCCGACGAACACGTCCGGGTCTCCGAGCGGCCCAACCTGTACGCGCTGTCCCCGGACGTCCTCACCGGCGTGGACTGCCGGCTGCCCACCTCCAACGGCGCCAAGGTACGCGCCGTCGGCACGGTGGCCGCCCGCGCCGCGCTCACCGAGGGCCGCGTCCTGCAGGCCACCGCCTACTTCAGCGCCCCGTCCGCCGGCCCCGACACGCGCCGCCCCTGGGGCCACTACCTCGTCAGGCCCGGCCTGGTCGAACCCTTCGGGAAGCTCCCCGAACAGGCCGCCGCCGAAGGCGTCCTGCGCGGCGGCGCACGCGGCGAACTCGACCTCGGAATGATCGCCGAGGGCCTGCTCGCCCAACTGCTGCGCCACCCGCTGCTCGACCACAAGGCACCCTTCAAGTCCCGGCGCACCCATCTGCGCTGGGTCGCGCGGCGCGCCCCCGAGGGCGAGGGGCCGTCGCTTCAGCGCTTCACCCTCGCCGAACACGGGCTGCGCACCGTGGAACTGAGGCTTCCGGAGGACGTCCCGGCCGCCGCGGCCGCCGGCCTGTGCGAGGACCTCGCCCTGCACGACTGGCTGCTGACGACCGTCGTGCACATGCTGGACAGCAGCCGGCTCGGTGCGGCGGACGGCCCCTCGGCCGTCCTCGCGCTGCGCCCGGCCGTCGATCACCTGCTGCATCTGTGGATGCCGCGCGCACACGTGGACCGCACCCTGGGTCACCTGTGGGACGTGCTGGAACGGGAGCCGGGGTTCACCCGTCAGTGGCAGACCCTGGTCCAGCGCATCCGCGACCAACTGGCCGTCCAGGCCATTCCGTTGCTGCACGAGGCGCTGAGCACACGCTGAGGGGCGGCACGAACCGACAATCGGGACGGGGGAGACCGACATGACCGGAGCGTCAGGAGCGTCATCAGGGGAAGCACGCAGGGCGTCGAGGAGCGAGGAGGGGCAGCACTCGCCGAACCTGTTACGGAAGACACTGGTCACGGCGGTGGTGGCCGGTGCCACCTACTTCCTGACCAACGTCCTGAACCAGGACAAGAACGGGGTGTGGCAGCTGACCGTGTCCGTCGTCCTCGGCGGCGCGGCACTGATCATCCAGTACCTCGTGGACTTCGAGCAGCGGCTGAACTCGATGGAGCAGGGCCTGGACAAGTACCACCTGGAGATGCGCAGGGAGGTCGAGGGGGCCTTCATCCGGATCAGTGAGGCCACCGAGCTGTTCAGCGAGGTGGACCGCTCGGTGCTGCGGTCCGACGGCGTGGCCCGGCTGGCCCGCGCCTACACACATGTGGGCCGCCAGGAGTCACAGCTGGTGAAGGACTTCGCCCAGGACCGGATCGCCCAGCTCGCGTCCACGATGGAGAGCCTCAGCCGTGGCAGCACCGACTGCCCGGGCGAGGAGCACGACTGGCTGATCGCCCTCACCGCGTGCTGCGCCGGCACCCTCGAGGCCACCAGCACCCCGGTGGACCGTGACTTCTGGACCAGTGAGCCCGCCAACCGCTACCTGAAGGCACAGGAAGAGGCCGTGAAGCGGGGAGTGCGCGTGCGGCGGCTGTTCCTCGTGAAGAATCCGCTCGAACGCACCGAGGAACTGGAGGACCTCTGCCGCAGCCAGCGGGACCTCGGCATCGACGCACGCATCGCGGTCCGCTCGGAACTGCCGCAGCGCGCCCGTCTCACGCTCACGAACGACTTCATCGTCTTCGACGGGCAGCTCTGCTACGAGATAGAGCCGGACGTGGACGTCGTACCGGCCAAGACGCTCCTGAAGATGACACCCGAACACGTCCAGGAGCGCATGAAGCGGTTCAACGTCCTGTGGGAGGCGACCGAGCCCGCCGGGCCCGACCCCCTGCCCGCACCGACCGCCGCGTCCGGCTGAGCGGTACGCCGCACGTCACCCGCTGCGGCGTCCACGGTCCTCTCCGGGCGGCCCTGCTCTGCCGGCCCGCTCTGGGGACAGGTCATGGGTGCCGATCACCGAGAGCAGTTCCAGTTGGGCGGCGCCCTCGGTGCCGGGCGGCGCGGAGAACCACAGCAGGCGCTGGCGGCCGTCCTCGCTGAACAGGCTGTGGCAGTCCAGTTCGATGACGCCGAGGGCGGGGTGGACGATCCGCTTGTGGTCGGTGCGGCGCAACGCGACGTCGTGGGTGTCCCAGAGACCGGAGAACTCCGGACTGCGCCGGCGCAGCGTGGCCACCAGCCGGGTCACCTCGGTGTCGTCGGCGCGCCGGGCGGCGACCGCCTGGAGGTCGGCGACGAAGACACGGGAGTGGTGCGGGTGGTCCTCGGCGGGGTAGATCCCGCGGGCGTCCGGATCGGTGAACCAGCGGTACACGAAACTCGCCTCCGGGCCGCGCACCACCGGGGCAGGGCCGAGGAGCGCGACGGCAAGGGGATTCTGTACGAGAGTCTCGTGCACGTCCGTGATGACCTGGGCGGGAGTCGTGGTGAGCCGGTCCAGCAGACCGAGCAGGCCGGGCTGGACGTGCGCGGTCGGGCCCTGCGCCGCCGGAGGGACCGGGCGGTGCGCGAGGTGGAACAGATGGTCGCGCTCGTCGCCGTTCAGCCGTAGCGCCCGGGCCAGGGCCGCCAGCACCTGGACCGAGGGCTGCGCGCCGCGTCCGCGTTCCAGCTCCGTGTAGTAGTCGGCGGACAGCCCCGCCAGCTGGGCGACCTCCTCGCGCCGCAGCCCGGGCACCCGGCGCCGAGGGCCGTGCGGCAGGCCCACGCCGGAGGGGCGGATCCGGTCGCGCCGGGACTTCAGGAAAGCGGCGAGTGCGGAGTGGTTCACGCGTTTCATGGTCCCCACCGCGAAGGGCCGAGCCAGGGGACGGCGACCCCAGGGTGAGCAGAGCCGTGGCACGGGTCGCAGGCCGGGCCCAGGCTGGAGGCACGTCAACACCAGCGAAGAAAGGAGAGCCGTCGTGCCGTTCGCCAACTTCAAGGTCATCGCCGGAACCCTAGACGAGGAGCAGAAGGAGAAGATCGTCACCCGCACCACCGAGCTGTGCGTCGAGATGTATAGGCAGTTGGCGGCGCGTCGTCGAACTCCATCAGCTGGAGCATCCCGCTCATGGCGGTGTGTGCCCCCTGCGCGTACGGCAGCACCTGCACCAGCGCCCTCCGCTCCCGCGCCATCCCCGCCACGTGCTTCAACTGCTCGGCCATCGCCGCCGGGCCGCCCACCGCGATGCGCAGCACGTTCTCGTGCTGCACGACCCAATACTCGGGCCTTGTAGCGTCGGTCAGGATGCGTGCCCGCTCCAGCCGTGCGGCCACCGTCTCCTCCACGTACTCGGTGGCGGCGAACGGGTTGTTGGCCAGAGTTACCGCGCTTGCGTACTCGGCCGTCTGCAACAACCCCGGCACCAACGTAGGCGCGAACTCGCGGATCTTCGTGGCCGTCCGCTCGAGCTCCACCACCTCCGCGAAATAATCCGCATACCTCGCGTCATCAATGAGCTTTCGCCACGTGCGCTCGAAAAAGCCCTCGGTTTGCAGGACCTCGTCGATCCGCTGTGCCACGTCCAACTGAGGTCTGCGAATCGCCTGTTCGAATTGGCCGATGTAGCCGCCCGAGACGAAAACACGCGCGCCCAGCGCCGCCTGGGTGAATCCCGCGTTCTCCCGTCGCCGTTTCAGCTCGGCGCCGAAGAACTCCCACGCCGCCTGCCGCGCACCGTTGGCCATGGCTCAACCCGTCGCTGCTGCCCCGCACTTGTAGGGCACAGACACCTGTCGAGTGTAGATGCAGAGCGTCACCATGGAGATGCGAAGCGTGAAATTGCACGGGGAAGGGGAGCACGGTGACTGCAGTACAGGTATCACTCGGGGGACGAGACTCGGCGCACCGCGCCGAAGAGGCGGAGGAGACAGTGAAGGAATTGCGGGCTGCGCTCGCGAGCGTCGGAATCACATTGCCGTCGCTCCGGCTCGACCCGGCAAGTCTGGCACGGGAGACGCCCTGTCCACTGGTGGAATTGGGCGGCTGTTCCGTCGATGTCGCCGCCCGGCTGGCGGCGGCCCTGCGGGCGCGGCCGGCGGCGGAGGCGCGATGAAGAAGAAGCCGCCGATCGGGTCGTGCGCCGTCGACACCCGCACCGGGAGGGTGGGCGTCGTCATGGGGCACGAGGGCCCCTACGTACAGCTCAGACCGTACGGCGGGGGCAAGGAGTGGGACGTCGAACCGGAGGCCGTGCGCCCCGCGACGCCGGCCGAGCGCCTGCGGGCCGCCACCGCGTACGCCAACGCACGCAGCCGCGGTGAGGTCCCTTGAGGACCCGGCCCGAGGCGGGCCCGCCGTAGGCGAGAATGGACCCCATGAGTCTGTTCCGCGACGACGGCATCGTGCTGCGCACCCAGAAGCTGGGTGAGGCGGACCGGATCATCACGCTGCTCACGCGGGGTCACGGACGTGTACGCGCCGTGGCCCGCGGGGTGCGCCGGACGAAGTCGAAGTTCGGGGCCAGGCTGGAGCCGTTCTCGCACGTGGACGTGCAGTTCTTCGCGCGCGGGAGCGAACTGGTCGGGCGGGGGCTGCCGCTGTGCACGCAGAGCGAGACCATCGCCCCCTACGGTGGTGGGATCGTCACCGACTACGCCCGGTACACCGCCGGGACCGCCATGCTGGAGACGGCCGAGCGGTTCACGGACCATGAGGGGGAGCCGGCCGTCCAGCAGTATCTGCTGCTGGTCGGGGGCCTGAGGACGCTCGCCCGTGGTGAGCACGCGCCGCACCTCGTCCTGGACGCCTTCCTGCTGCGCTCCCTCGCCGTCAACGGGTACGCGCCCAGCTTCGGCGACTGCGCCAAGTGCGGCATGCCCGGGCCGAACCGCTTCTTCTCGGTCGCCTCGGGCGGGTCCGTGTGCGCCGACTGCCGGGTGCCCGGCAGCGTCGTACCCTCGCCGCAGGCCCTGGAACTGCTCGGCGCGCTGCTGACGGGAGACTGGGAGACCGCGGACGCGTGCGAGGCGCGGTACGTCCGGGAGGGCAGCGGCCTGGTGTCGGCGTATCTGCACTGGCACCTGGAGCGGGGGCTGCGCTCGCTCCGGTACGTGGAACAGTAGAGCGACGCGGCGTCACAGCTGTCAGAGCGGCAGACCGACACAGCGATACAGCGACAGAGCGAACAGATCGAAGAACCGAGGAGCGAGAAGCACATGGCCGTACGCGGGTTTCTGGGCCGCCAGCGCCGGGAGTACAGGACGCCGGAGCCGCACCCGTCCGGCGCGCGGCCTCCGAAGCTCCCCGGGGAGCTGGTCCCGAACCACGTGGCGATCGTCATGGACGGAAACGGGCGGTGGGCCAAGCAGCGCGGGCTGCCGCGCACCGAGGGGCACAAGGTCGGTGCCGAGCGGGTGCTGGACGTCCTGCAGGGCGCGATCGAGATGGGTGTGGGGAGTATCTCCCTCTACGCCTTCTCCACCGAGAACTGGAAGCGCTCGCCCGAGGAGGTGCGCTTCCTCATGAACTTCAACCGCGACTTCATCCGCAAGACCCGCGACCAGCTCGACGAACTCGGCGTGCGGGTGCGCTGGGTGGGCCGTATGCCCCGGCTGTGGAAGTCCGTCGCCAAGGAGCTCCAGGTCGCCCAGGAACAGACCAAGGGCAATGACCGGCTCACGCTGTACTTCTGCATGAACTACGGCGGCCGCGCGGAGATCGCGGACGCGGTGCAGGCCATCGCGGAGGAGGTCAAGGCCGGCCGGCTCGACCCGTCGAAGGTCAACGAGAAGACGGTCGCCAAGCACCTGTACTACCCGGACATGCCGGATGTCGACCTGTTCCTGCGCCCGAGCGGCGAGCAGCGCACCTCCAACTACCTGCTGTGGCAGAGCGCCTACGCGGAGATGGTCTTCCAGGACGTGCTGTGGCCGGACTTCGACCGGCGCGACCTGTGGCGGGCGTGCCTCGAGTACGCCTCCCGCGACCGCCGCTTCGGCGGCGCGATCCCGAACGAGGAGCTGCTGGCGATGGAGGGCAGGCAGGAGTAGGCCCCGGGGCCGGCTGTCCGGCCCCGCGGTTACGATCACGGCTCGCCACCGAAGAAACGGGGAATGGGCGCTGCTGATGTTCCGCGCGCCCCACATGACGGCCCGCGGACTGCTGAGGGCGAACCAGCACCACGGTCTGATGCGGGTGACCGTCGGGGAGGCGGGCGTGTGGACGACGAGCGCCCACGCCGACGTACGCCTGGCATGGGCCAACTACGGCAGCTACGCCGAGTCGGCCGCTGCTTCGTCCTGCGCAGCCCCGACCGTGCCGGGTACTGCGCGGCGGTGCTCCTCAAGCGGGGCGCGCGCACCCCGGAGGACGTGGACCGGCTGCGCGCCCTGCTGGACCGCCACCTGCCCCGCGTCTGAGCCCCGCTCAGTCCCCGGCCGCCGCGCACTCCGCGCACGTGCCGAAGATCTCCACCGTGTGGGCGACGTTGACGAAGCCGTGCTCTGCCGCGATCGCCTCCGCCCACTTCTCCACCGCCGGGCCCTCGACTTCGACGGCCTTGCCGCAGACGCGGCAGACCAGGTGGTGGTGGTGTTCGCCGGTCGAGCAGCGGCGGTAGACGGACTCGCCGTCGGAGGTGCGCAGGACGTCGACCTCGCCGGCGTCGGCGAGCGACTGCAGGGTGCGGTAGACCGTCGTCAGGCCCACCGAGTCGCCCTTGTGCTTGAGCATGTCGTGGAGCTCCTGCGCGCTGCGGAACTCGTCGACCTCGTCGAGGGCCGCCGCGACAGCGGCACGCTGCCGGGTGGCGCGGCCCTTCACGGGCGGTCCTGCGGTGGTCACCGGTTGCCTCCTTCTTGACGGCTCGTTCGCCTGCGGGCGCTCCGAGCCGGTGCGGGACCGTGACCGTGCTCAGCCCTTCGGGCCTCCGCGAGCCACGATCTCAACACCGGCGCGCCCCTTCGGCTCTCCGCGCCTCACGTCTGTGCCCTGCCGGGCCATTGTGCCAGCCCGGCCTGTGCGCGGTCAGACTCCGACCTCGTCGCCGGTCCCCCGAGTGGCCGGAATCGCGCACTCTGCGGGGTCCCCGGAGGGCTGCGCGGCGGCGAGCGCCCGCGCGCGTCGCCGGGCCAGCGGAGTGGCGAGGGCGGTGAGCGCGATGAACGCGGCGATGGTCAGCAGCACGATCGTCGCGCCGGGCGGCACGTCCTGGTAGTACGACGTGATCGTGCCGCCGAGGGTGACGGTGACGCCGATGGCGACCGCGATCGCGAAGGTCGCCGCGAAGCTGCGGCCGAGCTGCTGCGCGGCCGCCACCGGGACCACCATCAGCGCGGAGACCAGGAGGAGACCGACCACCCGCATCGCGACGGTCACCGTCACGGCCGCCGTGACGGCCGTCAGCAGGTTCAGGGCGCGCACCGGCAGGCCCGTCACCCGGGCGAACTCCTCGTCCTGGCTGACCGCGAAGAGCTGGCGGCGCAGGCCGAGGGTGACCAGGACGACGAAGGCCGCGAGCAGGCAGATCGCCACCACGTCGGACTGCGAGACGGTGGACAACGAGCCGAACAGGTATGACGTCAGGTTCGCGTTGGAGCCGCCCGGCGCGAGGTTGATGAACATCACGCCGCCGGCCATACCGCCGTAGAAGAGCATCGCGAGCGCGATGTCGCCACGTGTCCTCCCGTACCAGCGGATCAGTTCCATGAGGACCGAGCCGAGGACGGAGACGGCCGTCGCCATCCACACCGGTGAGGTGGACAGGAGGAAGCCGAGGCCGACGCCCGTCATCGCCACGTGGCCGATGCCGTCGCCCATCAGGGCCTGGCGGCGCTGGACGAGGTAGATGCCGACGGCGGGGGCCGTGATGCCGACCAGGACGGCGGCGAGCAGGGCCCGCTGCATGAAGGCGTAGTTCAGGAAGTCCATCAGCTCAGCAGTCCCGTGCGGATCGGTTCGGTGCCCGCGGCGTCGTGCGGGTGGACGTGGTCGTGGCCGGGCAGGGCGTGCTGGCCCACGGCCTTCGGGGGCGGGCCGTCGTGCAGTACGCAGCCGTCGCGCAGGACGACCGCCCGGTCGATCAGGGGCTCCAGGGGGCCCAGTTCGTGCAGCACCAGCAGGACGGTGGCGCCGGAGGCCACCTGGTTCCTGAGCGTCTGCGCGAGCACCTCCTGGCTCGCCAGGTCGACGCCCGCCATCGGCTCGTCCATGATCAGCAGTTCGGGCTCGGAGGCGAGCGCGCGGGCGATGAGCACGCGCTGGTGCTGGCCGCCGGACAGGGCGCCCACGGAGTCCTTGGCCCGGTCCGCCATGCCGACGAGGTCCAGGGCGTGGCGTACGGCCTCGTGGTCGGCCTTGCGCAGGATGCCGAAGCGCGCCCGGGACAGGCGGCCCGAGGAGACCACCTCGGTCACCGTGGCGGGCACACCGCCCGCGGCGGTGGTGCGCTGCGGCACGTACCCGACGCGCCGCCAGTCGCGGAAGTCGCGTCGCGGGGTGCCGAAGAGTGCGATCTCCCCGGCGTTCACCGGCACCTGGCCGATGACGCTGCGCACGGCGGTCGACTTGCCCGAGCCGTTCGCCCCGAGCAGCGCGACGACCTCACCGCGGCGGACGGTGAGGTCGATGCCGCGCAGGACGGGGCGCGAGCCCAGGTCGGCCCGTACGCCCCGCATCGATATGACGGGCTCGCCCATCGCGTCCATGGCGTCCTCCGTAGCGATCACTTGGTGCCCAGGGCGGTCTGCAGGGCCTTGAGGTTGGACTCCATGACCTGGAAGTAGTCGCGGCCGCGGGACTTCGGAGTGATGCCCTCGATCGGGTCGAGGACGTCCGTCTTGAGGTTCGCGTCCTTCGCGATGGTCTTCGCGGTCTTGTCGCTGACGAGCGTCTCGTAGAAGACCGTGGAGACGCCGTCGGCCTTGGCCGTCTTCTCGAGGTCGCGGACGCGGGCGGCGCTGGGCTCGGACTCGGGGTCCAGACCGTTGATGGCCTCCTCGGTGAGGCCGTAGCGCTCGGCGAGGTAGCCGAAGGCGGCGTGTGTGGTGAGGAAGACCTTGGTCTTCGTGTTCCTCAGTCCGTCCGCGTACTGGGTGTTCAGGTCGTCGAGTTTCTTGACCAGCGCGTCGGTGTTCTTCTTGTAGGTGTCCGCGTGCTTCGGGTCCGCCTTCTCGAAGGCGGCGCCGACGCCGCCTGCGACCTGGGCGTAGCGCACCGGGTCGAGCCAGATGTGGGGGTCCTCGGCGCCGGCCTCCTCGCCCTGGTGGGTGTCGTGGGCGGCCGCGTGCCCGCCGACCTCGTTGCCGTGCTTCTCCAGGGAGGTCAGGGAGGAGGCGTCGACCTTGGTCCTGATCTCGGACTGGGCCACCGCGTCGTCGACGGAGGGCTGCAGGCCCTTGAGGTAGAGGACCGCGTCGGACTCCTGGAGCTGCGCGGTCTGCTTGGCGCTGATCTCCAGGTCGTGCGGCTCCTGGCCGGGCTGGGTCAGACTGGTGACGTGGACGTACGACCCGCCGATCTGCTCGGCGAGGAAGGCCAGCGGGTAGAACGACGCCACGACGTCGAACTTGCCGCTGTCGCCCGCTGCGGCACTGGAGGAGGAGCAGGCGGAGAGGGCTCCGAGCCCGAGGGCGGTGGCCGCCGCGACCGCGGTCCCGGGTATGAGGCGTCGTCGTACGTTCATGACAGTCATTTTCATCAAACATGGAAACCGTTGTCAACAAGTTCTGGTGTGGGCTTGTGGACGGCACCGATTTGATTGAGGGGGAGCCACCGCCGGTACCCTGAAGCATTCGCTTTGAAGCGTCTCGCTTCGTCGCCCGTCGTCGTAATGAAGAGAGCACCGTGGCCGCCGACAAGATCGACACCATCGTCAGCCTGAGCAAGCGCCGTGGCTTCGTATTCCCCTGCAGCGAGATCTACGGTGGTCAGCGTGCCGCCTGGGACTACGGACCGCTGGGTGTCGAGCTCAAGGAGAACATCAAGCGCCAGTGGTGGCGCTACATGGTGACGTCGCGCGAGGACGTCGTCGGTATCGACTCGTCGGTGATCCTGGCGACCGAGGTCTGGGTGGCCTCCGGTCACGTCGCCACCTTCACCGACCCGCTCACCGAGTGCACCTCCTGTCACAAGCGCTTCCGTGCCGACCACCTGGAGGAGGCGTACGAGGCCAAGCACGGCCGCCTCCCTGCGAGCGGCCTCGCGGACATCAACTGCCCCAACTGCGGCAACAAGGGCCAGTTCACCGAGCCGAAGCAGTTCTCGGGTCTGCTCTCCACCCACCTCGGCCCGACGCAGGACAGCGGCTCCATCGCGTACCTGCGCCCCGAGACCGCGCAGGGCATCTTCACCAACTTCCTCCAGGTCCAGCAGACCTCGCGCCGCAAGCCGCCGTTCGGCATCGCGCAGATGGGCAAGTCGTTCCGCAACGAGATCACGCCGGGCAACTTCATCTTCCGCACCCGCGAGTTCGAGCAGATGGAGATGGAGTTCTTCGTCAAGCCGGGCGAGGACGAGAAGTGGCACGAGTACTGGATGCAGGAGCGCTGGAACTGGTACACGGGTCTCGGCCTGCGTGAGGAGAACATGCGCTGGTACGAGCACCCGAAGGAGAAACTCTCCCACTACTCCAAGCGCACCGCAGACATTGAGTACCGCTTCCAGTTCGGCGGCTCGGAGTGGGGCGAGCTGGAGGGCGTCGCGAACCGCACGGACTACGATCTGTCGGCGCACTCCAAGGCCTCCGGCCAGGACCTCTCCTACTTCGACCAGGAGGCCGGCGAGCGCTGGACGCCGTTCGTCATCGAGCCCGCGGCGGGTGTCGGGCGCACCATGCTGGCGTTCCTGCTCGACGCGTACGTCGAGGACGAGGCGCCCAACGCCAAGGGCAAGATGGAGAAGCGCACGGTGCTGCGCCTCGACCACCGCCTGGCTCCCGTGAAGGTCGCGGTGCTGCCGCTGTCCCGGAACCCGGAGCTGTCGCCGAAGGCGAAGGGCCTCGCGCAGGCGCTGCGGAAGCACTGGAACATCGAGTTCGACGACGCGGGCGCGATCGGCCGCCGCTACCGCCGCCAGGACGAGATCGGTACGCCGTACTGCGTGACGGTGGACTTCGACACGCTGGAGGACAACGCGGTGACGGTGCGTGAGCGTGACTCCATGAAGCAGGAGCGGGTGTCTCTCGACCAGATCGAGGGGTACCTGGCCGGGCGGCTCCTGGGCTGCTAGGCGCTGGGCGCTCGACGCGGGACGAGAACGCCGGGCGGGCTGGAGGGTCTCCAGCCCGCCCGGCGTCTTTTGTTCGGATTCTTGGGGTGCCGCCCGGGTGAATGTGCGGTCGACAGGTCCTGCCGGAGCCGCTCGGAAGCAAAAAGGATCTTCATGCTGCATCTATGCGGACACCGGAGAAGATTCCCACCCTGATCCATCAGACCTGGAAAGACGCCGACGTACCTCAGAAATGGCGGAAGTGGATCGATTCCTGGCGTCTGCATCACCCCGGCTGGGGATACCGGCTGTGGACCGACGCGGACAACCGCGCCTTCCTCCAGGAGCACTATCCCTGGTTCCTGCCGGTGTACGACGGCTACCCCGAAGCGATCATGCGGGCCGACGCGATCCGCTACTTCCTGCTCGATCATTTCGGCGGGCTCTACGTGGACATGGACTTCGAGTGCCTGAAGCCGGTCGACACCCTCCTGGACGGACGTGAACTCGTCCTCGGGTGCGAACCCGAGGCGCACACACGGCTGCTGCTGGCCCGCCAACGCGGATTGCGCCGCATCGTCGGCAACGCGTTCATCGCGTCCCGTCCGGGCCACCCCTTCTGGGCCCACGTGCACCGGCAACTGGTCGGCGCGCACCGGGCGCCCGGTGCTCTGGACGCCACAGGCCCCTTCTTCCTCACCAGGGCCGTCGACAGCGCCCCGCAGCCCGCCTCGGTCACGGTCCTCGGGCCGGAAGTCCTGTATCCCGAGGTGAGCCCTTACGCGGCAGAGCTGTTCGGCCCTCAGGAGGCGAACTACGAGCATGCGTACGCCGTGCACCACTGGTCCGGCAGCTGGACGCCCGCCGTCCCCGCAACGCCGCGGACCTCGGCCGGCAAGCGGTTCCCGTTCTGGACCAGCCAGGGGATGCACCCGCTCGCCGAAGGCCTGCTCAGCCTTGACGCGCAGCGCCGTCGCTGGGCCTCGGGCGCGCCCACGCCGACGGTGTCCTGCCTGATGGTGACCAAGGACCGCTCGTCGACGGCCCGCCGCGCGATCACGTGCTTCCGTACGCAGACGTACCCGGACCTGGAACTGGTCGTCGTGGAGGACGGCACGGACGACGGTCTCGAGCAGCACATCCGCGAGCTGGGCGACCCGCGGATCCGCCATCACCGGCTCCCCCCTGAGGGCCGGCCGCTCGGTGAACTGCGCAACGAGGCGGTGGACCGGGCGACCGGAGCGTACGTATGCCAGTGGGACGACGACGACCTGTACGACCCGGAGCGGGTCGAGACGCAGATGGCGGCGATCCTCGCACTCGGCGCCGATGCCTGCTTCCTCGCCCGTGAACGGCTGTGGTGGGCCGCTCGCCACAAGCTGGCGATCTCCTGCGCGCGGGTCTGGGAAGGGTCGATGATCTGCGCAAAGGACCGGATGCCGCGCTATCCGGCGCTGCGCCGGGGCGAAGATACACCCGTGGCGGAAGAGCTGGTCCGCACCGGCCGGGTCGTATCGGTCGACGCACCGGAGCTGTACACATACGTCTGTCACGGCGGCAACACGTTCGACGAGTCCCACTTCGCCGAGCACTTCGAGGTCGCGACCGAGATCTGGGCCGAACCCGGTGCCTACGCCGAGCGGTTGCTGGCCATGGCGGACCGGCTGCCGATCGAGCCGGAGGACATCGTCCACGCCGAGACCCATCCCGCCGCCCGGGCGTCCGAGCGACGGCCGCGGGCGGACGTCGAGCCCGCCCCGGGTCCGGCGAGTGAGCGGCCCCGGGTTCTGGTGCTCACCCCCGTCAAGGACGCGGCCGCGTTCCTGCCCGGCTATCTGGAGGGGCTTCGCTCCCTCGACTACCCGCGCGAGGCGATCTCCCTGGGGTTGCTGGAGGGCGACAGCACGGACGCCACGCCGGAACTTCTGCGCCAGGCCCTGCCCGGCCTGGAGGCCGAGTACCGCCGGGTCACCCTGGTGCACCGGGACTTCGGGCTCCAGTTGACCGGCCCTCGTTGGGAGCCCGGTGTCCAGCGCCGACGCCGGTCGGTCCTGGCCAAGGCCCGTAACCATCTGCTCTCCCGAGCCCTCACCGACGAGGAGTGGGTGCTGTGGCTCGACGTCGACGTCACCGGCTACCCGGCCGACCTCGTCCAGCGCCTGCTCGGAGCGCGCAAGGACATCGTCGTTCCGCACTGTGCCGGCACGGCCGGTGGTCCCACGTTCGACCTCAACACCTTCGTGCTCCACCCCGGCGCCCGCACGCTCAACTGGTCCCAGTGGCTTCGCGACGGCATTCTGCAGCCGCCCAAGGGCTTCGGCCGGATCTACCTCGACGCCTTGCGCGGGAAGGGGCTCATCCGCGTCGACTCGGTCGGCGGCACCGTACTGCTCGTGCGCGCCGACCTGCACCGTGACGGCCTGAACTTCCCGTCCTTCCCGTACCAGTACCTCATCGAGACCGAGGGCCTGGCCGCGATGGCCCGGGACATGGGCACCGCCTGCTGGGCGCTGCCCGACCTGGAAGTCCTGCATCCGCACCATGCCCCCGATCCGGCGGACACCGCGGCCCTGTCCCCGTCCTGAGCGGCACGGTGGCGCTACTCGCCCCCGCCACTCGCCCAGCGTAATCATTTTGCCACGCTATGTATGCAAATCCTACGGTGACGCTGCTGCCCCTGCCGTGAAGGCCGTCGGCATGCCGGGGCAGCTTCCCTGACAGGAAGGCACCACCGTGAAAGCTCGTGTCATGTCCTCGCTGGCCCTCCCGGCCGCACTGGCAACCGCCGGACTGCTCAACACCGCGGAGGCCGCCTACGCCTCTGCTCTCGGCCAGGACACCCTGACGGCGTCGGCCCCGTACGCGCACCAAGGGCAGCCGATGAGCGGCGACGCCACCCTCATACCGGGGGCGGAGCGCCCCTGCAAGAACCTGGCCAATGTCACCATCAGTGACTACAGCCACTGCTGCCCATCCATGGCCAACGTCGTCATCAGTGACTACAGCCACTGCTGCCCGTCGATGTCCAATCTGACCATCTGTGACTACGGTCACCACCACGGTCACCACGGCTCCGGCAACTACTCCGACTACGCCGACCGCGACTACGCGCCCAGCCTTCGCATCGGCTAGCAGGTGATCGGCGGGTCCGCTGCGACGTGGCCCTGACTCAGGGCCGGGGGGGGCGCCCGCGCCCGGCATCGCGGAGGCCTGCCACCCGTGGTCCGGATCCTCTTCCCTCCCCTTCCGTTCCGAGCGAAAGACGGCTCATGCCCCACGGTTCCGACCCTGTGGTCTCGGTGGTCATCCCCTGCCACGACTACGCCCGCTATCTGCCCGAGGCGGTATCCAGCGTCCTCGCCCAGACGTTCCGCGACTGGGAACTCGTCATCGTCGACGACGGCAGCACCGACGACACCGTCGAGGTGGCAAAGGGCCTGATCGCCCGCCACCCCGACCGGCGCATCCGGCTGCTCCAGCAGGCCAACGCCGGAGTCTCCGCCGCGCGCAACACCGGGATCGAGGCGGCCGCAGGCCGCTACATCCTCCCGCTGGACGCCGACGACGTGATCGCGTCCACGATGCTGGAGAAGACCGTCGCGGTCCTGGACGGCGACCCCGGCATCACCATCGCGTCGACGGACGTCTTCACCTTCACCGACGACGACCTGCCCCCGCAGGCGATGCCCCTGCCCGCGTACAGCCGAGAACTGATGCTCCAGCGGCTGATCATGTTCTACTGCTCGCTGTACCGCCGTGAGGCCTGGCAGGCCGTGGGCGGGTACGACGAGAGCATGCGGGCGGGGGAGGACTGGGACTTCTGGATCGGCTGCGTCGAGCACGGCTTCGACGCCCACCACATCCACGAGCCGCTGTTCGGGGCGCGCAACAAGGACACCGGACTGCATCTGGAAGCCGCCGAGAACGACCTCGCCATCCGGGCGCGGATCGTGGTCAACCACCCGAGCCTGTTCAAGCCGATCACGCGTGGCTGGGCGCAGGCCGTACTCGGTCAGGATGCGGAAGCGTGCCTGCGGGACGAGAACGTCCCCGACGACATCCTCACCCGGGCCGCCGAGATGGATCAGTTCCTCGGCGCGGTCATGGCCCTGCAGCGCACCACGCGGGTGCAGTACTACCACATCCGCCGCCTGGAGAAGGCGCTGGCCGCGCACACCGGCGCCACCGCCGCACCCACCCGGGAGAGCGACCCCGCCGCCCCGCCCACCCGGGAGAGCGGCCCCGCCGCGACGGCTTCCGCCGTCCGCTAGGCCACGCAGAACTCGTTGCCCTCCGGGTCCCGCATGACCCACCAGTGCCCGGCCGGGCCCTTGTCCACCTCCTCGACGCGACGCGCGCCCAGGGCCTCCAGGCGGGCGACCGTCGCGTCCCGGGCGTCCGGGCCGGCGTGCACGTCGAGGTGGAGGCGGTTCTTGGCGGATTTCGGCTCGGGGACGTCCTGGAAGAGGATACGGCGGCCCCGGCCGATGCCCGTCTCCTTGTCGTACGGGTCGTCCGGGTGTCGGATGGCGGCGAAACCCCGGAAGATCCGCGTGCCGTCGTGCTCCGCGACCGCCCCCTCCGGGAGCTGACCCGCCGTCAGCAGACCGTTGATCAGTGCGCTGTTGTCCTCCACCTCGTACCCCAGCGCCGCCGCCCAGAAGTCCGCCAGGACGGGCGCGTCATGCGTGTCGACGACCAGTTTCCAGTCCAGAGCTGCACTCATGTAACCACTTATATTGGTTACATGGAGTCGTCGTCCAGAGGTCGGGCCGGTATGCCCGGGCTCGTGCTGCGGTCCCGCACCGGGGCCGAATACCGCTTCGACGCGGGCGCGTTGAGCCTCGAGCTGCTGCCGACCGGCGGTCCGGGGGCCTTCCGGCGTTACGAGGTGCTGCACGAGCCCGCCGACCTGGCCGCGTGGGCGCGGCGGTCCCGGCTGGCGCCGACGCCGGCCCTGGAGATCACGGACGAGGACCTGGCCGCGGCGCGGAGGGTGCGTGACGCACTGTGGCGGATCGTTCTCGCGCGGACGGAATGGGCGTCGTCGGGCGCTTCCGGCGACGTACGCCTCCTCAACGAGGCCGCCGCGCGGCCGCCCCTCGTCCCGGCGATCGACGCGGACGGCGCGCGCGCCTGGGCCGAGCCCGGCCGTGGAACCCAACTGCTGTCCACGGTGGCCCGGGACGCCGTGGACCTGCTCACCGGCCCCTTGGCGGATCGCATCCGCATGTGCGCCGCCGAGGACTGCCAGTTGGTGTACGTCGACACCTCCCGTCCGGGCCGCCGCCGCTGGTGCTCGATGGAACACTGCGGCAACCTGCACAAGGTCCGCACGCTGCGGGCGCGCAGGGCCGAGGAGGCGTGACGCTCTTCACGGGGGCAGAAGGCCGGATTCGGTCAAGGGTCGGACGTCCGCACCTCCGGTGATCCGCGTGGTCGGACCGCGCTGCCCGCCCACGCGGAACCGCGTGCGCCGCGCGACCGGCGTCGACAAGTGGCGTTGCACGCGGAGCCCGCCAGCGGTGGCGGGACCACAGGATGTCCGGAAAGACGCGGGCAGGTGGTCCGGACCATTGACAGGTCCCTGCCGGATGACTGTCATGGGGAGCCGCCAGATCCTGTGAGCGCTCTCAGGAGGCCTGCGAGGACGATTGTCATGCGCTCAACAATCCCTGTCATGACAACATTGCCGGTCCTCACCTGAGCCACCCCCCGTCCCTCAGGAGAGACACCATGCTCATTCGACGTGCCCTCGTGGCCGCCACCGCGGCGGCCGCCGTCTCGGCGGTCGTCCTGCCCGTCTCGGCCGCCACCGCGTCCACCGCCGGTGCGCCGGCGCGGCCGGCCGCGGCCGACTTCGTCGTGACCGCGGCCCAGTTCCTGCAGATGTTCCCGAACAAGAACGCCTTCTACACCTACGACGCCCTGGCCAACGCGACGGGCGCCTACCCCGCCTTCGCCCACACCGGAAACGACCGGGACCGGAAGCTGGAGGCGGCGGCCTTCCTGGCCAACGTCAGCCACGAGACCGGCGGTCTGCGCTACATCAAGGAGCAGAACACCGCCAACTGGCCGACGTACTGCGACACGGGCCGCCCTTACGGCTGCCCGGCCGGGCAGGCGGCCTACTACGGGCGCGGCCCGCTCCAGCTCAGCTGGAACTTCAACTACAAGGCAGCCGGGGACGCGTTGGGGATCGACCTGCTGCACAAGCCGGACCTGGTGGCGACCGACGGCCAGGTCTCCTGGAAGACCGCGCTGTGGTACTGGAACACCCAGACCGGTCCGGCGACGATGACGCCCCACCAGGCGATGGTCTCCGGGGCAGGGTTCGGCGAGACCATCCGCAGCATCAACGGCGCCGTCGAATGCAACGGCCGCAACCCCGCCGAGATGCAGGACCGGGTCAACCTCTACCGGCAGTTCGCGCAGATCCTCGGCGTGACCCCGGGCGCCAAGGTGGCCTGCTGAACCCCAGCTCCGTGCTGCTCTTCATGACTCATCCGACGGAGGAGTTGTGCGCAGAATCCTGACCACCGCGGCCGCCCTGGCCGCCGCCCTGCTGGTGGCCGTGGCACCGCACCGGACGCCCGCGCCGGACCAGGCGAAGGCGACTACGGCCGCCGCACCCCACCGGGTGGTGCCCGCCGCAGCCGCAATCAATCACACCGTCACGTTCGTCAACCACACCGGACGCAGGATCTGGATCGGAAGCACCGTCAACGCCGACGGCTCCCAACCCCTGACCGGGCTGCCGATCCTGGATCCCGGCCAGTCGGCGACCGCGACGATCCCCGAAACGGCGGCGCCCGGCCACTGGCGCGGCAAGTTCTTCGCCCGCATGGGGTGCAGCGGCACCCCGGGCAGCACCTTCCACTGCCAACTCGGCGACTGCGGGGTGTACGCCCAGAAGTGCGACACCAACAGGACCGAACAGCCCGTGAGCCTCGCGGAGTTCAACTTCGACAGCGCCGACGGTCTGGCTCCCTGGTACGACGTCAGCTACGTCAACGCGTTCTCCGTGCCGATCACCATCACTCCCGTGAACGTGACCGGAAGCGGCGGCGGCTGCGCCACCCAGGGCTGCTCCCAGGACCTGCTGCCGAAGTGCCCGGCAGCCGATCTGACCCGGTGGGCGGACGGGACGCCCATGCTGTGCACCAACCCGAACCGGGACGCCAGGACCACCTACAGCGACATGATCGCCACCAACTGCCCGCGGGCGTACGGCTGGTCGAAGCAGGACCAGGAGCCCGGCAACCAGGTGATGCAGCAGTGCAGCCGGTGCAACGGCTTCACCGTCGATTTCCACAAGGGAGCGTGAGCATGCCGTCGGACGCCCTGCGCAGAAGAAGTGTCGTCGCCGGGCTGCTCGCACTGCCGGCCGCACTCGCCGTCGACGGCCGGGCGGACGCGGCCACCGCGACGGCCGCGTCGGACACGACGGCCGCCGCCGTGAAGAAGAGGGGTGTCAGCGCCTGGAACTTCACCGGGGTCACCCAGGACCTCGCCGACTCCAAGGTCGGCTGGTTCTACACCTGGTCCTCGGGCCGACAGCAGATCACGGCGCCCGCGGGCGTGGAGTTCGTCCCCATGATCTGGGGGCCGGGCTCGGTCACGGACGCGGAGCTCAACCAGGCGAAGCAACAGGGCAGCACGCTGCTCGCGTTCAACGAACCGGACATGGCGGGACAGGCCGACATGACCGTGCAGCAGGCGCTCGATCTGTGGCCGCGGCTGCAGTCGACCGGCCTCAGGCTCGGCGCGCCCGCGGTGGCGACCGGCGCGAACGTCGCCGGCGGCTGGCTCGACCGGTTCCTGCAGGGCGCCGCCGCGCGCGGCTACCGGGTCGACTTCATCCCGCTGCACTGGTACGGCGCCGACTTCGACACGGCGAACGCGGTCGGCCAGTTCTGGACGTACGTCCAGAGCGTCCACGAGCGCTACAACAAGCCGATCTGGGTCACCGAGTACGCGCTGACCGACTTCTCGTCCAGTACGCCGAAGTATCCGACGCAGGCCCAGCAGGCGGCGTTCGTCAAGCAGTCGACCGACTTGCTCCAAGGGCTGTCGTACGTCGAACGGTACGCGTGGTTCACGCTCTCGACCAGCCGCGGCGACGGCACCGGTCTCTACAACGGCACCACCGCCACCCAGGCGGGTGCCGCGTACCGGGCGGCGGGCTGAGCCCGGTCCCGGGGTGGCATCCCCGGCCTTCCCTCCCTCCTTCCCTCCTTCCGTCCGTCATCCATGCGACGACGTTTCGAGAGAGGCAAGAAAAGCGATGAATCGCGTCATACCCTCCGCCCGCCTGGCCGTCGGGACCACGGTCCTCGGCGCGCTCATGGTGCTGGCGCCCACCACTTCCGCCGGTGCAGCGCCTGCCGCGGGCGCCGCGCAGACAGCCGCCGACCAGTGTTGGGCGACGCGCTACGGCCCCATACCGGCCGGCGCGCTGACCGCCAGCGGCGAGGTATTCGACAACAACGCCGACACCGCGGCGACCTCCCTGACCCGGAACCCGCAACTGCCGTTCGGGACCAGGGTGAAAGTCACGAACGTGGCGAACGGCAGGTCCCTGGTCGTCCGCATCAACGACCGCGGCACCTTCCAGCAGACCCCCCAGGAACCCAAGTGCCTGGACCTGACCGACGGAGCCTTCAGCCGGCTCGGCGGCGTCCTCGATCCCGACCAGGGCCACATCGTCGTCACCCAACAGGTGCTCGACTGATGCCGCGGAAGACAGCCGAGGCCGCTGCCGATATCGCCAACCTCTGACCGTCATCAGCGGACTTCGGCCCTCCCCGGCAGAGACCTGCCGCCCGGCGCGGCCACGGAGCGTCCGTGGCCGCGCCGAGTCACGGGCGCCCCGCACCGGGTCACCGCCCTCAGCCGATCGTGCGCGGCAGCCGCAGGCTCAGAGCGATCGTCACGGCGATGCCGGCCAGCTGGACCAGCAGCGTCGTCACCAGGGCGTCCCGCATGCCCATGCCCGGCACCAGCGTCAGGAACAGCGTGCCGAGCGTCGCCACGCCCAGCGCCAGCGCCGACTGCTGCGTCGTCACCATGACACCGCTGCCGACGCCCGCCCGTGCCGTCGGCACCTCGGACGGGACGATCCGCATGATGATCGGGAGCTGGAGCGCCTGGCCCGCGCCCGCGACCGCCGCGCCCGGCAGCAGCTCCCACACGCCCAGATGCGGCCAGGAGCGCCAGGCGGTCAGGACCAGCAGCCCGATGCCGACCGCCTGGATCAGCCCCCCGGCGGTCACCACCCGGGTGCCGAAGCGGGCGACCAGCCGAGGCCCGTACAGCGAGACCACGAAGAACGCCACCGCCATCGGCGTCAGCGCCAGACCCGCGGGGACCGGACCGAGCCCCGCGCCCTGCTGCAGCGAGACCGCGATCACGAACATGAAACCGCTGAACCCGATCGAGAACGGCACCATCATCACCAGTCCACGCCGCAGCGACGTGAGCGCGAGCAGGCTCGGCGGCACCAGAGGCGTACGGCCTTGCCGGTCCGCGCGGCGCTCCACCGCGTAGAACGCCCACGCCGCGAACGGGAACGCGGCCAGTGCCAGCCAGGTCCACAGCGGCCAGCCCGCGGCCCGGCCCTCGGTCAGCGGCGCCAGCAGGGTCAGCAGCGAGACGGCGAGCAGCACCGTGCCGGGCCCGTCCACCGGCTCCGGGTGCTGTGAGCGAGTCTCCGGGACCGCCCGCGCGCCCAGGAACAGGCCGACCACCACGACCGGCACGTTGACGAGGAACACCGAACGCCAGCCGGTGCCCCAGATGTCCGCCGCCACCAGCACACCGCCGAGGATCTGCCCGGCCACCATGGACAGACCGGCCGTCGCGCCGTACAGGCCCATCGCCTTGGCGCGGCGCTGCCCGCTGGTCGCCGCCTGGATCGTGGCGAGCACCTGCGGCAGCATCGCCGCGGCCGCCGCGCCCTGCGCGACGCGCGCCGCCACCAGCGTCCATGCGGTCGGGGCGAGCCCGCACGCCAGCGAGGTCACACCGAAGGCGGCCATCCCGTAGAGGAAGAACTCGCGCCGGCCGAACAGGTCGCCCAGCCGGCCACCGAGTACCAGCAGCACGGCGTACGACACCCCGTACCCGGCGACGACCAGTTCGAGGACGGCCTCACCCGCGTGCAAGTCCTTGCCGATGGTCGGAAGGGCGACGTTGACGATGAAGAAGTCGATGAGGGGCAGTGCCGCGCCCAGCAGCACCGTGAACAGTCCGAGCCCGCCCAGCCGTGGGGTCTCCACGGGCGAGCGGACGATACGGGAAGTCAGAGTCTCGGTCACGCCATCGAGCCTCCGCCGACTCTCAGAGTGGTACCAGAGTGTTCTCATCCTGGTACCAGCACTACCTGGAAACAGGCTCCGCAGGGCGGCAGGCTGGGGGCATGGCGACCATGGTGCAGGAGACGGCGGCGGTCCGCGAGACGAGGGCGGACCGGGAGGCGGAGGCGCCCGATCGGCGCGCATCCGAGATCCGGCGGCATGAACTGGCCGCGTTCCTGCGGCACCGCCGCGAGCACATCACCCCCGAGCAGGTCGGACTGCCCCGCGGCCGGCGCCGCCGCACCCCGGGGCTGCGCCGCGAGGAGGTCGCGCAGCTCGCCGCGGTCGGTGTCACCTGGTACACCTGGCTGGAGCAGGCCCGGGACATCCAGGTCTCCGTCCAGGTCCTCGACTCCCTCGCCCGCACCCTGCTGCTCGACGCCAGCGAACGCGCCCACTTGTTCAACCTGGCCGGGGCCGTCGACCCCGCACCCGGCGCGCACTGCCCGTCGGTCACCGACGCCCAGCGCATCCTGCTGGAACAGCTCGAGCCGCTCCCGGCCTGCATCTCCAACAGCCGGTACGACATCCTCGCCTACAACCGCACCTACGGGCTGCTGATGTGCGACCTCGATGCCGTCCCACCGGCGGACCGCAACTGCATGGTGCTGTGCTACACGCACCCGGACTGGCGGGCGGCGATCGTCGAGCATGAGGCGACCATGCGGCTGATGGCCGCCAAGTTCCGTGCCAACATGGCCGACCACCTCGGTGAGCCCGCCTGGAAGATGCTGCTCAATCGGCTGATGACAGAGTCCGCCGAGTTCCGCGAGGCCTGGGAACGGCACGAGGTGGTCGGCTCCCGCAGCAAGCGCAAGCAGTTCCGCAACGCCCACGTGGGCTTGCTGACCCTCGACCACACCGATCTGTGGCTCGGGCCGCACAACGGGCCCCGGATGGTGACGTACGCGCCGGCGGACCGGGAGTCGCGGGAGCGGCTGGAGAAGTTGCAGGCGATCGCGTCGGAGCGGAGCGCCGCCTGACCCGTGGAGGTGCTAGGCGGAGACGCCGGAGGCCTCACGAACCTCGGGGGACTCGAGCCGGTCAGCCGTGCGCTCGGCCGTCCTCCTGGCCCACCGGCCGGTGGTGAGCGCCCCGAGTATCAGCACAGCCGCACCGCAGGCGACGAGAATCCACCAGCCGGGGCGGGCCGCCGAGACGAACGTCTGCCTGTACGCCGACGCCGTCACACCGGATGCCAGCACCGCGCCGACCACCGCCACGCCGAGGGTCTGGCCGAGCTGGCGGCTGGTGGAGGCGACCGCCGCGGCGACGCCGGCCTGGGCGCGGGGCATGCCGGAGACGGCTGTGTTGGTGATGGGGGCGTTGACGAAGCCGAAGCCGATGCCGAACAGGACATAGCCGACGAGCAGCATGGTGTTCGACGTCTCCGCCTCGAAGGCCGCGAACAGCACCGCGCTCGCGGTCATCGCACAGCCCGCCACCAGCAGCGGCAGGCGCGGCCCGCGGTTGCCGACCAGGCGGCCGGACAGCGGGGCGCACAGCATCGTCGGGGCCGCCAGCGCCAGCATCCACAGGCCCGCGTGCAGCGCGTCCAGGCCGCGTACGTTCTGCAGATAGAGCGTGGACAGGAACAGGAAGCCGCCGAGGGCCGCGAACGCGCTGATGGCGATCACCGTGGCCCCGCTGAACGGCGCCGAGCGGAAGAAGCGCAGGTCGATGAGCGGTTCGGCGCGGCGCGGCTCGTACCAGAACAGGCCGACGAGGGCCACGAACGCGACCACGGCGAACGGGACGATCCTTGCGGCACTCGCGTCCGGGGCCTCGATGATCGTGTACGTCAGGCAGCCGAACAGGGCGATCACCAGCAGCTGGCCGACCGGGTCCGGGCGACGCGCCTTGGGCGCCCGGGACTCGGGGACGAAGCGCAGGGTGAGCAGGAGCGCGGCCAGTCCGACCGGCAGGTTGACCCAGAAGATCGACCGCCAGCCGACCGAGTCCACCAGCAGCCCGCCGACCAGTGGGCCCGCGGCCATGGATATGCCGACCACGGCACCCCACGCACCGATCGCGCGGGCGCGTTCACGGGCGTCGGTGAAGGTGTTGGTGATGATCGACATTGCGACCGGGTTGAGCATCGAACCGCCCACCGCCTGCACCATGCGGAACACGACCAGCAGTTCGAGGTTCGGCGAGAGCGAGCACAGCAGGGAGCCGACGCTGAAGACGATCAGGCCCGCCATGAAAACGCGCTTGCGGCCGATCCGGTCGGCCGTGGAACCCGCGAGCATCAGCAGCGAGGCCAGGACCAGCGTGTACGCGTCGATCGTCCACTGCAGACCGGAGACGCTCGCATGCAGTTCCCGCTGCATCGAGGGCAGCGCCACGTTCAGGACGGTGTTGTCGAGGCTCACGATCAGCAGGCTCATGCAGCAGATCGCGAGCACCAGGAGACGTCGGCGATGGCTGAGCTCGGGCATGCGGTCCATGGTACGACGGCATTGATAGTGTGTCTAACTAATGAGTGCTACCTGATCATTGCCTATACGCGACAATGGGGCAATGCCCATGACCGAGTCCCCCTTGCAGATCGGCCCGCACACCGTCCAGCCGCCCGTCGTGCTCGCGCCCATGGCCGGGATCACGAACGCGCCGTTCCGCACCCTGTGCAGGTCCTTCGCCGGAGGCGAATCAAAGGATGCAGCCAGCGGCGGCAAGGGTCTGTTCGTGAGCGAGATGATCACGACGCGGGCGCTGGTCGAGCGCAACGACAAGACCATGCAGCTGATCAAGTTCGACGCGAGCGAACGGCCGCGGTCGATCCAGCTGTACGGCGTCGACCCGGCGACCGTCGGCAAGGCCGTCCGCATGATCGCGGAAGATGACCTCGCCGACCACATCGACCTCAACTTCGGCTGCCCGGTGCCGAAGGTGACCCGCAAGGGCGGTGGTTCCGCGCTGCCATACAAGCGGAACCTGCTGCGGGCGATCCTGCGCGAGGCCGTCAGCGGCGCCGGCGACCTCCCGGTCACCATGAAGATGCGCAAGGGCATCGACGACGACCACATCACCTACCTCGACGCCGGGCGGATCGCCGTCGAGGAGGGCGTGACGGCCATCGCGCTGCACGGGCGTACGGCCGCCCAGCACTACGGCGGCACGGCGGACTGGGACGCCGTCGCGCGGCTGAAGGAGCATGTGCCGGAGATCCCGGTGCTGGGCAACGGCGACATCTGGTCGGCCGAGGACGCGCTGCGGATGATGCGCGAGACGGGCTGCGACGGGGTGGTCGTGGGTCGCGGCTGCCTGGGACGGCCGTGGCTGTTCGCGGACCTGATGGCGGCCTTCGAGGGGCGGACGGAAGACATCGCCAGGCCGACCCTCCGCGAGGTCGCGGACGTCATGGTCCGGCACGCCACCCTGCTCGGCGAGTGGCTCGGCGACGAGTCGCGCGGCGTCATCGACTTCCGCAAGCACGTGGCCTGGTATCTGAAGGGCTTCGCGGTCGGCTCCGAGATGCGCAAGCGGCTCGCGATCACCTCCTCCCTGGAGGAACTGCGGGCCGGCCTGGACGAACTGGACCTCGACCAGCCCTGGCCGTCCGGCGCCGACGGGCCCCGCGGCCGTACGTCCGGCAACAACCGGGTGGTGCTGCCGGACGGCTGGCTGAAGGACCCGTACGACTGCGCGGGGGTCGGCGAGGACGCGGAGCTCGACACCTCCGGAGGCTGATCAGTCCTTGGAGGGGTGCGGCGTGGAGCCGTACGCCGTCAGGAAGCGGTCGCGGAAGGAACTCATCTTCCACACCGGCGCGTTGTGCGCGGGCCGCAGGCCGTCCGTCCAGCCCCAGCTCGCGATCCTGTCGAGGACCTTCGGGTCTTTGGCGACGATCGCGCAGGGCACGTCATGGCTGGCGTGGTTGCCGCTGACGTGGGCGTTCGCCTGGTGGTCGCCGAGGAAGACGAGCACGGTGTCGTCGTTGCCGTAGCGCTCCAGGAACTGGGTGAGGGCGGTCACCGAGTACTGGACGGACTTGCCGTACTCCTCCTTGGAGTGGGTGTCGCTGGTGTAGGTGTAGTCGGGCTTGTTGCCTGCCTTCTGGATGGCGTCGAAGATCGAGCCGTTGCCGAGCTGGTCCCAGCCGACCATCTTGGGGATGGGGGCCCAGGGGGTGTGGCTGGAGGTCAGGATGATCTCCGACATCAGCGGCTTGTCGCGCTTCTTGCCGTGCTCCAGGCGCTGGAACGCCTCGAGCGCGTACTGGTCGGGCATGGTGGACCAGCTGAACTTCGGGCCCTTGTAGCCCATCTCGAAGGCGTTGTAGACCTTGTCGAGGCCGTAGAACTTCTGCTCCGGCCAGCCCTTCTGCACACCGGGCATGACGCCGACGGTATCCCAGGCGCCGGTCTTCTTGAACACCTTGGTGAGGCTGAGGTGGTCGCTGGTGGTGACGGTGCGGTAGCGGCTCTGGTTGTCGATCCACAGGCCCGACAGGAACGTTGAGTGGCCGAGCCAGCTGCTGCCGCCGTACGTCGCCGAGGTCAGCCAGCCGCTCTTGGCGTGGAAGCCGGCCTTGGCGAGGGCCTGGGTGCTGGTGTCGAGGGTCTTGTCGACGCCGGGTGCCATGATCGGGTCCTCGATGGCGCTGCGGCCGTAGCTCTCGATGAACGTGAAGATCATGTCCTTGCCGCGCAGATCGGGCACCAGCTGCGAGCCCGGGGTGGCGCCGAAGGCGTCGACCCTGGCGGTCTTCGCGAAGTCCCGCTCGTCCCTGAGGGTCTGACGGATGAGGTCGGAGCGGACCTTGAGCATCGTGACGGTGCGCTCGGCGGCCAGCGGCACGCCGCCGACCTGGAGGCCGAGGACCGTGCAGGTCATCCACACCATGCTGAGCACGAGGACGGTACGGGTGGTGGTGGTGCGGTGCCGGGCCATGACGTTGCCGAGCCGCACGACCGAGAGCGCCGAGACGGCGAGGACGGCGAGGACGATCGCGACGGCCGCGCACAGGACTCCCAGGGCGCCCGCTCCGCCGAGGGTGTCCTGGAGGTAGGAGTAGGCGTCGCTGAGGAGGGGCCAGTCGAGGACGGCGTTGAAGTCGCGGCCGAGGTACTGGTAGAAGCCGGCGTCCAGCAGGTTGAGCATGGTCTGCACGCCGAGTACGACACCGCCGACCCAGGCGACGACCAGCCGCGGCCGCCGGGGCAGAGCGGTCAGCACGACGGCCCCTATCAGCGCCTCCACCGGTATCCGCGTGAACATGGCCGGCCGGAAGCTCGCGGGCCTGTTGGGCATGACGAGCGAGACGACGACGAGGACACCGGCGAGCACGGTGACGGTGATACCGAGGACGCGGGCGGCGAGCGGGTGGTCGGCCCACCAGGTGCGCCGGCGGAAGCGGAGACGGGGGCCGTTGGCTATGCCGGCCGGGTTTTCCACCGCGTCGGTTTCCGCCGCCTCGTCCTCGGCCGCGGGTGCGTCCTCGGCGTCCGGCTCCGTCGTACGGTCGGCGGGCTCGTCCGGAGCGGCGGGCTCCGCCTCCGGCACCGGCCGCTCGTCCTCCTCCGCCGGCAGGACCCCGTCGGTGGCCGCCCCCGCCTTGCTCGTCGTGTGTGGTGCGCGCGTGTTGAGAGGCAACCCGAGGGTCCTTCCGTGCGAAGCCCGTGGTGGAGGGCGGGCCACGCTGGGGAGGCCGACCCGCCGTCATCCCGTACGGGTGGCCGGGTACATGCGTTCACCACGGCGCCCCAGCACCTGGCAAACACCCGGCAAATCCGAGGTCAACCCACTCTGGGAGTACGTCGGGTCGCACAGGTGAGGCGATCGGGAAAGAGTCGCCCCGGGGCCGCGCGCCGCCCGCCCATTGGCTCCGCGCGGTCCCGGGTGTCTGTGGGGGCTACGCCGTGCCCACTGCCGTGAGCAGGGCGAGTGGTGTCGCCGCCGAGCGGGACTCGCGCACGCAGGCGTGCGGGTACGGCACCGGCTCCGGGTGGCTGTCGCGGCCGTACCCGGCGAGCACCTCCGGCAGCCGGTGGCCCGTCGCCGTCGCCGCGTCGACCAGGGCGTGGGCGACCGCACGGGCCTCGTCGTGCAGGCCGTAGCGGGCGAGGCCCAGCGTGATCAGCGCGTTGTCGTGCGGCCAGACCGAGCCGCGGTGGTACGACATCGGGTGGTACGCCGCCTGGTCCGCGGCCAGGGTGCGGACGCCCCAGCCCGAGAAGAAGTCCTTCTCCAGGAGGCGGCGGCCCACCAGTTCCCCGTACTCCTTGTCCAGCAGGCCCGACCACAGCAGATGCCCCGCGTCCGAGGCCAGTGCGTCCACCTGGTTGCCACCGCCGTCCAGCGCCAGCGCCGGGAACCCCTGGTCGTCCATCCAGAAGTCCCGCTGGAAGCGGTCGCGCAGATCCGCGGCCGCCTGTTCGAGCAGCGCCGCGTACACCTCGTCCTCCCACACCGTGCGCGCCAGGTGCGCGGTGCGGCGCAGCGCGTCGTACGCGTAGCCCTGCGCGCCCGCCGCCACCACCGGCCCGGTGGGGCGGCTCCCGTCGGCGGAGCAGATCGCGCCGGGGGAGTCCTTCCAGTTCTGGTTGGCGAGGCCGCCCTGGTCGGCGCGGTAGACCAGGTACCCGCGCGAGGTGAGGCCGCCGTGGTCCAGCATCCAGCCGATCGCGGCGCGGGCGTGGGGCTCCAGGCGGCGAGCCATCGCCGTGTCACCGGTCTGCTCGACGTAGGCCCCGAGCAGCACCAGGAAGAGCGGTGTCGCGTCGACCGAGCCGTAGTACCGCCCGTACGGCACCTGCCCGAAGTGTGCCAGCTCCCCGTGCCGCACCTCGTGCACGATCTTCCCCGGCTGGGCGACCGACCCCGCGGCGACCTCGGTCGCCTGGGCCGCGGCGAGCGCGGGCAGGGTGGCCGCCGCCGGCTCGGGGCGGTAGGGGAGCACGAAGAGGGAGGTCAGGAGTGCGTCGCGGGCGAGGAGCGTGAGGAACCAGGGCGCGCCGGCCGCCGGGACGCGCAGCTCCTCGCCGTCGGGGCCCATCGCCGGGACCTGGAGCGCGGCCAGGTCGGACAGGCCCCGCGCACAGGCCGTGGCCAGCTCGGGCCAGCCGGTGGGGAAGGCGATGCCTTCCATGAACTCGCCCTCCAGGCGGAGGAGTTGGTGGTTGGCGGCGGCCGGGGACGCGGGGACCACCGGGTCCTGAGCCGCCCCGTGCGGCCGGGCGGCGACCCGCAGGGACAGTTCCGCCGAGCTGTGCGGTTCCAGCTCCAACGTC
Organism: Streptomyces sp. NPDC051104; assembly: GCF_040682835.1. NCBI lineage: Bacteria > Bacillati > Actinomycetota > Actinomycetes > Kitasatosporales > Streptomycetaceae > Streptomyces > Streptomyces sp. NPDC051104. The sequence continues at coordinate 183,022 of NZ_JBFBBS010000002.1, read as the reverse complement.
CACACCAGGCGCCGGGCGCCCGTGCCGGTCTCCTCGACACCGTCCGGAGCGGGCTCCGCCGTGACCCTTGTACAGGACCGCCACTCGCCGCGCCGGTAGCCGAACTCCACGCCGTCCTCGCGTACCCGGCGGAAGCGCACGGCACCCGTCTTGGCGTAGGTACGGTGGTCGGAGCGCAGCTCGAACTGGTCAGTGAAGTCGGCGTCCGCGGTGACCGCGACACGGACCGTGGTCGGCACCGGGCGGTTGCTGGTGACGCGCAGCGACTCCACGAACGCGCCGTCGACGACGGCCTGTTCGCGGAAGAGCGTGTGCGCGGGCGGCTCCTGGCGGCCTCCGCGCGGCACGAGGACGCAGCGCGCCGTGTCCCCGTCGGCGACCGGCGTGAGTGTCTCGGGCACCGCGCCGTCCACGGTGAGCTGCCAGCGGCTCAGATGGCGTGCGTCCCGTACGAACAACCCGGACGGGGAGGTGACGCCCCGCACCCCGGTGATGTCCCCGCTGTCGCTCACGGCGGCGAACGTCCCGCCGCACACGAGCAGATGATGCCGGTCGGTCATCCCCGGCCCCCTCCCTTGTCACTCCTGTCGAACGTGCCGGTGCCCGTCGGGGACACGCCCTGTCCGGGCTGGTCGTGGAGCAGGTCGAGTGTGAGGGCGGCGGTCCAGCCGAAGCCGGCCGCTCCGCACGCCTCGCCGGTGTACGGGTCGACGTACTCCGCGAAGTCGGAGGTGCCCGCGGTCTCCAGCAGGGCCTCGCGCAGCGCGTCGGCGTCCGCCTGCTCGCCGTGCAGGCGCAGACCGCGCTCCAGCAGCCAGCCGGTGTTGAACCAGGCGGGCCCGCGCCAGTACCGGTGCGGGTCGAATGCCTCGCCGAGCAGGTCGTAGCTGGGCACGAGCCGGGTGGCGTCGCCGAGTGAGAAGTGCGGACCGCGCAGGGTGCGGAGGAGGGCGGTGGTGATGTCGCGCGGGAGGGTGGGCAGCAGCAGGGGGATGAGGCCGGAGACGGTGCGCTCGGGGACGAGGGTGCCGGTGGGGGAGCGGCGCTCTGATCCGGGAGCGCTGCTCCCGAAGCGCTGATCTCGATCGAGAGCACCGCTCTTGCGCATCTCGCCCCCATACACGTCCCGGCAGAAGAACATTCCCTCCACCGGGTCCCACAGCCGGTCGATCAGAGCCCCCGTCAGGCGCTCCGCGCGGGCTTGCCGTGCCGTCCCCGGTGCGCCCAACTCCTGTGCGATACACGCCAGCGCGTGCTCCGACGCGATCAGCAGCGCGTTGAACGCCGGGTCCTCCACCGCGAACATGCTGTTTCCGTCGGCGTATCCGCCGTCGCGGTACTCCGTCGCCAATCGTACGTACCGCCCGTAGTCCAGATCCGTCGGCCGGTCCTCCGGCGCGCCGTGGGCCAGGTCGGCGCGGCGGAACGAGCGGGCCGGGGCCGGGGTGATCCGGGACAGCGGCGCGTCCCAGGCGGGGCTGTTGTCCATGCCCTGCTCCCAGGGATGCACCACCGAGGCCAGCCCGCCGCCGCCCAGGTCGCGGTGGTGCAGCAGATAGCGGTGCCAGGCAGCCAGGTGCGGGTACACCCGGGCGAGGAAGCCGCGCGCCAGTGACAGCCCCGGGTCGGCCAGGTGCACCAGCCAGGCCGCCAGCGCGTGTACCGGTGGCTGCACGATGCCCGAGGTCTGTACGGTGCGCGGGGCGCCCGCGGCGCGCCCGGCCGTGGAGGAGCGCCAGAAGTCGGGGCTCGGGAAGTACGCGTCGAAGGGCACGGAGGGGTTGAACACGATGTGCGGAATCCGCCCGTCCGCCCACTGTGCGTCCAGCAGTGTCTCCAGCTCGGTCTGCGCCCGTAACGGCGAGATGTGGCGCAGCCCGATCGCGATGAACGCCGAGTCCCAGGACCACTGGTGCGGGTACAGCCCGCGCGAGGGGACCGTGGACGTCCCCGTCCAGTTGGCGTCGAGTACCTGCGCCGCCCTGACGTGCAGCGATCCCCGAACGGCCGGATCGTATACACGTGCCCCGGAAGGGGTGGTCCCACGGGGGCGGGACGTGGTCGGTGAGCCCGTGGGACCCGCGGGAGGCGCCGGTTCCGCACGGCGGGCGGTGAGTTGGGTCGTGCGCTCCACTCAGGTCTCCCCGAAAGACGTGCGGCCGAACGGTTCGGCGCGGTTCGGCAGTGGCTACCGTAGGGTTACGTCTATTTAACCCGCAAAACTCACTATGTAATGCAGGGTTGGTGAACGCAAGGGGGTGTGCATGAGCGGAAGAGCCGGAAAGCCGGGCGGGTCGGCCGGCGCCGGAGATCTGCTCCAACTGGTGCGCAGTGGCCGCGCCACGACCCGGGGTGCCCTGCAGCAGGCCACCGGCCTGTCCCGGGCCACGGTCGGCCAGCGCCTGGACCGGCTGTTCCGGGCCGGGTGGCTGCGCGAGGGTGCGGGCGGACCGGTCGACTCGCCGCTGGGCGGACGCCCCTCGATCACGCTGGAGTTCGACGACGCCCATGCCGTGGTGCTCGCCGCCGACCTCGACACCCGGCACGCCCGCGCGGCCGTCCTCACCCTGGCCGGTGAGATCCTGGCCGAGCACACCGGCGTCCTGCTCCTGGAGGAGGGCCCGGACGCCGTCCTCGGTGAACTGGGCCGCTGGTTCGCCGGACTCCTCGACAAGGCGGGCCATCAGGCGCACGAGGTCTGCGGGATCGGCCTCGCGGTACCGGGGCCCGTCGACAGCGACACCGGCCGGGTCGTGCAGCCGCCGATCATGCCGGGCTGGGACGGCTACGACATAACGGGGCGCCTCGCCCGCGCCTTCACCGAGCACGCGCGCGGCGCCGCAGACGTCCCCGTCCTGGTCGACAACGACGCGAACCTGATGGCGTACGGCGAACAGCGCACCGCCCACCAGGATTGCCGGGCGTTCGTGCTGGTCAAGGTCTCCACCGGTATCGGAGCGGGTGTGGTCGTGGACGGCCGGATCTACCGCGGCGTCGACGGGGGCGCCGGCGACATCGGGCACATCCGGGTCCCCGAGGGCGCCGACGCGCTGTGCCGGTGCGGGTCCTACGGCTGCCTGGCCGCCGTCGCGAGCGGCGGTGCCGTGGCGGGCCGGCTGGCTCAGGCAGGGGTGCCTGCCGCCTCCGGCTCGGACGTACGGGACCTGCTGGCCGCGGGGCACCCGGAGGCCGTCGCGCTCGCGCGGGAGGCCGGGCGGAGGGTCGGGGAGGTGCTGGCGACCGTGGTGACCCTGCTGAACCCGGGGGTGCTGATGATCGCGGGCGACCTGGCCGGGACGCCGTTCCTGACGGGCGTACGGGAACTGCTGTACCAGCGGGCGCTGCCCCGCTCCACCGCGCATCTGGACGTGGTGGTCTCGCGGCTCGGGGAGCGGGCGGGGCTGGTGGGTGCGGGCGCGTTGGTCGTCGAGCACCTGTACGCACCGGCGCGGGTGGAGGAGCGGCTGAAGGCACTGGGTGTCTGAAGCCCCTGTCCACGCCCGGAGATCCCTCCTGGTTCTTGTCGTGTGCGTGACAGTTGCATTTCGGTCCGGATCGGCGTCCGCATGGTGAAATCGGGCGACCTCGGTTAGCGTGATTCTCGCCACCCCTGATAGGGGTTGCGCTCAGATGAGCGGATCTTGGGCGGTTGCACTTCCTCAAGGGGTGGCACTGAGTGTCACGCCTTGATCGTTCATCGATCGAAAATCAGAAGTGCCGAGACCCGCTCATGTGAGCATCAGACCCCCTCTGCGGGCGTTGATGCCTTCAACAAGTGAAAACATCGCCCGATCGCCACTTGCCAAGCCTTGACTTTCGATCCGGTGGCGGACGAGTGGTTACGGGCGCATGACGGACAAGTGGACGTACCCAGACGCCTTTGATCTGGGTATGTTCCTCGCCGTCAGGGCAGCCACCGCGTCCTCGAGGAGTCGAGACCGTGTCGGAAAACAAAGATCGCCACGTAACAGAGAACGGCGTCGAGGGCATGAAGTTCGTTTACGACTTCACCGAAGGCAACAAGGACCTCAAGGACCTTCTCGGCGGCAAGGGCGCGAACCTCGCCGAGATGACCAACCTGGGCCTGCCGGTCCCTCCGGGCTTCACGATCACCACCGAGGCCTGCAAGGTCTACCTGGACAGCGGCGAGGAACCCCCGGCACTGCGTGACGAGGTGAGTGCGCACCTCGAGGCCCTCGAGAAGAAGATGGGCAAGAAGCTCGGCCAGCCCGACAACCCCCTGCTCGTCTCCGTCCGCTCCGGGGCCAAGTTCTCGATGCCCGGCATGATGGACACCGTCCTGAACATCGGGCTCTCCGACAAGTCCGTGCAGGGCCTGGCGAAGCAGGCCGGCGACGACCGCTTCGCGTGGGACTCCTACCGCCGACTCATCCAGATGTTCGGCAAGACGGTCCTCGGCGTCGACGGCGAGCTCTTCGAGGACGCGCTGGAGGCCGCCAAGGAGGCCAAGAAGGTCGCCGACGACACCCAGCTCGACGCGGCCGACCTGAAGAAGCTGGTCGCCAAGTTCAAGAAGATCGTCAAGACGGAGGCAGGGCGCGACTTCCCGCAGGACCCGCGCGAGCAGATGGACCTCGCCATCAAGGCGGTCTTCGACTCCTGGAACGGCGACCGCGCCAAGCTCTACCGCCGCCAGGAGCGCATCCCGCACGACCTCGGCACCGCGGTCAACGTCTGCTCGATGGTCTTCGGCAACCTCGGCCCCGACTCCGGCACGGGCGTCGCCTTCACCCGGGACCCCGCCTCCGGCCACCAGGGCGTCTACGGCGACTACCTGCAGAACGCGCAGGGCGAGGACGTGGTCGCGGGCATCCGCAACACTGTCCCGCTCGCGGAGCTGGAGAACATCGACAAGAAGTCGTACGACCAGCTGCTGCAGATCATGGAGACGCTGGAGAACCACTACAAGGATCTCTGCGACATCGAGTTCACCATCGAGCGCGGCAAGCTGTGGATGCTGCAGACCCGCGTCGGCAAGCGGACGGCGGCCGCGGCCTTCCGCATCGCGACCCAGCTGGTGGACCAGGGCCTGATCGACGAGGCCGAGGCGCTGCAGCGGGTGACGGGCGCGCAGCTCGCGCAGCTGATGTTCCCCCGGTTCGACGAGAAGGCCAAGGTCCAGCAGGTCGCACGCGGCATCGCGGCCTCGCCGGGCGCGGCGGTCGGCAAGGCGGTGTTCGACTCGTACACCGCGGTGAAGTGGTCCCGCTCCGGCGAGAAGGTCATCCTGGTCCGCCGCGAGACCAACCCCGACGACCTGGACGGCATGATCGCGGCCGAGGGCATCCTGACCTCGCGCGGCGGCAAGACCTCCCACGCGGCCGTCGTCGCACGCGGCATGGGCAAGACCTGTGTGTGCGGCGCGGAGGAGCTGGAGGTCGACACCAAGCGCCGCCGGATGACCGTGCCGGGCGGGCAGGTCGTCGAGGAGGGCGACCTGATCTCCATCGACGGCTCCAGCGGCAAGGTGTACCTGGGCGAGGTCCCGGTCGTCCCGTCCCCGGTCGTCGAGTACTTCGAGGGCCGGATGCACGCGGGCGCCGACGACGCCGACGAGCTGGTCGAGGCGGTCCACCGGATCATGGCCTTCGCGGACCGCAAGCGCCGCCTGCGGGTGCGCGCCAACGCCGACAACGCCGAGGACGCGCTGCGCGCACGCCGCTTCGGCGCCCAGGGCATCGGCCTGTGCCGCACCGAGCACATGTTCCTCGGCGACCGGCGTGAGCTGGTGGAACGCCTGATCCTGGCGGACACGGAGACGGAGCGCGAGGAGTCGCTCAAGCAGCTCCTGCCGCTGCAGAAGAAGGACTTCGTGGAACTGTTCGAGGCGATGGACGGCCTCCCGGTCACGGTCCGCCTGCTGGACCCGCCGCTGCACGAGTTCCTGCCGGACATCACCGAGCTGTCGGTCCGCGTGGCCCTCGCCGAATCCCGCCAGGAGCCGCACGAGAACGAGTTGCGCCTGCTCCAGGCCGTGCACCGGCTGCACGAGCAGAACCCGATGCTCGGCCTGCGCGGCGTACGTCTCGGCCTGGTCATCCCCGGCCTGTTCACCATGCAGGTCCGGGCGATCGCGGAGGCGGCGGCCGAGCGCAAGGCGGCCAAGGGCGACCCGCGCGCCGAGGTCATGATCCCGCTCGTCGGCACGGTCCAGGAGCTGGAGATCGTCCGCGATGAGGCCGACAAGGTCATCGCGGAGGTCGAGTCGGCGACGGGCATGGAGCTGAACCTCGCGATCGGCACGATGATCGAGTTGCCGCGCGCCGCGCTGACGGCCGGTCAGATCGCGGAGGCCGCCGAGTTCTTCTCCTTCGGCACCAACGACCTCACGCAGACGGTGTGGGGCTTCAGCCGGGACGACGTGGAGGCGAGCTTCTTCACGGCCTACCTGGAGAAGGGCATCTTCGGCGTCTCCCCGTTCGAGACGATCGACAAGGACGGCGTGGGCAAGCTGGTCCGCGACGCCGCGAAGGCGGGCCGCGCCACCCGCCCCGACCTGAAGCTCGGCGTGTGCGGCGAGCACGGCGGTGACCCGGAGTCGGTGCACTTCTTCCACGAGGTGGGCCTGGACTACGTCTCCTGCTCCCCGTTCCGCATCCCCGTGGCCCGCCTGGAGGCCGGCCGCGCGGCGTCGCAGTCGCAGGGAAGCGACCACCGGTAGGTCCTCCGGCGGACCTTTACCGAACGCCGGAACCGCTGCCGGTCACCCCGACCCTCACCGACACGGCAGCGGTTCCGGAGCACCGAGAGAGGGCGGCACCCCTGTGCGGGGGGTGCCGCCCTCTCGCGTCAGCAGATCCTTACAAGAAACGGTGCAGTGGAGCGGACTCCGTCAGCAGCATGGTGACCCGGTGGGCGAGCCGCTGCCACGCCTCCTCCTGGGCGTAGGAGAGCCGCACGTCCTCGTCCCCGGCTGCCTCCAGCGCGGCGAGGAGGACGTCGGTGTCGGCGTCGGGCGCGAGGTCCACCATCGACAGCACACGCGCCAACGCACCGACCAGGCCGACCGCGGACTCGCCGGTCGCGGAGGCCTCGCCGAGGAAGCCGGCGACGACGCCTGACCCAGGCGGAACGACAAGGGCTCCGGACAGCTCACGCAGCAGCGCGTACAACAGGTCTGTGTCGCCGGTGGGCAGCTGGAGGGCGCGCAGGCCCTCATGTTCCCAGCGACCGTTCGGCGTCCACACCCTCGGCCCGCGTGCCACAGCTTCGGTCAGGACCGCCCGGATACGCCGGAAGGCCGCGAGCCCGCCCGTGAACAGCGCGTCTTCACCCGCTCCACGGGGAGCCCGGGCCAGGGGAACCAGCAAGTGCTGCTCCACCCGGTCGCATTGAGCGTCCAGTTCCGGATCCACGACGACGAGGCGAACTGACGTGCGCTGCTGGTGCTCCTGCTCCATGTCGAACACTCTGCCAGTCGGCTCTGACAACGGTCGTAGGGGCGTCCCGCGGACCCGGCGCCCGGCCCCCGGCGCCCGGCCCCCGGCGCAGGCCTCGTGGCCGGGCTGTGCGCTGGGCAGCGGCCGCATGAGGCGCGACCCGCAGGTGCGACACATTCACGGGCCGGGCGGCTGCCTGGCCGCCCTCGACGACTGCCTGCGCGGCGCCTTCGGCCACACCGCCCCGCTACTCTGCTTCCGTCTCACAGCGCGCCCCAGCCCCGCCCCGGAACCCTCACACCCACCCCCCGCCCCCGCTGAGGGCAGCGTTCCCCGTGGGAAACAGTCGTGATGCGGCCGGGTAACGTCGGCACCGCACGCTCGACACATGACCTCGAATACGCGTGTGGTGGTGATCGGCGCCGGGCTCGCGGGCGTCCGTCTCGCCCGGCGGCTCGGCGAGCTCGGTGTGCCGGCCCTGGTCGTCGGCGAGGAGGAGCACCCCCCGTACAACCGTGTGCTGCTCGCCGACGTGCTGGCCGGCCGCTACGCGCCCGAGGTGATCTCCCTCCCGGCACCCGAGCGCCTCGTCCGCGCCCGGGTCACCCGGATCGACCGGGCGGCCCGCGAGATCCACTGCTCGGACGGCGAGGTGATCGCATACGACACGCTCGTCCTCGCCACCGGTTCGAACCCCGTCCTGCCGCCCCTGCGCGGCCTGCTCACCCCCGACCGGTCCGAGCTGCCCGAGGGCGTCCACGCGTTCCGCACCATGGACGACTGCCTGGGCCTCGCCAAGGCCGTCCGCGCGGGTGTGCGCGCCGTCGTCATCGGCGGCGGGCTCCTCGGCGTCTCCGCCGCCCGCGCCCTCGCCGCCCGCGGCGCCCAGGTCGTCCTGGCCCAGCAGGCCGAGCGCCTGATGGAACGCCAGCTCGACCCCTCCGCCTCGAAGCTGGTGCGCCGCCACCTCACCGACCTCGGCGTCGAGGTCCACACCGAGACCCGGGTGCGCGGCGTGCGCACCCTCGGCGGCGCCGTCCGCACCGTGGAGATGGCCGACGGCTACGCCCTGGACACCGACCTCGTCGTCCTGGCCTGCGGCGTCCACCCCCGGGTGGGCCTCGCCCAGGACGCGGGCCTCGCCGTCCACAAGGGCGTCCTCGTCGACGACGAACTGCGCACCTCCGACCCGCACATCCGGGCCATCGGCGACTGCGCCCAGCACGACGGCACGGTGTACGGGCTCGCCACCCCGGCTCTGGAACAGGCCGAGGCGCTGGCGGAGTCGCTGGCCGGAGAGCCGAACTCCCGCTACACCGGCACCCGCTCCCTGACCCGGCTCACCCTCGCCGGGCACGACTTCCTCGACCTCGCCGCCTTCGGCGAGACCGAACCCCGCCCCGGCGACGACGTCGTTCAGCTCACCGACGCCACCCGCGGCACCTACAGGAAGGTCGTCGTCCGCGACGACCGCCTGGTCGGCGGCGTACTCGTCGGCGAACTCGGCACCGTCGGCGCGCTCGCCCGCGCCTGGGAGGGAGCGGAGCCGCTCCCCACGGACGGTGCCCCGCTGCTCCACCTGCTCACCAACGATGGAGGCTCCTGATGTCCACGGACACCACCCCCACGATCGTGCTCGTCGGCCATGGCATGGTCGGCCAGCGCTTCCTCGAAGCGCTCGCCGAGCGCGGCCTGACCGCCACGCACCGGGTGGTCGTGCTGTGCGAGGAGCCCCGCCCCGCCTACGACCGCGTCCAGCTCACCTCGTACTTCTCGGGCATCACGCCCGACGAGCTGTCCGTGACCGACATGAAGTTCATCGCCACGCACGGCATCGAGCTGCACATCGGCGACCCGGCCGAGACCATCGACCGGGAGGCGAAGACCGTCACCGCCCGCTCCGGGCTGACGGTCGCGTACGACACCCTCGTCCTCGCCACCGGCTCCTACCCCTTCGTCCCGCCGGTCCCCGGCAAGGACGCCGAGGGCTGTTTCGTCTACCGCACCATCGAGGACCTGCTGGCCATCGAGGAGTACGCGAAGACGAAGGCGACGACGGGCGCGGTGGTCGGCGGCGGTCTGCTCGGTCTGGAAGCGGCCGGCGCGCTCAAGGGCCTCGGCCTGAACACGCACATCGTGGAGTTCGCTCCGCGTCTGATGCCCGTACAGGTCGACGAGGGCGGCGGCGCCGCGCTGCTGCGCACCATCGAGGACATGGGCCTGACCGTGCACACCGGCACGGGCACCCAGGAGGTCGTCGTCGGTGAGGACGGCTCCGTCACCGGCATGAAGCTCTCCGACGGCTCCGAACTCGCCACCGACATGGTGGTGTTCTCGGCCGGTGTCCGCCCCCGCGACCAGCTCGCCCGCGACTGTGGCCTGGCGGTCGGCGAGCGCGGCGGCATCACCGTCGACGAGCAGTGCCGCACGGTCACCGACCCGCACGTGTTCGCGATCGGCGAGTGCGCGCTCGCGGCGGACGGCCGGGTGTACGGCCTGGTCGCGCCCGGTTACGAGCAGGCCGAGACGGCGGCCGCGACCATCGCCGCCGACGAGGCGGAGTTCACCGGCGCCGACCTGTCCACCAAGCTCAAGCTGCTCGGCGTGGACGTGGCCTCCTTCGGCGACGCGCACGGCGCCACCGAGGACTGCCTCGACGTCGTCTACTCCGACTCCCGCTCGGGTCTGTACAAGAAGCTGGTCATCGGCCGCGACGGCACGCTGCTCGGCGGCATCCTGGTCGGCGACGCGGAGGCGTACGGCACGCTGAAGGCCTTCACCGGTTCGGTCCCGCCGGTCTCGCCCGAGTCGCTGGTGCTGCCGGCGGGCGCCGGGGAGTCCGCCCAGCTCGGCCCGACCGCGCTGCCGGACGACGCGATCATCTGCTCCTGCAACAACGTCACCAAGGGCACGATCCGCGGCGCGGTCACCGCGCACAGGTGCACCACCGTGCCCGAGGTGAAGAAGTGCACCAAGGCCGGTACGACGTGCGGCAGTTGTGTCAAGGTGCTGGGCCAGCTGGTCGACGCCGAACTCGAGGCGAGCGGCGTCGAGGTCGACAAGGGCCTGTGCGGCTGCTTCTCGCAGACCCGCGAGGAGCTGTACGAGATCGTCCTCGCCCTGCGCATCAACTCCTACCAGGACCTGCTCGACCGCTACGGCCGCGAGGGCGCCCGCGGCGGCGACGGCTGCGAGACCTGCAAGCCGGCCGTAGCCTCGATCATCGCCTCGCTCGCCCCGGCGATCGGCGCGAGCGGCTACGTCCTGGACGGCGAGCAGGCCGCGCTGCAGGACAGCAACGACCACTTCCTGGCCAACCTGCAGAAGAACGGCTCCTACTCGGTCGTGCCGCGCATCCCCGGCGGTGAGATCACCCCCGAGAAGCTGATCGTGATCGGCGAGATCGCCCGGGACTTCGGCCTCTACACGAAGATCACCGGCGGTCAGCGGATCGACCTGTTCGGTGCGCGCGTCGAGCAGCTCCCGCTGATCTGGGCCCGGCTGGTCGACGCCGGCTTCGAGTCCGGCCACGCCTACGGCAAGGCGCTGCGGACCGTGAAGTCCTGCGTGGGCTCCACCTGGTGCCGCTACGGCGTCCAGGACTCCGTCCGCATGGCGATCGACCTGGAGCTGCGCTACCGGGGCCTGCGCTCCCCGCACAAGCTGAAGTCGGCCGTCTCCGGGTGCGCCCGCGAGTGCGCCGAGGCCCAGTCGAAGGACTTCGGCGTGATCGCCACCGCGGGCGGCTGGAACCTCTACGTCGGCGGCAACGGCGGCGCCACCCCGCGCCACGCGGACCTCCTCGCCCAGGACCTGTCCGACGCGGAGCTGATCCGCCTCATCGACCGGTTCCTGATGTTCTACATCCGCACCGCCGACCGCCTGGAGCGCACCAGTGTGTGGCTGGAGCGGATCCCCGGCGGTCTGGACCACGTGCGCGACGTGGTCGTCCACGACTCGCTCGGCATCTGCGACGAGCTGGAGGCCCTGATGGCCGCGCACGTCGCGAACTACCGCGACGAGTGGGCCGAGACCATCAACGACCCCGAGAAGCTGGCCCGGTTCGTGTCCTTCGTCAACGCGCCGGACACCCCCGACCCGGTCGTCGGCTTCGTCCCCGAGCGCGACCAGATCAAGCCCGACCTGCCGCTGCTCGCCATCGGCACGCGACCCCTGGAAGGAAGCGCCCAGCGATGACCCTGGCACTCGAGACCACCCACCTGAAGATCGAGCTCCGGATCGACGAGGACACCTGGTTCCCGGTCTGCGACATGAGCACGCTGACCCCGGGCCGTGGCGTGGCGGCACTGCTGCCGGACGGCCGCCAGGTGGCGCTCTTCCGGGACCGCTCGGGCCGGCTGTACGGCATCGACAACCGGGACCCCTTCGGCGGCGCCGCGGTCCTCTCCCGGGGGCTGACCGGCACCCACCAGGGCCGCCCCTTCGTCGCCTCGCCGCTGCTCAAGCAGCGCTTCGACCTGGAGACCGGCCAGTGCCTGGACGACGAGACGGTCCGGGTGGCGGCGTACGAGGTACGGGCCGCCTGAGGACGGCGCCGAGGACCCCTCCCACTGTCCGCCGGGCCGGTCACAGGCCCGGCGGCGGGGCCGTCCGCAACCTCGGAAGGCCCTCGTGCAACCTCAGAAGACCCTCATATGGATGGACGGGCCACCGACCCCGTCCCTAGGGTCACGATCATGCCCGACATCTCGCTGACCATGGACGTCGCCCTGTGCCTCGCCGCGCTCGCGGCCGGCTGGATCGACGCCGTGGTCGGAGGTGGCGGGCTGCTGCTGCTTCCCGTACTGCTGCTGGGGCTGCCCGGCGGCACCCCGGCGTCGTACGCGCTCGGCACCAACAAGGCCGTCGCGATCGTCGGGACGACGGGGGCGGCCGTGACGTACGCGCGCCGGACACCGGTCGACGTGGGGACGGCCGTACGGATCGGGGTCGCGGCGCTCACCGGGTCCACGGCCGGGGCGTTCGTGGCCGCCGGGCTCAGCACGGACGTCCTCAAGCCGGTCGTCATGGTGGTGCTGCTCGCCGTCGGCGCCTTCGTGATCCTGCGCCCCGCCTTCGGCACCGCCCCCTCCACCGCGCCGGTCTCCGCACGCCGGGTGCTCGCCGCGATCGGGCTCGCGGGCCTCGGCATCGGCTTCTACGACGGTTTCATCGGCCCCGGCACCGGCACCTTCCTCGTCCTGGCGCTCACCGCGGTGCTGCACCTGGACCTGGTGACCGCCTCCGCCACCGCGAAGATCGTCAACTGCTGCACCAACGCGGGCGCGCTCGCCACGTTCGCGTGGAAGGGCACGGTGTTCTGGCAGCTGGCGGTGCTGATGGCCGGCTTCAACCTGGCGGGCGGCATGATCGGGGCGCGGACGGCTTTGAAGCGGGGCAGCGGGTTCGTGCGGATCGTGCTGCTGACGGTGGTGTTCGCCCTGGTCGCGAACCTGGCGTACCAGCAGTGGTCGGCCTGAGCGGTAGGTGCCGCAGGTGTCCCGGGCGGTTCAGCGGCTGCCCGTCAGATGGGCGAAGACGACCACGTTGCCTTGGTAGCCCGTCGCCTTCGAGTAGCCGCCGCCACAGGTGATCACCCGTAGCTCCGGGCGCCCCGCCGCGCCGTACACCTTGTCGTCGGGGAAGTTCCGCGCGGCGTAGACCTCGACCGCGTCCACGCTGAACACGGCGGTCGAGCCGTCGCGGCGGCCGATCTCGATCGTGCTGGCCTTGCGCAGGGCACCCAGGTCGTAGAAGACCGCCGGGCCCCGGGTGTTGTCGACGTGCCCGGCGACGATCGCGGTGCCGATCTCGCCGGGCATGGTGCCGGCCTCGTACCAGCCGGCGAGGTTCTTGTCGTCGGCGGGCGGGACGTCCAGGCTGCCCACACCGGTCAGTCTCAGGCCCATCAGCGGGGCGTCCACGTGGATCGAGGGTATGCGGATGCGGTCGGGCGGGGAGGGCGGCAGCGCGGGCGCGGCGGAGCCCTCGCGGTCCGGGTCCACGGCACCCTGCGCAGCCGAGGGTTGAGGGGGAGCATCGCTCTTGTAGGCGCTGTGCAGCAGCCAGGCGCCGGAGCAGAGGGAGACCGCCGTGACGGACGCTATCGCGGCGTTTCCGACCTTGTGCACACCAAGCTCCTTCCGGCAGGGCCAGGGCCTTTCTTGCGGATCAGCTCGGCGTCGCGGGGTGTGGCGCGCACTCCCCCACTGCCTTGACGGCGTGGGGGCACCCCCAGCGGCGTTGTCGTCGGTCGCCGACTCCCCCAGCTCGAACACGCTCGCGCGGGGGGACCCCCATCGCGTCGACTCCCTCCTCCGCCTTGCATCTGCACGCACCACGCCCCGCTCGGCTGGGCTGAAAGGGACTGTCTCTTGCGGCCGACCTGATCCGAAAGACAGGCCCTGGTCCCGGACCCCCTCCGGGCCGCGAGGGGCAGTCGGACCCGGAGGGGATGGGGAAGGCGGTACCGGCGACGGACAGCGGAGGTGTCCGTCAGATCCCGTCGCCTCTCAGTCGGCGATGCAGGAGCCAGGTACCGCCCGCGGCGGCGACGGCGAGTGCCGTCACACCGGCCGCGGTCCGCACGGGGTCGGGGCCGAATGCACCGCCGACCCCCGTCTTCACGCTTCCTCGCGGACGCGTCTGATCCTTGGCCGCGCTGAGGGTGACCGTCAGGTCGCCGGTCACCCTGGCCCGCCGGCCTCCGGAGCACGTGGCGACGATCTCGTACGTCCCCGGCTGCGCGCTGGGCGGCACCCGGAACCGGCCGATCACGTCCTGCTCGTGCGTGCTGGGCGCGAGCGTGAACGTGCCGCTGCCGACCGCGGTGGCGTCGCCCGCCGCGGAGCCGTCCGCGCCGCACGCCGCCGTGTTGACGGTGACCACGCTCCCGGGCACGGCCATGGAGGGGAAGACCTCCAGCCTCCCGGTCTCACCGCCGTACGCGGGTGCGGCGGCGAGGGCGAGCGCGGCGAGGACGAGCGCGGTGCCGGTCAGCGAACGGGCCGTACGTCGCATCGTGGTGCTCCTCGGGCGGGACACGGCCCGCGGCCTCACCGGCGTGCCGCTGTGTCGGTCGTGTCCCCGCACTGTCGAGGAAAAGGGCAGCGGGCCGCGGCCGCTCGCTGACGATATGTCAGGAATACGGTGAACGGGTGCCCGGCGAAGGCGTTGGCGGCTGCATTCGGGCAGGTCAGCGGCGCAGGGGCGGTGAGTGAGAGAAGAACACCCGAGGGTGAACCGGGTGGTGGACAGGGGTGGTGAACGGGTGACCGGTCGTCAGGCGCCGGATCCCGTCCGCCGCGCCGCCGGGAAACCCCGGTCCGCCAGGGCCTCGGTCACCGCCCGGTGCCCCACCGCCGCCAGGACCGGATTGGTCTTCCGGTAGTAGTGCTCCGCCATCAGGCCGAAGCACAGGGCCCAGCCCCGGCCCCGGGCCCAGGTCGCGTCGTCCACGGCGGCCGCCTCGCGGAACAGGTCGCGGGTGCCGTGGGTGAAGACCGCCCACGCGGCCAGGGTGTCGGCCGCCGGGTCGCCCACGCCCAGGCCGCCGAAGTCGATCACCGCGGTCAGCCGGCCCGCGGTCGTGAGCAGGTTCCCGGGCAGGAGGTCCCCGTGCAGCCAGACCGGATCGCCCTCCCACTGCGGGAGCCGGACGACCTCCTCCCACAGCGCGGTCGCCGCGGTGGCGTCCACCGTGCCGTCCGCGCCCAGGTCGTGGATGGCCGCGCGGACGTACGCGTCGTTCGCCGCCACCGGGCCGCCCCGCCAGGACGCCGGACCGCCGCTCGCGTCGACCCGCCGAAGGGCCGCCACGAAAAGGCCCAACTCAACGGCCGCCGCGTCGAGTTCGGTGATCGGGTCGTCGTAGGCGTCCCCGCCGTCCAGCCAGCGCAGCACCGACCACGGCTGCGCGTACCCGGCTGCCGGGGCGCCCCTGCCGAGCGGCACCGGGACGGTCAGCGGCAGATGCGGGGCCAGCAGCGGCAGCCAGCGCTGCTCCTCGTCCACCTGCCGCGCCCCGTCGGGCCGCCGGGGCAGCCGTACGACCATGTCGTCGCCCAGCCGGTACATGGCGTTGTCCGTCCCGGCGGACGGCACCTCGGTGACCGGCAGCCCGGCCCACTGGGGGAACTGCTCGGCGACCAGCCGGCGCACCAGCGCGGTGTCCACGTCCAGTTCGTCGGCGTGCATCTTCGCGGCGGGCATCGGTCTCCAGCGGGGGGACGGCGGTCGGGTGCCGCAGCGTAGGCAGGGCGGCACCCGGCCCGCCACCGTATTTCCCTCAGCCGACGTTCACGGCGCTCCAGGCCGCCGCCACCGCGTTGTACTCCGTGCTCCCCGCCCCGTAGAGGTCCTTCGCCGCGTTCAGCGTCGCCGTGCGGGAGCCCGCGTAGTTCGTCGAGGACGTCATGTACACCGTGAGCGCCCGGTACCAGATCTTGCCGAGCTTGTCCCGGCCGATGCCCGTCACCGTGGAGCCGTTGCAGGTGGGGGAGTCGTAGCCGACACCGTTGATGGTCTTGGCGCCGCTGCCCTCCGCGAGCAGGTACGCGAAGTGGTTCGCGACGCCGGACGAGTAGTGCACGTCCAGCTTGCCCACCGAACTGCTCCAGCAGTCCGCCGAGTTGCCGTCCTTGGACGGCTTGTCCATGTAGCGCAGCGCCGACTTGCCGAAGCCCGACCGGACGATCTTCTCGCCGATCAGGTAGTCACCGGGGTCGGAGGTGTTGTTCGCGTACCACTCCACCAGCGTCCCGAAGATGTCCGACGTGGCCTCGTTCAGGCCGCCCGACTCCCCGGAGTACGCCAGCGCCGCCGTCTTCGACGTCACGCCGTGCGTCATCTCGTGCCCGGCCACGTCCAGCGCCACCAGCGGCCCGAGCGTCGTGCCGTCACCGTCGCCGTACGTCATGCAGAAGCAGTTGTCGTCCCAGAAGGCGTTGTTGTAGTTCGTGCCGTAGTGGACGCGGTTGTAGGAGCCCTTGCCGTCGCCCGCGATGCCGCTGCGGCCGTGCACGTTCTTGTAGTAGTCCCAGGTCACGTCGGTGCCGTACTGCGCGTCCACCGCCGCCGAGGAGCGGTCCGCCACCGTGCCCGAACCCCAGTGGTTGTCGGAGTCGTTGAAGAGGGTGGCGGGAGCGCGGCTGACGCAGATGGTGGTGAGGAAGCACAGGTCGGTCTTGTTCTCGGCGTCGCCCGTGTACGTGTCGCCCCGCGTGGGGTCCTTGAGCTGGTACGCCGACCCGGACTGCGTCGTCTCCAGCGGAACCGTCCCGCTGTAGAGGGACTTGCCGTCACCGGTCGCCGTCTCGATGCTGTCCCAGGCGTCGATCTGCCGCCCGGTGCCGGCGTCCGTGACGACCGTGCGCGCGACCGGGTTGCCGAGCGTGTCCTGCCCGGTGACCTCGGTGCGCCAGGCCAGCCGGGGCGCGCCGTGCAGCGCGTCGACGACGAGCTGCGGCCTGGCGGTCAGGTGCTTGAGCAACTCCCCGGCGTTCGCGGCGCGCAGCGCGGCGGTGGCGAGGTCGGCGGCCTTGGGGGCCTTCACGGCCGGAGTGGTGGTCGGCAGGGAGATGTCGCGCCTGGTGGCCCGGTCGGCGCTGCGGTACGAACCGTCGGGCGCCAGATGAAGCACGAAGTCGCCGCCGACGACGGGGAGCTGATGGTAGGTCCGGTCATAGCGCACATGCCGACTGCCGTCCGGGTCCACGACGACGTCTCGTACGTTCGTGCCCTGCGCCGGCGTCAGGCCCAGGCGGGCGGCCTCGCGCACCAGCACCGCCGCGGCGTCGCGGATCACGGTGGACCGGCTGGGTCTGGCGGCCGCGTCGGCGGCGGGGGCCGGGGCGAGCGCGGCGGCCAGCAGGGCGGCGGCGGTCGCGGCGGTGCCGGCCGCGGTGAGACGGGAACCTCGGGCAGGCCGTATCCGGCTCATCGGTCTCCTAGGGAAGGCGCCCGGGGGCGCGTGGGGAGGGCAGGGGCGGGGAACCCCCTGGCGTCCCTCCGATTGAAGGGTCCAGGGCATGTCATGTCCATGGAGCAGTCGGGGAGATGTGTGAGGGGGAAGAATCGGTTCTGTGAGACTGCCGTTCTTCGTCTACGGGACGCTGCGCCCGGGGGAGCACAACCACGCCCTCTTCCTGCGCGGCCGCACCGGCTCCGAGGAGCCGGGCCTGCTGCGCGGCGCAGTGCTGTACGAAGGGCCCGGCTACCCCTACGCGGTGGCGGACGAGGACGGCGGCACGGTCACCGGCGAGATCGTCACCGCGCGGCCCGAGGAGTACGACGGTCTGCTCATCCTGCTGGACCGCCTCGAGGAGTACGTGCCGGGTGATCCGCGCAGCTTGTACGAGCGGGTGCAGCGGGAGGTGACCGCCGCGGACGGCAGGACCGTACGGGCCTGGGTGTACCTGGCCGCACCCGCCGTGGCGGCACGGCTGCGGCGGCGGGGCAAGCTGATCGAGACCGGGGACTGGCTGAGCCGGCGGACTCCGGAAACGGGGTGAGCCCCGGCACCCTGTGCCGGGGCTCACCCCGTTGGGAACGGAACCGACCGTCAGCCGAAGGCCTTGATCGTGTTCCAGTTCACCGACAGGACGACCCTCACCGCAGCGTTGGTGTTCGTCCGCGACGGGTGGTAGATCCGCGTGTAGCCGTCGGAGGCGAAGCGGGCCCAGATGTCGGGGACGCCGTCCTGGTTGACGTCCGGGATGCCGATGGCCGTCGGCACGCCGGCCTCGTCCCAGCCGGTGCCGTAGGACTCGTCCTTCCCGGTCAGCGAGTTGGCGGCCAGCTTCAGCGACTCCAGGTCGACGCTGCCGGTGACGGCACCGGGCTTGCCCTGGCGGTCGTACATGTTGCCGTTGTCCAGGTTGCGCCACAGCAGGTCGGGCGTGTTGTCGCCGCTGATGTCGGTGACGTTGACGATCTCCCGGCGGGCCCAGGCGGTGCCCTCCATCAGGGTCGCGGTCTGGAAGGAGGCGCCGGTGTAGCCGGACAGGGTCCAGAACGCGGTGCCGGCCCGCAGCACGAGGTCGGGCAGCTTGTCGCCGGTGATGTCACCGACGGCCTTGATCTGCGTCCACGTCGAGGGCGCGGGGGCGTTCGACGGGAGGCGGACCTCCAGGCGCTGGGAGACGTCGAAACTGCCGTAGCCGTCGCCGGGGTAGAGGTAGAAGTGGCCGTCGGGGGTGACCGCGAACAGGTCGGTGGAGCCGTCGCCGGGGTAGGCGTCCTGGTAGTGCGTGATCAGGGCGGCCTTGCCGGTGGCCGGGTCGAACCAGTGGCCCTGTGGGTCGGCCTGCTGGTCTTGCGGCTTGGTGCTGTCGTAGGACCCGGTCAGGCAGTTGTACAGGTCGCCGTCGTCGCCGCCGACGCAGTTGCGCAGGTTGCCGTTGGCGTCGACGATCAGCAGGTCCGGCTTGGCGTCACCGCCGGTGTCCATGGGGCCGTCGGCGGTGTCCCGCGGCGGCACGTAGAAGGTGTAGTCGGTGCGCTGGCTGGCATTGCCGGCGGCGTCGTAGGCGTACACCTGGAGGGTGTTGGGGCCGGCGTGCGCGGGGGACATCGGGTCGACGGTCGCGGTGCCGTTGGTGGCGGTCACGTAGACCGGGTTGTTGCCCTCGAAGGACCAGCGGAACTTCGCCGCGCCCTCGGAGGTGAAGGTCACCGCGCCCTTGCCGCCGAACTTGACGGTGGACCAGGTCTGCCCGTCGGGTGTGGCCGCGGGGAAGTCGTCGCTGTCGACGGTGGGCTGCGGCGGGGCGCTGGCGTCGATGTTGAGCCGGCACGGGTCGGTGCCGGGAGGGAAGTACGAGGAGGTGAGGCCGCCGGAGTCCTCCGCGCGCACGTCCCACGAGTAGGTGGTCTTGTCCTCCAGCGGGAACGTGGCGGGCACGGTGTAGGTGGCGGTTCCGGTGGAGTTGGGAGTGACGAGCCAGCCGGACGGAACCGTGCCACCGGTCTTCCAGAAGCGGAAGCGCAGCTTGCTGAGGTTGCCGTCGGCGTCCTTTGCGTTGGCCGACAGCACGATGTTGGTCTTGCCGACGGTCACGCCCGAGCCGCCGACGGAGCAGGTACCGCCCGGCGTGGTCTTGCCACCGGTGGGCTCGGAGGGCGGCCGGTTGTAGATGACCTCGAGGGTGGCGCTGGTCGCCTGGAACTTGCGCCACGTCTGCACGTCCGACTCGCTGCTCGCGCGCATGCCGAAGGTGATGTTCGACCAGCCGCCGTCGGCGGCCTTCTGCGCGCCGGCCGTCACCGGGAACGCCTCGTAGTCGTCGGGGCACGAGCTGGAGGACCAGCCGTGGGCGAAGGAGTGGTGGTCCAGCTGCTGGGACCAGCTCGGCTGCTTGTTCCAGGTGGTGCCCGAGGAGATGGCTCCGGTCAGCCAGAACTGGAAGTCACGGGTGGTGCAGGACCAGGAGTGGTTGTTGAGCACCTTGAAGGTGGCCTTGGAGACGTCCGCGCCCTTGATGTTGGTGTCGAACTTCATCCGCCAGAAGGAGCGGGCGGTGCCGCCGGTCTCGTTCTCGTAGCCGACGCGGGCGTCGGAGGTGCCGGAGGAGAAGTTGGTGCCGTTCCAGAAGTTCGAGTTCGGGTACGGCTTGTAGGCGACGGTCCAGGCGAGCCAGCCGCCGTTCATGGTCGGGTCGACGAACACCGGGAACTTCACGTCGGCGTTCGTGAACAGCCCGGTCTGCGCGGCGTGCAGGTCGAGGCGTGCGGTGCCGGTGCCGTCACCGTCGAGCTTGACCGGCATGGGGGCGCTGTGCGCGCCGGGCTCGATGCCGCTCAGGCCGGACAGCTTCAGCACGTCGGTGGGGGTGTCGACCGAGGTGCGCGGGGTGCCTCGGCCCTCGTCGAGTTCGGGGTCGCGGCCGGCGGAGTCCCAGGCGAACGGGGTCGGGACGGAGCCGATTTCCTTGCCGGAGCGGTCCTGGACCAGGATGCGGCCGCTGCCGGCGTCGTGGTGGAAGACGGCCGTCTTGGAGCGCAGGCCGTAGGCCACGGTGGCCAGCGCCGGGGACTGCGCGGCCTCCTTGGTCTTGACGATCAACAGCTGGGCGAAGCCGCCCTCGGCGCGGGCGACCAGCAGCAGGTCGACGCCGGGCAGCACCTCGGAGTACAGGGCGCGCGGGCCGTCGAGCACCGGCTCGGGCAGGGCGCCGGGCCAGGTGTAGGCGACAGTGTGGCCGTCGATGTCGACCTCGGCCAGCACGGTGTCCTGACCGGCCGTCAAAGGTGCACGCGCGAAGGAGCGGTCGGCGCGACCGTCCTTGCTGCCGCTGGAGAAGCGGACCGGCTGGGCGGGGTTGACCGGCTGGATGCCGAGGCCGCGCGGGGCGTTCTTCACCCGCCGCAGGTGGTTGTCGATCGGCGCCCACTGGCCCGTGGCGGTCTTGGCCCGGGCCGGCGTGGCCGTGATGCGGGTGCGCAGCCGGCCGTCCGGCTGGGCCCACGTCTGGGAGGTGGCCGTGGTGGCCGTCTCGATGAGGACCGGCTTGTGGGTGCGGCGGGCCTCGGCCTGGGCGCCGGCCTCGTCGCGCGGGCCGGTGGCGGCCTGCCGGGCGCGGGTGGCCTTGTCAGCCTGGGGTGGTGAGGCGTCGTCGGGTTGCCACCAGGGCAACAGTGCGGCGGTCAGGGCGGCCAGGACGAGGCCGAGGGTGACAGCCAGCCTGGTGCGCGTGCGCACGAAGGGGCTGAGGAAACGAGGCGGCGCGGACACGGCGGCGGTCTACTCCCGTGTGGACCAGGCGGATACGGACAGCACGAACGGCCCCGGTCGGCGGGCCGCGGGGCAGAGTCGCGCACACGATCACATGAACGTCACCCCAGGTCTACATATGAAGAATTTATGAACTTGTGACGATCGAATGGGGAGGACTTGACTCCGCTTTGACGGTGTCTCAAGTGCGGCTTTTGGTCACCTGAAGTGCGGCCATAGGGGTGGGTTTTCGCGATCCTTCCGACTTGTCCGCGAAGGTGATCGTGCGTCAGGTCTGGTCCCATGACGCAGATCACATCGCATCCGGGAACCTTCGCGGACCGATCTTGAAATCTGCTGGGGTCATGACAGAGGGTGCGGACTCCATCTGTCGTTTTTCTTTGCATGCCTTGGTGGGGTCGACGCGTATGCGCGCTCAAAGTCCACCGTCGTGGCTGAGGCGGGCACGCCCAGCGATGACGGAGTCACAACGACGGCGCCGCCGGCAAGGCCGCGCGGCGACCGTCCTTTTGTTGTCCACGGCCTTGTTGGTGAGCAGTCTCGGCACGGAGGCATGGGCGATACCCGGCCCCGGCATGGCCCGGGAGGAGGTCAAGCTCCCCGACCTGCCGAAGCCCACGGCGGTTCCGGAGGACGAGGAAGCCGAGAAGAACCTCACCACCGCGCCCGACGTGCCGGTCGACCCGTACGCGCCGACCGCCGTCACACCGTGGGCGGGGGACAGCGGTGTCGCCACCTTGGCGGCGGACGCCGCCCCGGGTACCACGGTCCCGGTCGAGGACCTGCCGATCGCGATCGGCGTGCCCGCGGGCACCGACCCGGCCGCGATCGACGGTGACTGGAAGGTCGACCTGGCCGCACCGACCGCGTCCCAGGACGCGAACGTCTCCGGCATGATCATGAAGATCACGCCGCCGGCCGACGCCGACCCGGCCGCGCAGGTCGCCATCGACGTCGACACCGACAACTTCAGAGACCTGTACGGCGCGCAGGCCGCCACACGCTTCGGCCTGGTGCTGCTGCCCAGCTGTGTCATGGACGCCCCCGACAGCGGCGAGTGCGCCAATAGCGGCGTGACGACCATGTCGGGCAAGAGCGAGAAGCAGCCAGAGCGGCTGCGCAGCACGGTCAAGGAGGTGCCGGCCGCCAAGGCGCCCACGAAGACCAAGCACACGAAGAAGTCCACGACCCGCACGATCCTCAGCGGTACCGTCCCGGTCGGCAAGCTGCTGGGCGGCGACGCCGGTTCGACGGCGTCCAAGGCTTCGGCGCGCACCGCGTCGTACCGCAGCGGCGACGTGCTGCCGGCGGTCGACGCCTCCGGCCCGCAGGTCATCGGCGCGATGGACACGGGGGCCTCGGCCTCCGGCGACTTCACCGCCACCCCGCTGCTGTCCTCGGGTTCCTGGTCGGCCGGCTCCTCCTCCGGCGCGTTCACGTACTCCTACGACGTGCAGGTGCCTCAGACCGCCGGCGGCCCGATGCCGAAGGTCTCGCTGAGCTACTCCTCGCAGTCGGTCGACGGCCGCACCTCCGCCAACAACAACCAGGCCTCCTGGATCGGTGACGGCTGGGACTACAACCCGGGCTCGATCACCCGGACCTACGTCAACTGCCGTCAGGACTCCAAGAAGTCCGGCTCGAACAACGCCACGCACCGCACCGCGGACCTGTGCTGGGGTTCGATGAACGCGACGCTGTCACTGGGCGGCATGACCACCGAACTGGTCTGGGACAAGGACCAGAACAAGTGGTTCACCGCCAACGGCGACGGCTCGAGGATCGAGCGGCTCACCGACTCCGACAACGGCAACGGCGCTCGCAACGGCGAGTACTGGGTCGTCACCACCCGTGACGGCACCCGCTACTACTTCGGCCTGAACAAGCTGCCGGGCTGGAGCTCCGGCCAGCCGACCACCGACTCGGTGCTGACCGTGCCGGTGTACGGCAACCACGCGGGCGAGGACTGCTACAAGGCCGGCGACTGGGTCAACTCCGCCTGCACGCAGGGCTGGCGCTGGAACCTCGACTACGTCGAGGACATCCACGGAAACGCCATGTCCCTGTGGTGGAACAAGGCGCAGAACTACTACGCCCGAAACTTCGACTTCAAGGCGCCGGTCGTCTACGACCGTGACGGCTGGCTCGACCACATCGACTACGGCCAGCGCAAGGACACCCTGTTCTCCGCGACCGCTCCGGCCCGCGTGACCTTCAAGGTGGACGAGCGCTGCCTGCCCGAAGGTACGCTGACCTGCTCGGACGCCAACTTCGAGGACAAGGATCCGGGCAAGTACCGCATCTGGTACGACACCCCGGCCGACCTGAACTGCAAGCAGGTCACCTCCACCTACACGCGCAAGTGCTGGAACGCCGGCCCCTCCTTCTGGAGCCGCAAGCGGCTGGTGCAGATCCAGACCTCCGCACAGCGCCGCACCGACACCACCTCACGCCAGGTGGTGGACCAGTACGCCCTCAAGCACAGCTTCCCCGTGCTGAAGACCGGCCCGAACACCGCGCTGTGGCTGGAGTCGATCCAGCGCACCGGCTACGGCCGCAACGGCACCACGGACCGCAGCGTCACCATGAACGCGGTGCGCTTCGAGTCCAACGCCGAGGACATGCCCAACCGGGTGATGCGCGGTGACAACGACCCGCGGCCCGGCTTCTCCCGGCTGCGTATCGCGCGCGTCATCAACGAGTACGGCGGCGAGACCGTCGTCACCTACAAGAAGCCCGAGGGCGACTGCGCGACCGGCACCAACCTGCCCGGCAAGAGCGACACCGCGGCGCTGAAGTCCAACACGCGCCTGTGCTACCCGGTGTTCTGGAGCCCCGACCCCGAGGTCGAGGACATCGACTGGTTCCACAAGTACGTCGTGGACTCCATCGAGGAACTCCCCAACGTCGACGGGGCGTTCGCGACGAAGACCGCCTACCAGTACAAGAACCCGGGCTGGAAGCTCGCCGACGCCGAGTTCACCAAGAAGTCCACGCGCACGTACTCCCAGTTCGCGGGCTTCGAGCAGACCACGGTGATCACCGGTGCCGACGACGCCTCGATCGGCTCCAAGCGGTCCAAGGCCGTCACCCGTTTCTTCCGCGGCATGGGCGACACCGTGTCGGTGAAGGACATCGAGGGCAACGAGATCGCCAAGGACCGCGAGCCGTTCGCGGGCCGGATCGCCGAGGAACTCGACTACGAGAACGCCGACGACCCCGACACGGCGTGGGTCTCCCGTTCCGTCACCGTCCCGGAGGCCACCGAGCTGGCCCACCGCGACCGTGACGACGGTCTGGACCCGCTGCGCGCCTGGCGCGTGACCGAGCCGGACGAGATCGCGTACACCAAGTCCTCCACCACGAACACCGACGACAACCGGTCCCTGCGGATCGTCAAGACGCACACCACCTACGAGTCGACCTACGGTCTGCCCGTGCTGGTGGAGTCCCTCGGCGACACCGGCCGCAGCGGCGACGAGTCGTGCACCAAGTCGGAGTACGTCCACAACACCGCCAAGAACCTGATCGGGCTGACCCGGCAGGTCCTGGTCTCCCCGACCACCTGCGCGGCGGCGGACTTCAGCGACCTCAGCACGCTCAGCAGCGGTCTGCGCACCGCCTACGACGGCCAGGCCTACGGCGCCGCGCTCGACGACACGACCAAGGGCGAGGCGTCCGAGACCTGGTCCATCAACGGGACCGGCACCGGCTGGCAGTCCGACGGCACGACCGAGTTCGACGCCGTCGGCCGCGTCACCCGCACCACGGACCAGGACCACAAGACCTCGGGCCTGATCACCTACGAGCCGTCCACCGGCCAGGTCTTCAAGGTGACCGAGACCAACGCGGTCGGCCACTCCGAGACCCGGGAGATCGAGCCGGGCCGGGGCACCACCACCAAGACGACCGACACCAACAACCATGTCACTCAGGCCGAGTTCGACCCGCTGGGCCGCCTCGAGAAGGCCTGGGCCGCGGACCGCGCCCCGTCCGACACGGCCGTGCCGGACTTCCGCGCCGTCTACACCGTGCCGGAGTACAAGGAGAACGAGGACCGCAAGCCCTCCTACGTCACCACCTACACCCGCGGCTACAACGACCGCATCGAGACCTCCGTCACCCTCTACGACGGCCTCGGGCGCGAGCGGCAGCAGCAGGAGCAGGCGGACGGCGGCGGCTGGCTGATCACCGACACGCTGTACAACAGCTCCGGTGAGGTCTGGCAGACCAACAACGCCTACCTGACCTACGAGGCCACCCCGGGCGAGCTGTTCACCCCGGACGCCGACACGCAGGTCCCCAACATCACGCGCTACACCTACGACGGCTCCGGCCGCGTGCTGCAGGAGACCCCGGTCCTCAAGGTCGCGGACCCGCAGACCGGCACGGTCAGCTCGCAGGAGGTCCCCGAGCGGGCCACCAAGTACCAGTACGGCCTGGACTGGTCGAAGGTCGACAACCCGACCGGCGCCTCCGACTACCGCGTCTTCACCGACGCCCTCGGCCGCACCTCCCGGGTCGACACCTTCAACCCGGACGCGCCCGGCGGCTTCACGTCGATGAAGTACGACTACGACGCCCTCGGCCGGCTGGTGAAGGCGACCAACTCCGCCGACACCGCTCACCCGTGGACGTGGACGTACGACCACCGCGGCCGCACCCTGACCGCGACCGACCCGGACACGGGCACGACGCGGACCACCTACGACAACCACGACCGCGTTCTCACCACGACGAACGCCCGCAACATCACCGTCTGGAACGGCTACGACCAGCTGTCGCGGCCGACCGAGCAGCGCCTGAACGACGCGAACGGCACCCTGCTCAGCCAGTTCACCTACGACCTGGCGCCCGGCGGCAAGGGCATGCCCTACACCGCCACCCGCTACACCGACGGTGAGGCCTACACCCAGCAGGTCGACGGCTACAACAAGGACTACCAGCCGACCTCGACAACGCTGACCCTGCCGGACACCCTGGCCACCGCCTGGGGCCTGGACAAGTCGTACACGTACTCCTACAAGTACAGCGACAACGGCATGCTCGAGGAGTCGACCCTGCCGAAGATCGGCAAGTTCGCCTCCGAGAAGCTGGTCGTCCGCTACAACAAGGACGGCAAGCCGCTCTCCATCTCCGGCAAGGACTGGTACGGCTCCGAGACCGTCTACGACCCCTACGGCCAGGTGCTGCGCTCCACGCTCGGCGCCCAGCCCTACCGGGTGTGGACGCAGAACACCTACGACGAGTCCAGCGGCGAGCTGAAGGACCAGCAGGTCTACCGGGAGAAGGGCGCCACCAACGGCGGCGACACCTCCCTGCTCCCCGGCAACCTCGTCTCGAAGCGGTCGTACACCTACGACCCGGCCGGCAACGTCACCTCCGTCTCGGAGTCGGCGACCGGCATCGAGGAGCGGCAGTGCTTCGCGTACAACCCGCTGGGTGAGCTGAAGACGGCGTGGACGGCGAAGGACCTCACTTCCAAGCCCGACACCGCCTGCGCGGGCACCAAGAACACCGACGGCACGCTGAACGTCGCCGCCGGCAAGGACAACTCCGGCTACTGGCAGGAGTACGAGTACGACCTGCTCGGCAACCGCACCAAGCTGACCGAGAAGGACCTCACCGGCACCACCGCCAAGGACGCCACGACCACCTACGCCTACGGCAAGGCCGACGGCACCCAGCCGCACACGCTGACCAAGGTGTCGAAGACCTACACCACCCCGCAGGGGGCGCAGGTCAAGGCCGAGGCGGAGCGTCTGTACGAGCTCACCGGCGAGACCAAGACGATCACCTCGCTCCAGAACGGTGACAAGCAGTCGCTGAGCTGGACCTACGACGGCAAGATCGACCGCATCACCGGTCAGGGCACCGCCGGCAAGACCCCGTACGTGGGCCTCGCCGACAAGTGCCTGGACCTCAAGGGTGGGCTCGCGGCCGCGGGTACGGCGATCCAGCTGTACCAGTGCAACGCCTCGATCGCGCAGAACTGGCGCTTCAGCCCCACCCCGGGCGGGACCAACCCCGACCAGGGCACGCTGAACGTCTACGACAAGTGGTGCGTCCAGCCCGCCGGCAACACCGCCGGGTCGGCCGTCCAGTTGCAGAAGTGCGACGGCTCGGCCGGTCAGGAGCTCAAGCGCAACGCCTCCGGCCAGCTCACCCACGTGGCCTCGGGCCTGTGCCTGGCGGTCCAGGGCGCCAACTCGGCGAACTCGACCCCGATCGTGCTCGCCACCTGCGACGGCACGAAGGCCGAGCAGCTGTGGGCGCCGCAGAACGACACCCGTTACATCTACGGCCCCGACGGCTCGCAGCTGCTGACCGTCAAGGGCAAGCAGGCCACGCTCACCCTGGGCGAGGCCGAGGTCACCGTCCAGAAGGGCGGCGTCCTGGTCAACACCCAGCGCACCTACGACGCCCCCGGCGGCGCGGTCATGCGGTACGCCAACGGCACCGCGAGCGATCGCCTGGTCGCCGTGTGCGGTGACCACCAGGGCAGCCCGTACGCCGAGGTCGCCCTCGACGGCGGGATGTCGGTCCGCATCCGCAAGCAGGACCCGTTCGGCAACCAGCGGGGTGCCGACACGACCGGTGTCAACCGGCAGGCGCACACCGGGTTCCTCGGTGCCACCGACGACAACGCCTCGGGCTTCACCCAGCTCGGCGCGCGGCTGTACGACCCGGTGGTGGGCCGCTTCCTGTCCGCCGACCCCCTGCTGGACCTGAACGACGTCCTGCAGTCCAACGGGTACGCCTACGCGCACAACAACCCGGTGACGTACGCCGACCCGACGGGTGAGTCCATCGCCCTGACCGCCTCCGAGCGGGCCGCGGCCCTCGCGGGCGCGGGTCTGTCCGCGGCGCAGGTCGCGCAGGCGCAGGCGATGCAGGGCAAGTCCCTCACCTCGGTGATCCTCGCCGTGGCGTGGGAGACGCTGAAGGACTTCATCGGCATCAACGACGCCATCGCGTGCTTCGGCGGTGACATGTGGTCCTGCATGGGCATCGTGCTCGACGCCATCCCGTGGGGGAAGCTCGGCAAGATCCCGGCGGTGATGAAGGCCGTCAAGCGCACCATCAAGGCGGTCGAGTCCTTCCGCGCGGCCAAGAAGGCGGCGGAGCTGGTCCTCAAGGCCGCGAAGGCGGCCGAGAGAGTGGCGCTACGGGCGAAGAAGCTGGCGATCGAGCGAGCGAAGAAGCTCGCGGCGCAACGGGCGAGGAAGAAGGCGGCGGAAGAAGCAAGACGCACCGCCGACAAGGCCCTGGACCTGGCCAAGAAGACCGGCAACCCGCGCCAGAAGCACGCCGCGGCCGAGGCAGCCCCCAAGGTGTCCTCGCACTCCCACGGAGGCGGCGGCGACTCCCATCCGGGAGGCAAGGCCGGCGGCTCCGCCAAGAGCAAGGGAGGAACCAGCGGCAGCGGCGGCTCGGGCAAGGCCGAGGGCGGCGGTGGCTCCTGCCCCGTCAGCAACAGCTTCGTGCCCGGCACCAAGGTCCTGATGGCCGACGGCACCACGAAGCCGATCGAGCAGGTCAAGGCCGGTGACAAGGTCGTGGCGACGGACCCCCGGACGGGGGAGACCCGCGTCGAGACGGTCACGGCCGCGATCCTGGGCCACGGCCTGAAGCACCTGGTCAAGGTCACGATCGACGTCGACGGCAAGAAGGGCACCAAGACGGCCCAGGTCACCGCGACCGACGGCCACCCCTTCTGGGTCCCGGAGCTGCACGCCTGGATCAAGGCCACGGACCTGAAGTCCGGCGACTGGCTGCAGACCAGCGCGGGCAAGCACGTCCAGATCACTGCGGTGGAGCGGTGGACGAGCAGTGGGGCGACCGTCCACAACCTCACAGTCGGCGATGTCCACACGTACTACGTGCTGGCGGGTGCGTCGACGGTGCTCGTGCACAACTGCGCTGGGGGATACGACGCCTCCGGTGCCGCATGTTCCTGCTCGAGTCCTCGCCCGGCCGTCTGGGAGATCGACGCCATCCAGCACCCGGACAGTGCCATTCACGCTGCTGAAGAGGGTGGCGACGGCATGATGGTCACCTTGGACCGACCCGGCGCCGATGACCGGCGTGCGGACAACCTCCGGGGAATTCCCACCCGGCCAGGACAGGACCGAGACGAGTTCCCGCCGGCGATGTTCAAGGAAGGCCAGGGTGCCCACGTCAAGCACATCGGCGCAGGAGACAACAGAGGTGCCGGCTCGTCAATGAAGAACCAGTTGGTTGACATTCCCGACGGCGGAAGGGTATTGATTCGCATCGTCAGTCTCGACTACATCCTGGGGAATCCGTAGTGGATCGCTTGCTGGACATCGCGAGCCCTGCCCTCTCGGGCGACGAGCCCAGAGCGGAGGACATGTCGGGTCTCGGGCCCATCGGCAGCGACCTGCTGCAGATGCTCAGTGAGCGCAACGGCTTCTACGCCTTCGAGTCCGCTCTGCATGTGTTCGCCTCGGCCGAGCGCATGCGGAGCGGGTACTCGATCGGTTCCTGGAACGACAGGAACCGGTGGCTCGATGCCTACGGGGCGCTCCAGCCGAATCTGGTCTTCTTCGCCGAGGACGTTTTCGGAGGCCAGTTCGGAACGGACGGCACGCGCATTTACTCGTTCAACCCGGAAACGGCCAAGCTCACGGAGTTGGCCTCGTCACTGCCGGACTGGACGGAGCGTGTGCTCGACGATTACGCGTATCTGACCGGCTACCCAGTGGCTCATGAATGGCAGAGTCGACACGGAGCAATTCCGGTCGGCCACAGACTGACTCCGAGGATCCCCTTTGTGTTCGGCGGGAATTACGACGCCGACAACATGGTCCTCACCGAATCGGCCGCTGCCATGAGGTACTGGGGCGGAATCGCGAACGCGATCGCAAGGGTGTCGGACGGAACGCAGTTGCGGTTCGACCCCTCGGTCGTGGAGCACATCCGCTGTGCCGCCGCTGGGCCGGACGGACCACGGGTCTGCCGGTGCTACCCGTCGGCCGGTGAGCCGGACGGCAGCCACCCATAGCCCCCATACGACAGCCGGAGACCTCGTCGAAGAGGCCTCCGGCTGTCTGCTGCGCGGGTGCTGAACACGATCAGCATTGCCAGAGGAAGGAGCCTTTCCCGCAGGGCGTGCAGGCGAAGGCGTACCCTCGGCCCCCTCCGCCAAAGTTCATCGATGTCCGATGGTCGTGTCCTTCTTCCAGCTGAGCCACAAAACCCATCGCGCGGCCGCACGAAGGACACGCGGGAGTCTCGTCGGCTTGCAGCCACGACGGAGTCCCGGCCAACTGGCCGAGGACATCCCGCACAGGCCGGCCGTGGGCCTGGGACCACTGGCTGCGTGCCGTGTGATAGTCGTCCTCGTCCACCGCCGCGCAGTTGATGCCGCACGTCTCGGGAACAAGGGTCACGCCGTCCGTCGGCACGACGACGGCTGCGAGACCGGATCCCGGGAAGAGGAAGGCCTGGTTGCCACCGGCGAAGGGATCCCATTCTTCACACAGCCCAGGGTCGTTCTGGCACATGAAGACGGACAGGATGTGCCGTGCGTCCGTGACCGAACCCGAAACGTGAGCGCCGGGGTCGTCCACCGGCAACTGAGCGAGAAACATCATCGGCCCGGAGCAGGTGGCGCACAGCGGCCACGTGAAGGCGGCAGGCACCAAAGGGACTCCGCCTGTGCGTATCACCGGAGCCCGGTCATCGGCCGGACCGGCATACGTCATCAGTGTGGTCATGGCCGTGAGCCTAGCTGTGTCGGCCGCGCACGGACGGCGGCGGGCTGATGTCCGCCGCCTCTCTGGCGCGTCAGAGACGCGCGGGCGTTCTGATGCGCAGCAGGGTCATCCTCTGGTGGAAGCTCCCGAGCGGCCCCCGTCCCTCATGTGGGCGACCACCCCGTGCGCCCCCTCTCACCGTCGCGCCGCGCCGCCTAGGGTCCCGGCCATGACCGACAGCGACCTCACCCGACGGCGTGCGCTCAGGCTGGGCGGTGCCGCCGTGGGTGCCGTCCTGGGACTGGGGACCGGAGCCTGCTCGTCCTCCCACCGACACGAGCCGGACGCCCACAAGGCACCCGGTGCCGAGCTGTGCGTGCTCAACCCGAGCGTCGCACAAGGGCCGTACCACCTGGCCGACGCGCCCTTCCGCAGGGACATCACCGAGGGCAAGGAAGGGGTCCCGCTCACCGTACGGCTGACCGTGCGCGACGAGCCCCACGTCTGCGCCCTCCTGAAGGACGCGGCCGTCGAGATCTGGCAGTGCGACGCCTGGGGCTACCACTCCGGCTTCCCCGGGGTGCACCCGGGCGGAACGGCACCCTCCGAGAGCCACTTCAGCGGCACCGCCCCCACGACGTTCCTGCGCGGCTTCCAGACCACCGGCGCCGACGGCGTCGCCGAGTTCGTGACGGTCTTCCCCGGCTGGTACACGGGACGCGCCCCGCACCTCCACGTCAAGGTGCACACCGGCGGCAAGAAGACCGCCGGCACCTACAAGGGCGGCAGGGCCAACTGGACCGGGCAGCTCTTCTTCCCCGACAGCGACGCCGAAGCGGTGTACGCGAAGGCCCCGTACACCCAGCACACCGGCACCCGTACCCGGCTCGCGCACGACCCGGTCTACCGCGGGGGCGGCGCCAGGGACGGGTTGATGACGGTCACCGGGGACGCCGAGACGGGCTTCGTCGCGACGCTGACCGTCGGCATCGACCCGACCCGGGAGGACACCGGAGCGGGCGGCGCGCCCACCTCACCCCTGCCGAGCAGCGCGTCGGCCGACGGCACGCCACCGCCGGACAGTGCGGCGAGCGCGTCCCGTACGCCCACCTCCGACCTCACTCCGCGGAGCCCTGTCCCAAGCGCTCCAGCCGTACCGCGCACACCTTGAACTCGGGCATGCGGGAGGTGGGGTCGAGGGCGGGGTTGGTCAGCGTGTTGACGCGGCCCTCGCCCGGCCAGTGGAACGGCATGAAGACGGTGTCGGGCCGGATGGCACGGCTGATCCGCGCGGGCGCGACGGCCCGTCCCCGCCGCGACACCACCGCGACCGCGTCCCCCTCCGCCGCGCCCAGCCGCTCGGCCAGCCGCGGGTGCATCTCCACGAACGGCCCGGGCGCGGCGGCGTTCAGCTCCGCGACACGTCGTGTCTGCGCCCCCGACTGGTACTGCGCCACCACCCGCCCGGTGGTCAGCAGCACCGGGTACGCGTCGTCGGGTTCCTCGGCGACCGCCCGGTAGGACACGGCGGCGAACCGGGCCCGCCCGTCCTCGGTGGCGAAACGGCCGAGGAAGAGACGGGGGGTGCCGGGGTGGACGCCGGGCGCCCGTTCGCCCGAGGGGTCCGCAGGGTCGTCATGGACCGCCGGGTCGTCGGGGAGCACGTCGAGGGAGGCGTCCTCGCCTTCCTGCGAGTCGGCGGCCGACGCCGGGCACGGCCAGAACACCCCGTTCTCCTCCGCCAGCCTGCGGTAGGTGATGCCCGAGTAGTCCGCCGGGCCGCCCGCGCTGGCGCGGCGCAGTTCCTCGAAGACCTCCTCCGGGTCCGTGGGGAAGCCCTTCTCCACGTCCAGGCGGGCGGCGAGTTCGTGCATGACCTCCAGGTCGCTGCGCACCCCGGGCGGCGGGGTCAGCGCGCGGCGGCGCAGCAGGACCCGGCCCTCCAGGTTGGTCGTCGTGCCCGTCTCCTCCGCCCACTGCGTGACCGGCAGCACCACGTCCGCCAGCTCCGCCGTCTCCGACAGGACGACGTCGCACACGGCGAGGAAGTCCAGCGAGCGCAGCCGGTCCTCGATGTGCGCGGCGCGCGGGGCCGACACCACCGGGTTGGAGCCCATCAGCAGCAGCGTGCGGATGTCCGTGCCGAGGGCGTCGAGGAGTTCGTAGGCACTGCGGCCCGGGCCCGGCAGCGAGTCCGGGTCCACGCCCCACACCTCCGCCACGTGCCGGCGCGCCGCCGGGTCGGTCAGCTTGCGGTAGCCGGGCAGCTGGTCGGCCTTCTGGCCGTGCTCCCTCCCGCCTTGCCCGTTGCCCTGCCCGGTCAGACAGCCGTAGCCGGACAGGGGGCGGCCCGCGCGCCCGGTGGCCAGGCACAGGTTGATCCACGCGCTCACCGTGTCCGTGCCCTTGGACTGCTGCTCGGGGCCCCGCGCGGTCAGCACCATCGCGTGCTCGGGCTCGCAGAACAGCCGTACGGCCTCCCGGAGCTGCGGAACGGACACCCCCGTGATCCGCTCCACATACTCCGGCCAGTGCGCCATGGCCGCCGCCCGCGCCTCCTCCCAGCCGCCGGTGCGCTCCCGGATGTATTCCTCGTCCGTGCGCCCCTCAAGCGACCACCAGGTGCAGCAGGCCGAGCGCCAGCGCCAGGTCCGTGCCCGGCCGCGGCGCCAGGTGCAGATCCGCCTGCTCGGCCGTCCGCGTCCGCCGCGGGTCGACGACGATCAGCGTGCCGCCGTTCTCCTTGAGCTCCGTCAGATACCGCAGTGCCGGCGGCATCGTCTCCGCGAGGTTGGAGCCGACGAGGATCACACAGCCCGTCTTCGGGATGTCCTCCAGCGGGAACGGCAGCCCCCGGTCGAGCCCGAACGCCTTGGTGCCGGCCGCCGCCGCGGACGACATGCAGAACCGCCCGTTGTAGTCGATCTGCGAGGTGCCGAGCACCACCCGGGCGAACTTCCCGAGCGTGTACGCCTTCTCGTTCGTCAGCCCGCCTCCGCCGAACACCCCGAGCGCGTCCGGCCCGTGCTCCGCCCGCGCGAGCGAGAACGCCCCGGCGATACGGTCCAGCGCCTCCTCCCAGGTGGCAGGCCTGAGCTCGCCCCCGGACCGCACCAGCGGCGACGTCAGCCGCACCCGTGACGACAGCACCTCCGGCGCCGTACGGCCCTTGCCGCACAGCGCGCCCCGGTTCACCGGGAAGTCGGCACGCTCGGCCACCTCGACGCCCCCCTCGGGCGTGGGACTGAGGTTCATCCCGCACTGCAGGGCGCAGTACGGGCAGTGCGTGGGCGTCGAGGTGGTCTGCATGCCGCTCAGCGTGCGTCGGACGTGTTACAAGGGCGCGCTCTGCCCCGTTACACGGCCGGGACCATGACCTCCCCGCCGGACCGGGGGCGGCGTGAGGTCCGCAGCCGGGGCCTACTGCCGGTTCAGCGAGCGCGCGACGCCCGCCGCGATCGTCGTCGCCGGCACCCGGCCGGTGGCGATCAGCAGGTACGACAGCCACTGGTACCAGCCGCGCGGCGCGTACGCCCCCTGCTGACCGAAGTCGACGATCGGCAGCAGCAGGTCCAGGGTGTGATCGGCAGCAGCAGGTCCAGGGTGCAGACGAACGGGTTGAACCCCGGCGCCTCGGACGGCTTCAGCGCGGGCGGACGGTGCAGCGCGAAGGCGAGCGTACCGGTGCACAGCAGCACCAGCAGCCGGCCCGCGGCCCGCATCGGGCGGAAGCCGTAGCCCACGGCGGCGTCCTGCGCATACCCCCACAGCCGGGCGTACCGGGGCAGGGTGCGCCGGTGGCGGCGCAGCTTGGCCGGCTGGACGGTGCGGGCGGCGGCGTCGTCGCCCGCGGTGCGGTAGGCCGTGCTCAACTGCTCGTAGGAGTGCCACAGTTCGGCCTCCCGCACGCGGCGCTCGGCGGGCGTCAGATCCGTGATCTCCACGCTCAGTCCCGTGCCCCCGCCAGCGCCTTCGTGACCCCCTGCTCCTTCGGCCCGAGGAACGTCGGGTCCGGGTGGAACAGCGCGTCGAGGGCCGCCTTGCCCGCCGCGAAGACCTCCCGGGTGCCGCCGTAGTACCAGGTCGCGTCGTGCTTGTCGTCCACCCCGACGCCGTACGACGTCACGCCCGCCGCCTGGCACAGGGCGACCGCGCGGCGGATGTGGAAGCCCTGGCTGACCAGGACGGCCCGGTCGACACCGAAGATCTTCTTCGCCCGGACGCAGGAGTCCCAGGTGTCGAAGCCGGCGTAGTCGGTCACGACCCGCTCGCGCGGTACGCCGTGCCGCGCCAGGTACGCGCGCATCGCGTCCGGCTCGTCGTAGTCCTCGCGGCTGTTGTCCCCGGTGACCAGGACGACCTTGATCCGGCCCGCCCGGTACAGGCCCGCCGCCGCGTCCAGGCGATGGGCGAGGTACGGCGACGGCTCGCCGCCCCACAGGCCCGCGCCGAAGACGACGGCGACCTCGGTGCGCGGCACGTCCGCGGCGGTGCGCAGCCGGCCGGCCGCGGTCAGGTACAACCAGGTGGCCGGCAGCAGCGCCAGCACGCACAGCGCGGCCAGGACCTGAACGGCCCCGCGCTGTCCGGCGCGCGTGCGCGGCAGCCTCGGTCTGCGGATCTTCATGCCCGGCATGTCCAGAGGGACGCGGCGAACGGCCATCCGGTTCGCGCACCCCTCGCGACCATCCGGTTCGCGCACCCCTCGCGCCCCCTCACACCCTCCGCGCCCGCGCCGTGAAACGCCGGAAAACAACCCGGTCACGGCCGCGCAACGGCGCGGCAACCTGCCGCCGCCAGGATCGGTGCATGACGGCGTCGAACCTTCCACCCGACGAGTCCCCCCTGCGCCCCGGCGGCCGGCCGCCCGGTGGCGCCCACCTCGACAGTACGGCGCAGCTCATGAACCGGATCACCAGCCAGCTAGGCAGTCAGCTCAGCCTCGTCTCGCTCGACGGCAGCCGGCGTCCCGCCCCGCCCGCGCTCGTCCTCGTCGCGCACGGCAGCCGCGACCCGCGCGCCCTGGCGACGGTACGGACCCTCATGGAACGGGTCCGCGAGCTGCGCCCGCACCTGCCGGTGCGCCTCGGGCACATCGAGCTGAACGAGCCGCTGCTGCCCGACACCCTCGCCACCCTCGGTGACGCTCACGCCGTCCTCGTACCGCTGCTGCTCAGCCGCGGCTACCACGTCAAGCAGGACATCCCCGAGGCGGCGGCAGCGGCGCGCGCCCACACGCGCGTGGCGGCCCCGCTCGGCCCGCACCCGCTCCTCGTGGAGACTCTTTACGCCCGGCTGGTCGAGGCCGGCTGGCCGGTCGGCATGAGCGACGCCCGGCGCCGTGCCGGCGCGGTGGTGCTGGCCGCCGCGGGCTCCCGCGACCCCGAATCCGCCCTCGACACCCGCCGCACCGCCCAGCTCCTCGCCGAACGCCTCGGTGTCCCCGTCGTCCCCGCCTACGCCTCCGCCGCCGCGCCCACCGTGCCCCAAGCGGTCCGCGCGCTGGCCGCCCGCGGCCGCCACCGGGTCGCCGTCGCCTCGTACTTCACCGCCCCCGGCCGCTTCCACACGGAGTGCGCCGGGGCCGCCCCGTGGATCGCGGCGGCCCCTCTCGGCGCCCACGCGGCGATGGCCCGCCTGGTCCTGCACCGCT
Organism: Streptomyces sp. NPDC051104; assembly: GCF_040682835.1. NCBI lineage: Bacteria > Bacillati > Actinomycetota > Actinomycetes > Kitasatosporales > Streptomycetaceae > Streptomyces > Streptomyces sp. NPDC051104. The sequence goes on along the minus strand of NZ_JBFBBS010000002.1, from coordinate 146,515 downwards.
ACGACCAGGGCCTCGCGACCCCGGGGGCGGCCACGGAGCCCGCGCTGGCATCGGCCTGAAGCACGCCTGACCTTCCGGCGAGCAACGGACGACGACATCCCGATTGTCCGTGGCTGCGATTACTGTCAGGTCATGGACGGGATCGCACCGAAGGCCCACGAAACCCCCACACGCTGCGAGAACGGTTCGGCGTACGACGCCTCGGACACCGAGCGCTGGGCCGCCGAGCCCGACAAACGCCCCGGCCGCACCGCCTTCCAGCGCGACCGCGCCCGCGTGCTGCACTCGGCCGCGCTGCGCCGTCTGGCGGGCAAGACCCAGGTCGTCACCCCCGGGACGAGGAGCGAGGTCTGGGACGCCAGCCCCCGCACCCGGCTCACCCACTCGCTGGAATGCGCCCAGGTCGGCCGGGAGCTCGGCGCCGCCCTCGGCTGCGACCCCGACCTCGTGGAGGCCGCCTGCCTCTCCCACGACCTCGGCCACCCGCCCTTCGGGCACAACGGCGAACAGGCGCTGAACGAGTTCGCTCACGACTGCGGCGGCTTCGAGGGCAACGCCCAGTCCCTTCGCCTGCTCACCCGCATCGAGCCCAAGCGGTTCGTCCACAGCGTCTGCACCGACGAAGTCGTCAGCGTCGGCCTCAACCTCACCCGCGCCGTCCTCGACGCCGCCACCAAGTACCCCTGGCCGCGCGGCGCCCACCCCACCGACCCGGCCTCCGCGAAGTTCGGCGTCTACGAGGACGACCGCCCCGTCTTCGACTGGTTCCGCAAGGGCGCCCCCGGCCACCGCACCTGCTTCGAGGCCCAGGTCATGGACTGGTCCGACGACGTGGCCTACTCCGTGCACGACTTCGAGGACGGCCTGCACGCCGGATACATCCACCCCAGCAGCCTGCACGTCGAACCGGAGCGGCAGGCGGTCTTCGCCGTCGCCCTCGGCCGGTACGTGCCCGCGGACACCGACCCCGGGGAACTGGCCGAAGCCCTCGACCGGCTCCTCGCCCAGCAGTGGTGGCCACGCGAATACGACGGCTCCGCCATCGCCCAGGGCCGCCTCAAGGACGCCACCAGCCAGCTCATCGGCCGCTTCTGCCTGGCGGCGGAGGGCGCCACCCGGGGGGCGTTCGGCAGCGGGCGCCTGACCAGATACGCCGCCGAGCTGGTCGTACCCCGCAGCACCCGCATGGAGTGCGCGGTCCTCAAGGCGGTCGCCGACCTGTATGTGATGCAGCGCGCCGAGCAGGAGCGGATCCGCGCCGACCAGCGCGTCGTCGTCGCCGAACTGGCCGAGGCGCTCACCGCCCGCGCGCCCGACGGACTGGACCCGCAGTTCCGGGCGCTGTTCGAGGAGGCCGCCGACGACCGCGCCCGCAAGCGGGTGATCGTCGACCAGATCGCCTCGCTCACGGACGCCTCGGCCGGCCACCTGCACGCGCGGCTGACGGGGCGCGCATGACCGGCACATGACCCGCACACGACCCGCCATGACCCGTACATGACGGCGGCACGTGACGGCCGGTCGTGCCCTTCCGTGGCCTGATCGGGGCACTCCCTCTTCCCGCAGCCCGCTCCCGTGCGGGAGGCTCGCATGTGGCGACATCCTTACGAGGAGGCATCAAGTGGTCGACGCGGATCAGACATTCGTCATCGTCGGAGGAGGTCTCGCCGGCGCCAAGGCGGCCGAGACGCTCCGAGCGGAGGGCTTCAGCGGCCGCGTGATACTGATCTGCGACGAACGGGACCACCCGTACGAACGGCCTCCCCTCTCCAAGGGCTACCTGCTCGGCAAGGAGGAGCGCGACAGCGTCTTCGTCCACGAGCCCTCCTGGTACGCGCGCAACGACATCGAGCTGCACCTCGGCCAGAGCGTCGACGCCATCGACCGCGCCGCGAAGACGGTCCGCTTCGGCGACGACGGCACGCTCGTCCACTACGACAAGCTGCTCCTCGTCACCGGCGCGGAGCCCCGCCGGCTGGACATCCCCGGCACGGACCTCGCCGGCGTCCACCACCTGCGCCGGCTCGCCCACGCCGAGCGCCTCAAGGGCGTCCTCACCGCCCTCGGCCGGGACAACGGCCACATCGTGATCGCGGGCGCCGGCTGGATCGGCCTCGAGGTCGCGGCGGCGGCCCGCGAGTACGGCGCGGAGGTCACCGTCATCCAGTCCGCGCCGACCCCGCTGCACCACGTCCTCGGCCCCGAGCTGGGCGAGCTGTTCGCGGAGCTGCACCGCGACCACGGGGTCCGCTTCCACTTCGGGGTCCGGCTCACCGAGATCATCGGCCAGGACGGCATGGTGCTGGCAGCCCGCACCGACGACGGCGAGGAGCACCCCGCGCACGACGTGCTCGCCGCGATCGGCGCGGCTCCCAGGGCCGCTCTCGCGGAGGCGGCCGGGCTGGAGCTGGCGGACCCGGCGCACGGGGGCGGTATCGCGGTGGACGCGTCACTGCGCACCTCCGACCCCGACATCTACGCGGCCGGTGACGTGGCGTCCTTCCACCACCCCCTCTTCGGCACCCGGCTGCGCGTCGAGCACTGGGCGAACGCCCTGAACGGCGGCCCGGCCGCCGCCCGCGCGATGCTCGGGCGCGAGGTGGCGTACGACCGGGTGCCGTACTTCTTCTCCGACCAGTACGACGTGGGGATGGAGTACTCGGGATGGGCGCCGCCCGGGACGTACGACGAGGTGGTGATCCGGGGGGACGCCGGCAAGCGGCACTTCATCGCCTTCTGGCTGAAGGAGGGCAGGGTGCTGGCCGGGATGAACGTGAATGTGTGGGATGTCACGGACCGCATCCAGAAGCTGATCCGGGAGCGGACGGTGGTGGACCCGGAGGCGTTGTCGGACCCGGGGGTGCCGTTGGAGAGCCTGGCCCCGTGAGACGACGGACGCCGTCCGCTGTCGCCGCCTGTCACACCGTCCCCGTGCTGTGATTCCCGAGGGGCGCCGCATCCGACAGCCGCTGCGCGGCGGGCCGGACCCCCGGCCGGAGGCTTGCCCGCCTGCCCCAGGCGTGTCAGTTCTGCCCCGTAGAATTCACGCGTGGCAGGACGGATCAACGACGAGGACGTGAAGGCGGTACGGGACGCTGTCCCGATCGACGCCGTCGTGTCCGAGTACCTCCAGCTGCGCAACGCCGGCGGGGGAAACCTGAAGGGGCTGTGCCCCTTCCATGACGAGAAGTCGCCGTCCTTCCAGGTCAGCCCCAGTAAGGGGCTGTTCCACTGCTTCGGCTGCCAGGAGGGCGGCGACACCATCACGTTCGTGATGAAGGTCGACCACCTCTCGTTCTCGGAGGCGGTCGAGCGCCTGGCCGCCCGCGCGGGCATCACGCTGCGGTACGAGGAGGGCGGGTACAACCCCACCCACCAGCGCGGCGAACGCATCCGCCTGGTGGAGGCCCACCAGCTGGCCGCCCAGTGGTACGCCGAGCAGCTCGACGCGAGCCCGGAGGCCGAGGCGGGGCGGAAGTTCCTGGCCGAGCGCGGCTTCGACCAGGCCGCCGCCGTGCACTTCGGCGTCGGCTACAGCCCGCAGGGCTGGGACCACCTCACCCGTTATCTGCGCGGCAAGGGCTTCAGCGACAAGGAGCTGATCCTCTCCGGCCTGTCCCAGGAGGGCCGCCGGGGCCCCATCGACCGCTTCCGCGGCCGGCTGATGTGGCCGGTCCGGGACATCGGCGGCGACGTGGTCGGCTTCGGCGCCCGCAAGCTCTACGAGGCGGACACCGGCCCGAAGTACCTCAACACCCCCGAAACGGCGATCTACCGGAAGTCCCAGGTCCTGTACGGCATCGACCTGGCGAAGAAGGAGATCGCGAAGACCAGCCGGGCCGTGGTCGTCGAGGGTTACACCGACGTCATGGCCTGCCACCTCGCGGGCGTCACGACGGCCATCGCGACCTGCGGCACGGCCTTCGGCGGCGAGCACATCAAGATCCTGCGGCGGCTGCTGATGGACAACGGCAGCGCCCGCGTCATCTTCACCTTCGACGGCGACGCGGCCGGTCAGAAGGCGGCCCTGCGCGCCTTCGAGGACGACCAGAAGTTCGCCGCCGAGACGTACATCGCGATCGCGCCGGACGGCATGGACCCCTGCGACCTGCGGCTCGCCAAGGGCGACGAGGCGGTCGCGGACCTGGCGGAGCCGCGTACACCGCTCTTCGAGTTCGCGCTGCGCCAGATCGTCGGCCGCTACGACCTGGAGACCCCGGCGGGCAGGGCGGCCGCGCTGGACGAGGCGGCGCCGGTCGTGGCCCGCATCAAGAACAGCGGCGCGCAGCACGAGGTGGCGGTCCAGCTCGCGGGCATGCTCGGCATCCTGGACACGCAGTTCGTGGTCAAGCGGGTGGCGCAGCTGGCCCGTTGGGCGCGCGACCGGGGCGGCAGGGGCCCGGCGCCGACGGGACCGCGCCCGGCGGAGCGCTACGAGGCGGCGCCCCGCCCGGCGGTCTCCGGCCCGGCGCTCACCCTTCGCAACCCGGTCTACGCGACCGAGCGTGAGCTGCTGAAACTCGCCCTCCAGCGGCCGGAGTTGGTGTCGCCCGCATTCGACGCCTACGGGGTCGACGAGTTCACCGCGGCGCCGTACGCGGCCGTACGGCAGGCGATCATGGAGGCGGGCGGCGCGGAGTGGGGCGCGCAGGACCCGCAGGAGTACCTGGTCCGGGTCCGCGACGCGGCGCCCGACGACACGGTGCGCGCGATGGTCACGGAACTGGCCGTCGAGGCGATCATGCGAAGGACGGTGGACGACGTGTACGCGGGCACGGTCCTCGTCACGGTCCGCCGCCGCGCGGTCGAACGCCGGATCCGCGACATCCAGTCCACCCTGACCCGCCTGGGTACACACGGCGACCAGGCCCAACTGGCGGCAGTCCAGAACGAGCTGTGGGTACTGCAGCAGTACGACCAGGCGCTGCGGGCGCGGGGAGCGACCGCGCTGTAGGCGGCGTACCGCACACCCGTGCGGCAGCGTAACCACCCGGTCACGGACCGGACTCAAAAAGTGGGCGCACAACCCTCGTGGCGGTGATGTGTCGTACTCCACACTGGGTTCCGGTGCCTGAGTCCTCGGAGCGCGGCCGGCCCGCCCATGGCGGCGGGTCCGACACCCCCGCGGTTCCGCTCACCGACGTACCGCTGCCGCACGCCTGAAGCAGCGACATTCCTGGAGGTCGCCCCCGTGCAGACCCAGACCCTCACCCAACCGGAGATCCTGAACGACGAGCCGGACGCGGAGGCCGACGTCCTTCCGGCGGTGCCGCCGCAGAACCGGCTCGCGCACCACCCCGAGACGGAGGCCGAGCCGGAGCCATCGGGCCCGTCCGAGCTCGAGGAGCCGCTCGACCCCGTCGAACCCGCTGAACCCGTCGAAGCCCTCCGCGACCGTGCCGACACCGGTAGCCCCTCCTCCGACCTGTTCCGCCAGTATCTGCGCGAGATCGGGCGCATCCCGCTGCTGACGGCCGCCGAGGAGGTCGAACTCGCCCGCCGCGTCGAAGCCGGCCTGTTCGCCGAGGAAAAGCTCCTCAGCACCCCCGACCTGGACACCCGGCTCGCGCTCGACCTGGACCGGCTCGTCGTCATGGGGCGCATGGCCAAGCGGCGGCTGATAGAGGCCAATCTGCGTCTCGTCGTCTCCGTCGCCAAGCGGTACGTCGGCCGCGGGCTGACCATGCTCGACCTCGTGCAGGAGGGAAACCTCGGTCTGATCAGGGCCGTCGAGAAGTTCGACTACGCCCGCGGCTACAAGTTCTCCACGTACGCGACCTGGTGGATCCGTCAGGCCATGTCCCGCGCCCTCGCCGACCAGGCCCGCACCATCCGCGTCCCGGTCCACGTCGTCGAGCTGATCAACCGGGTCATCCGCGTCCAGCGCCGGATGCTCCAGGAACGCGGCTACGAACCGACCCCGGAAGAGGTCGCCGCGCATCTGGAACTGCCCAGCGAGCGGGTCAGCGAGGTGCTGAGGCTCGCCCAGGAGCCCGTCTCCCTGCACGCCCCCGTGGGCGAGGAGGACGACGTGGCCCTCGGCGACCTCATCGAGGACGGCGACGCCACCAGCCCGGTGGAGTCCGCAGCGTTCCTGCTGCTCAGGGAGCACCTGGAAGCGGTCCTGTCCACGCTGGGGGAGAGGGAGCGCAAGGTCGTCCAGCTGCGGTACGGACTTGTCGACGGCCGCCCCCGCACCCTGGAGGAGATAGGCCGCATCTTCGGCGTCACCCGCGAACGCATCCGCCAGATCGAGTCCAAGACGCTGAACAAGCTCCGGGACCACGCCTTCGCGGACCAGCTGAGGGGCTACCTGGACTAGGGCCTGTCTCTCGGATCAGCTCGGCGTCGCAGGCGCTGGCACGCAGTCCCCCCACTGCCTTGACGGCGTGGGGGCACCCCCAGCGGTGTTGTCGTCGGTCGCCGACTCCCCCACGCTCGAACACGCTCGCGCGGGGGGACCCCCATCGCGTCGCCCGCCGCGGTAGCGGCTGATGTCACAGCCTCCGCCGCCTTGCAGTTGCACGCACCAGACCCGCTCGGCTGGGCTGAAGAGGACTGTTCCTCGCAGCCGACCTGATCCGAAAGACAGGCCCCGGGGACCGCCCGTTCGGGCGGCCCCCCGGGGGATCAGTCGACCTCGGCGACAGCCTGCGCGAACTGTGCCTTGTACAGCCGTGCGTACGCCCCGTCCGCGGCCAACAGCTCCGTGTGCGAGCCCTGTTCGACGATGGAGCCGTTCTCCATCACGAGGATCGTGTCGGCGTCCCGGATCGTCGACAGCCGGTGCGCGATCACGAACGACGTCCGCCCGTGCGCCAGCTTCGCCATCGCCTTCTGGATCAGCACCTCGGTCCGCGTGTCCACGGAACTCGTCGCCTCGTCCAGCACCAGGATCACCGGGTCCGACAGGAACGCCCGCGCGATCGTGATGAGCTGCTTCTCACCCGCGCTGACCCCCGTCCCCTCGTCGTCGATCACGGTGTCGTAGCCGTCCGGCAGCGTACGGATGAACCGGTCCGCGTGGGCCGCCCGCGCCGCCTCCTCGATCTCGCCGCGCGTGACCTCACGGGAGGCGCCGTAGGCGATGTTCTCCGCGATGGTGCCGCCGAACAGCCAGGTGTCCTGCAGCACCATCCCGATCGAGGACCGCAGTTCGTCCCGGGACATCTTCGCGATGTCGACCCCGTCGAGCGTGATCCGCCCGCCGGTGACGTCGTAGAACCGCATCAGCAGGTTGACGAGCGTGGTCTTGCCCGCTCCTGTCGGGCCCACGATCGCGACCGTCTGGCCCGGCTCCACCTTCAGCGACAGGTTCTCGATGAGCGGCTTCTCCGGGTCGTAGCGGAACGACACGTTCTCCAGCGCGACCCGCCCGCGCAGCTCCTCCGGGCGCAGCCCGCGCTCGGGGTCGGCCCCCTGCTCCTCCGCGTCCAGCAGTTCGAAGATCCGCTCCGCCGAGGCGACACCCGACTGCACCAGGTTCGCCATCGACGCGACCTGCGTGAGCGGCATCGAGAACTGCCGCGAGTACTGGATGAAGGCCTGCACATCACCGATCGACAGGGCGCCCGACGCGACCCGGAGACCGCCGACCACCGCGACCAGCACATAGTTCAGGTTGGACACGAACATCATCAGCGGCTGCATCACACCGCTGTTGAACTGCGCGCGGAACCCCGCCTCGTACAGCGTCTCGTTCTGCTCCGCGAACTGCTTGGCCGACTCCTCCTGCCGACCGAACACCTTCACCAGCGTGTGCCCGGTGTACATCTCCTCGATGTGGGCGTTCAGCTTGCCGGTGGTGCGCCACTGCTGCACGAAGTGCGGCTGCGACCGCTTGCCGACGCGGGTCGCGACGAAGAACGACAGCGGCACGGTCACCAGGGCGACCAGCGCCAGCAGCCACGACACCCAGAACATCACCGCCAGCACGCCGACGATCGTCAGCAGCGAGTTGACGAGCTGGCCCATCGACTGCGACAGCGTCTGCTGGATGTTGTCGATGTCGTTGGTCGCGCGGCTGAGCACCTCACCGCGCTGCCGCTGGTCGAAGTAGGACAGCGGAAGCCGCGACAGCTTCGCCTGCACATCCTCGCGGATACGGTAGATCGTCCTGTTGATGGCCCGGTTGGAGAGCCTCGTCGACACCGCCATCAGGAGGCCGGCCACCAGGAACGTGCACAGCGCGAGCAGCAGGACGTTCCCCACGGCACCGAAGTCGATGCCCTTGCCCGGGGTGAAGTCCGTGCCGGAGAGCATGTCGGCGATGCCGCCCTGGCCCCGCTTCCGCATGGAGTCGAGGACCTGCTCCTTGCTCAGGCCCGCCGGCATCTGACGGCCGATGATCCCCGCGAAGACGAGGTCCGTCGCCCTGCCCAGGATCTTCGGCCCGACCACGGACAGCCCGACGCTCAGCACACCGCAGAGCAGCATCGCGATCATGGTGGGGCGTTCGGGTGCGAACTGGGCGAGGAGCCGTTTCCCGGACCCCTTGAAGTCCATCGAGCGCTGGTCGGGGCCGCCCCCGCCCATCATCCCCCGCATGGGCCCGGCCATCAGGCAGCCTCCGCTTCCGTGAGCTGGGAGAGCACGATCTCCCGGTAGGTCTCGTTGTCCGCCATCAGCTCGTGATGGCGGCCGGTGCCGACGACACTGCCCTCGTCCAGGACCACGATCCGGTCGGCGTCCCGGATGGTCGCCACCCGCTGGGCGACGATGACGACGGTCGCCTCGGCGGTCTCCCGGGTGAGCGCCGCCCGCAGGGCCGCGTCGGTGGCGTAGTCGAGCGCGGAGAAGGAGTCGTCGAAGAGGTAGATCTCCGGGCGCTGCACCAGGGTGCGGGCGATCGCGAGGCGCTGCCGCTGGCCACCGGAGACGTTGGTGCCGCCCTGCGCGATGGGGGAGTCCAGCCCGTTCTCCAGCTCGGAGACGAAGTCCTTGGCCTGCGCCACCTCCAGCGCGTGCCACAGCTCCTCGTCGGTGGCGTCCGGATTGCCGTAGCGCAGGTTCGTGGCGACCGTGCCCGCGAACAGGTACGGCTTCTGCGGCACCAGCCCGACCGTCTTGGCCAGCAGCTTCGGCTCGATCTCCCGCACGTCCACACCGTCCACGAGGACCTCGCCCTCGGTGGCGTCGAACAGACGGGGGATCAGCCCGAGCAGGGTGGACTTTCCGCTGCCGGTGGACCCGATGACGGCCGTGATCTCGCCGGGCCGCGCCACCAGGTCGATGGCCTTGAGCACCGGCTCCTCCGCACCCGGATAGCGGAACCCGGCGTCCCGGATCTCCAGATGACCGTGCCTGCGCAGTTCGGAGACGGGCGCGGTGGGCGGTACGACGCTGGAGGAGGTGCCGAGGACGTCCTGGATGCGCTCGGCGCAGACCTCCGCGCGCGGCACCATCATGAACATGAAGGTGGCCATCATCACGGACATGACGATCTGCATGAGGTAGGCGAGGAACGCCGTCAGGTCGCCGATCTGCATGCCGCCGCTGTCGATGCGGTGCGCGCCGAACCAGACCACGGCGATCGAGGAGAGGTTCACCACGGTCATCACCAGCGGGAACATCAGCGCCAGCGTGCGGCCGGTGGCAAGGGCCACGTCGGTGAGCTCGGTGTTCGAGCCCTTGAAGCGCTCCTTCTCGTAGTCGTCGCGGACGAAGGCGCGGATGACCCGGTTGCCGGAGATCTGCTCGCGCAGCACCCGGTTCACCGTGTCGAGGCGGACCTGCATGGTGCGGAACAGCGGCCGCAGCCGGCGCACGATCAGCGTCACGGAAATGCCCAGCACGGGCACCACGGCGACCAGGACACCGGACAGCGGCACGTCCAGACCGAGCGCCAGGACGATGCCGCCCACGCACATGATCGGCGCCGACACCATCAGGGTGAACGTCATCAGGGCGAGCATCTGCACCTGCTGCACGTCGTTCGTGGTGCGGGTGATCAGCGACGGCGCGCCGAAGTGACCCACCTCACGGGAGGAGAACGACTGCACCCGGTCGAAGACGGCTGCCCTGATGTCCCGGCCGACGGCCGACGCGGTCCGGGCTCCGAAGTAGACGGCGCCCATGTTGCACACGACCTGGCCCATCGAGACCCCGATCATGAGGCCGCCGAAGGCCAGGATGTAGTTCGTGTCCCCTTTCACGACACCGTTGTCGATGATGTGCGCGTTCAGGGTGGGCAGATAGAGCGTGGCGCAGGTCTGCAGGAACTGCAGCAACACCAGCAGGGCTATCGGTTTCTTGTACGGACCCATGTGGGTCCTCAGAAGTCGTATGAGCACGCGAGGTCTCTCGGAGTGGTCGACGAAAAGGGAGGCGGTCGGTGGTGCACCACGCCCTATCGTCGAACACTCCACCCGCGTTACCTCAACCGATTAAGCCGACAGCGGTCATACGACCGAGCGGGCTCGGCCTTCGGGTGTAGGCCTGAAGGGTGGTGACCTGCGTCACCGCCGGGCGGCCGCCGTGCGGGTGACGCCGTGTGAGATGGACGACATAGCCGCCTCTACGGCCGCGACGATCAGCGCGTCTACGGGCGGAACGCTCCCGGATGCGTCTGCTCGCGTACCGACACGTACTGCTGCCGTACGGCCTGGCCCACCGCGAGTTCCTCGCCCGGCTCCAGGACCTGGGCCGCCGCGCCCTGCCACGGGGGCGGGGTGCGCGGGTCGAGGGTGCCCTGGGAGACGCCGAGCGACCAGGCCGCCTGGCGGGCCGCGCCGATCGCCGCGTAGTCCGCCGGTTGGGGGACGACGACCTGCGCGCCGAACAGCGAGGGCGCCGCCGCCTGCACGGCGGGCAGCTCCGCGGCGGCACCCAGCAGAAAGATCCGCCGCACCTCCACGCCGCGCCCGCGCAGCACGTCGAGGGCGTCCGCGAGCCCGCACAGCATGCCTTCGAACGCGGCCCGCGCCACGTGCTCCGGCTTCATCGACTCGCGCCGCAGCCCGGCCAGGGTGCCCGCGGTGTGTGGCAGGTTCGGGGTCCGCTCGCCCTCCAGGTAGGGGAGCAGGACGAGCCCGTGCGAGCCGGGCGTCGACTTCATCGCCAGGTCGGACAGCGACTCGAGGTCCGGCAGACCGAGGAGTTCGGCGGTGCCGCGCAGGGTGCGCACGGCGTTCAGGGTGGTCACCACCGGCAGGTGCATGCCCGTGGCGTCCGCCAGCGAGGTGATCATCCCGGAGGAGTCGACGAGCGCCTCGGGGTGGACGGCCATCACGGACCCGGAGGCACCGAGCGAGACCACCGCGTCACCGAGCCCGATGCCCAGACCCAGCGCGGCGGCCATGGTCTCCCCGGTGCCGGCGGAGATCAGCAGCCCCTCCGGCGTCGTACCGGCCGCCTCGGAGGGGCCGATCACCTCGGGCACCATGGCCTGGTGGCCGAGGGCCAGCTCGACGAGGTCGCTGCGGTAGGTGCCGGTCGCCGCCGACCAGTACCCGGTCCCGGAGGCGCCGCCCCGGTCGGTGGTCCGTCTCACGGGGCGGCCGAGCAGCTGCCACACCAGCCAGTCGTGGGCCTGCATCAGCACAGCGGTACGGAGCGCGTTGTCGGGTTCCGTCTTGGCGAGCCAGCGCAGCTTGGTCACGGGCTGCGCGGCCTGTGGGACGCAGCCGACGGCCTCGGCCCAGGCATGCCGGCCGCCGAGCGCGTCGATCAGGTCGGCCGCCGCGACCTGCGCCCGCTTGTCGCCGCCGACCAGCGCGGGGCGCACGGTGGCGCCCTGGGTGTCGAGCGGCACCAGCGCGTTCGCCTGCGCGGAGACGCCGATGGCCTGCACGCCCTCCAGGAGCCCGCCGCCGGCCGCCTCCCCGAGCGACAGCAGCCAGGCCTGCGGGTCGATGTCGGAGGGACGGCCTCCCCCACGCTCGGCTCCGCTCGCGCGGGCGGTACCCCCATCCTCGGGGGTCTCCACCGGATGCGGCGCATACCCCTGCCTGAGCACGGCCCCCGTGTCCGTGTCGCAGACGACGATGCGAGTGAAATCGGGCGAACTGTCCAGCCCGGCGACTATCCCCATGGCGGAAATTCTGCCGTACGGAAGGGGGTGGACGTGCGCGCCGGGAGGAGCCGCGGGCCCCTCCCGGCGCGACAGTTCACCGGTCCCCGGGTCAGCTGTTGCTGGTGCCCCAGTCGTCCGGGCCGCTGCCGTTCGTGCCGCGTTCACGCAGTGAGCGCACACGGTCGGCGACCGAGTCGGGCATGTGGTCGCCCACCTTGGCCCCCACCGCGTGGAGGGCCTTCCCGGCGATCTCGCGGCCCTGGTGTGCGGCGGTCTCGGCGGTGTTGCGCACGGCAGGGTTCTGCGCGACCTGCCGGGCGGATTTCTTCAACTGCTCGTAACGCTCGCGCCCGGCCCGTGTTCCCAGCACATAGCCCAGGACCAGCCCGGCGACGAACGTGAGCCGATAGCGCATGGCGGCCATCCTTCCCTTGCGTCTGCGTCGTCCCTTGCGTGGGCGCCGGTGTCGGGGAGTACCGGTTGGCGGAGCACCCCCCTGCTTGCGCTAATGTATGTGTCGCAGCGAGCGAGCGCCCCCTGGCGGATACCCGGGGAGGTACGTTCGATGCAACGAGGCATTCCTCCGTAGCTCAATTGGCAGAGCAGCCGGCTGTTAACCGGCAGGTTACTGGTTCGAGTCCAGTCGGGGGAGCTCGGTCCTCCGTAGCTCAATTGGCAGAGCAGCCGGCTGTTAACCGGCAGGTTACTGGTTCGAGTCCAGTCGGGGGAGCATGCTGAACGAGGACCCTTCGGGGTCCTTTTTCATGTCCGGGGGAACCGCCGCGTCCGCGGCGAAGTCCTCAAGGTCATGAAGGGCCGCGGAAGACGACCATCCGAAGCAGGAGATCGTATGAGCGGCTATGCTGCGGCAGACGGCGCGCACACATGTACGCGACACGCCGTGACGGGGCGGTAGCTCAGCCGGTTAGAGCAGCGGACTCATAATCCGTCGGCCGTGGGTTCGAGTCCCACCCGCCCCACCAGTAACGCACCCTGACCTGCGGAAACGTCTCTTCAGTGCCTCTGGGTCACCTACTCGGTGCCAACGGAGAGAATCCGCTGCTCAGGGGTTCTGTCGGAAGCCGCAGAGAGTGGCCTGACTGATCTCGGCGTGGCTCTGACCTGCAGTGATGTGAGCGATCGGGTGCGCTGGAAACCACCTCGCGGTCTCCGTGCTCCAAGATCCAGTGGACGCATAGTGGACGCGAGGGCCTGGAGCTGAGTGCAGAGCGGCATGCTGGTTCGAGTAGGAACGGAGCACGCGGCTGGTACTGGTACCTGTCCCTGAGCCGCCACGCCGCCCGGCGTAGCCCGAGCGGTGCGGCCTACAGGTCGTCGGGTAGGAGCCGGAAGGCGGGATGGCCGGTCAGGGGGCGGACCATGCGGAAGTGATGGTCGGTGGTGAGCAGGGCGTCGGTGCGGTAGGCGGCGGCCAGGGCGACGTTCATGGCGTCGGTCAGTCCGATGCCTTTGCCGCCGTCGGCGTCGGCGTACCCCTCTGCGACCGCGATCGCCGCGCTCAGGTGTGCGCTGACAGGCGGTACCTCGAATCGGCGCGTCGCCACGTTGCGTTCGATGAACCGGGCCGCCGCCAGAGCTTTGCGGGCTCCGGCGCGTGTCGCGATCAGGTAGTCCAACTCGGCCAGAACCAGGGGGGAGATGACCAGGTGGCTGGTCGCTGCCAGTGCCTTTCTGTGCTGCTGGTGGCCGGTGAGGTTCGGGTCGAGCAGGCGGTACAGGCCGTTGGTGTCGGCGATGGCGATCAGTGTCACGCGCCCATCCCCTTGAGCGTGTCCTCGATCTCGTCGTCGGTGAGGTCGGGCAGGCCGAGGTCGGGCAGGCCGAGGTCGGGCAGGCCGAGGTCGGGAAGGTCGAGGTCGCCCATGGGGTCGGTGGGGTACGGGGGGATGTCGGTGTCACTTATCGGTACGACCCGTGCCACCGGGGTGCCGTTCTTGGTGACCGTGACGGTCTCGCCACGGGCTGCGGCGGCAAGGATCTGCGAGGACTTCTGGTTGAACTCGCGGGCAGTGGTCTCCATGTAGTACATGTTACTACACTAGGTCTCGGTGACGGCGCTGCCGGTCATTCGTGTCCAGCGGAACAGCCGAAGTGCGACTGCCGCTATCACAGCGGTGCATACGGCCGGGGCAGCCGAAGGCGCGATGAGCGCGGCGATGCCGCGGTCGCTCACGATGGTGTCGGCAGGTAGTTGCTCGCCTACTACCCGGACAAGGGGAACCCGAACGGCCCGGGGTCCTGGGCCACGCTGAAGAATCATCGCGTTTGCCGCATACGTCACCGTCGACGCCGTCCGCGCCCTCACCGGGGGGAAGGCCGCGACGTCTGGCAGGGCAAGGGCTGCTTTGCGTCACCCGTGGACTCTGCTGCGCAATTCGTTCAGGCGGAGAGTCGGTAGCTGAGCCGTTCGAGTCTGCTGCTGCGGCGGGTGCGGTCGAGGGGGCCGGTGGTCCAGTGGGCGTCGAGTCTGACGATGTTGAGTGCGGTGGCGGAGAAGGCGTGTTGGAGGCGGACTTTCGGCAGGCCGCGGTAGCGGGCCTGGCGGATGCCGGTGATGTCGATGGCCTGGTTGATGGTGCCCTCAACGCCGGCGCGGAGGGCGTACTTGTTCTTCCAGGTGTCGGTCTTCTGTTCGGCGCGGGCCCGGGCGAGGTTCTCGTGGAGTTCCTCGGGCCGCAGGGTGAGCATGCGGCGTCCGAGTTTCGAGGCGGTGCACTGCTGCTGGAAGGGGCACTCGCGGCAGGTCAGGACGCTGAAGGTGATCACGATGGCGTTTTTGCCATGCTGCTTGACGGGGTTCCAGTGGGAACTGGTCTGGCCGGCGGGGCAGCGGACCTGGCGAGTCTTCCAGTTGATGGTGAAGGCGGTCTTGTCGAAGCCGGCGGCGGCCTTGGCCTGCGCGGAGCGGTCCAGGAGGACCGGGGTGCCCATGTGGACGCCCTGCTTCATAGCCTTGGTGATCAGGTCAGCCGACGGGTAGCCGGAGTCGAGGTAGTGCTCGGCCGGCTTCACCCCGTGCTCGGCGAGCTTGTGCTGGATCGGCGCGGTCGCCTTCACGTCCGGCACCGTCGCGTCGGTGGTGTGCACATCGGTGATCAGGTTCGGCATCACCCCTGTCCCGGCGTCCGCGTCCGCGTCCGCGTCGGTGTCGGTGTCGGTGTCGGGGAGTGTGGTGCAGGTTTCCGTGAGATGGATCTTGTAGCCGCACCAGAAGAGATCGTCGCCCTTGGCCGCTCAGCGTGCGTCCGCGTCGTAGGGGGAGGCCAGGCGGAGTTGACCGGGCGGGACGCCGTCGTCGGCGTCCCGCTTCTTGATCACCTGCCGTCCCCGGGCGTCGCTGCGGATGATGTAGGTCTGCACCAGGACCTGCCGCAGCAGGGCCACGGCCTCGATCTCACGGATCCACGCCGGGGCGTCAGCAGCCCAGGCGGCCTGGCACAAGGCGAGGGCGTCCTGGCCGAAGACCTGGGCGAGGCGATCGCGCTTGGTCTGCGAGGGAGGCATCTTCCAGCCGTCGATCCTGGGCCCGTACCGCTCGGCGAACTCCGTCACGTCGATCTGCCCGGCCAGCCAGGCCGGGGCCGCGACCGCGAGGGCCTCCAGAGCCGCCCGCACACTCTCGCCGGCCAACTCCAGGCGGTTCAAGTCCCGCACCGCGCTGATCACATGGGTGGAGTCGGTTCGCTGCTTACCCCCGGCCGCCACCAGGCCGGCGTCCTTGCAGTGCTCCAGGAGCCGGTCGAAGACGACCCGTTCCATGCCGTTGTCCGCGAGCCGTGCCCGGAACCGGCATAGCACACTGGCGTCGAAGCCGATGTCCGTCAGTTCCACCCCGAGCGCGTATTTCCAGTCGATCGCCCGCACCGCCATCGCCGCGGCCTGCCGGTCCGTCAGGTCCTCCGCGAACTGCAACACCGTCACCAGCGACAACGCCCCCGGCGACAGTCCCGGCGCCCCGCGCACCCCGAACGCCTCCGTGAACGGCTCATCAGCGAAGACCTCCGCGAGGCGGTCCCGCACCCGTATCGCCAGGCTCCCCTTCGGGAACGCCGCCCGGGCCACCATCACGGTCTGCTCCGGGACCTCCGGCAGCCCCACCGGCCGCATCGACATGTCCTACCGCCTCCATGGCCGCACAACAGAAGAAGCGACCTCAGGAACGATCATCGCCGACCCACCCTCACCCCCGCAGCGAATTGCGCAGCGGAGTCCCCGTGGCCCCCACCTCCGCGGCTGACGTAGCCGCGGAGACGAGCGTCTGCGGCTGCCCCCGGGATGCGACTGCTGCTCCTGACAGACGGCGGCCTGACCGGTGGCGAACGCGGCTGCGGCTGACGGCCGGCTCCGATACGCCGCAGCGCGAGCGTAACTCACCAACAGGTCCGTCATCAGCGTCGGCTGAGCGTTCTTGGCAGCCGACTGCAGCCGGTCTCCGTTCTTACTGGCGTAGCCACCCGGCATCGGGAGGCGGGTCAGGGCAGGGCGATGCCGTCCAGTTTGCCTGCCTTGGCGTCGGCGACGATCGAGGAGAACTGGTCGGCGCTCATCTGGACGCGCTGGCCGAAGTCGTCGGTGAGGATGATCCGGCGGTCGTCCGTGGCGCTGGGGTCGACGAACAGTTGGGGGCAGCCGCAGTTGCAGTTGCCGCAGAACGTGGCGACGGGCTCCAGCCCGCTGGTGTCGGTCATGCTGCTCCACCTCCGTGGACATGGGGTTGCGGTGCTCCGTTGCCAGGGCCGGTGGCCGCGGGGGACTGTCCGGGAGATACCCGGCGCGGATGCGGCGGACGCGCGACCCCGTCGCGTGTGGGGGCGTGTGGGCGGACGGCGTACGCCTGTGCTCCTTGCTCTGCTTCCGGTGCTTCGATTTCGCCAAGGTGGCCGGGAACTGAACGGCCGCCGCCTCCGACTGGTTAAAGGGGTCGGATTGGCCAGGTGGTTCGTGGGCGGTGATGCGTATGCATGGGCGAGGGGAAAGATCTTCTTGCTGCGTGGCAGCATCGGGTGTCGTGAGTGTGTCCCTGCCGGTGCGGAGCGTGCGCGCGGCGGTGTTCGCCGTGCTGTGCGTGCTGCTCGGTGCCGGAGGACATGCCCTGGCGATGGGTGCGCCGCCGCCGGTGTGGGTGCAGGTCGCCGCGTTCGTGCCGGTCTTTGCGGGCGGCTGTCTGCTGGGCGGCCGGGAGCGGTCGCTGGCCGCGATCGGCGTGGGGACTCTGGCTGCCCAGGGTGGGCTGCATCTCCTCTTCCACGCCTTGCAGCCGCATCACGCGGCGATGGTCATGCACGGCACGCGGATGGCCCACGCGCATGCGCTGACGCAACACGCCACTGCCGCCCATGTCGGGGCGGCCTTTGTGCTGACCTGGTGGCTGCGGCGAGGCGAGGCGGCGCTGTGGTCGCTGCTGCGCGGGGCGGTCGCGTTCGTGCCGGGGCTTGCCGCCTGGTGGCAGGCTGTCGGCGGGTCGCGGGGAGTACCGGACGCGCACGGGCTCGTAGGTCGGGCTGCCGGTGAGCCGTGGTCGCTGAGGCAGGCACGGCTGAGGAATGTCGTGCACCGGCGGGGGCCGCCGATGGGGATGTCGTACGCGAGCTGACCCCCGACATCACTTTCTTCCGTACGGAGATCCCTCACCTCATGTCCAGGACCCGCACCACTCTGCGCCGCGCCGGCGCCGTCACCGCCCTGACCGCCGCCGGACTCCTCGCTGCCGCCGGCGTCGCCTCCGCGCACGTCACCGTCCACCCCGACAGCTACGCCAAGGGCGCCACCGACGGCGTCCTGACCTTCCGCGTCCCCAACGAGGAGGACAACGCGAGCACCAAGCAGGTCCAGGTGTTCCTGCCCACCGACCACCCCGTCCTCGGCGTGCTCGTCTCCCCGCAGGACGGCTGGACCGCCAAGGTCACCAACACCAAGCTCAAGACGCCGGTCAAGACCGACGACGGCACCATCACCGACACGGTCTCCGAGATCACCTGGACCGGCGGCAAGATCGACCCCGGCCACTACGAGGACTTCAACGTCGCCTTCGGTCAGCTGCCCGACGACACCGACCAGCTCACCTTCAAGACCCTGCAGACGTACTCCGACGGCAAGGTCGTGCGGTGGATCGGGGAGGCCCAGGGCGGTCAGGAGCCGGAGAACCCGGCACCCGTGCTCAAGCTCACCGCCAAGGCGGCAGAGGACGGCGGCAGCGCGACCGCCTCGTCGGCGAACCCGAAGACCTCCGACAGCTCGAAGTCGACCGCGTCGGACAGTGACTCGACCGCCCGCGGTCTGGGTGTCGCTGGACTGGTCGTCGGCGTGCTGGGGCTGGCCGCGGCGGTGTTCGCCGTCCTGCGCGGCCGCTCCGCTGGGTCCCGGGCCGATTAAAGCGGCGCCTGCCCTGCCGGCCGAAGACCCGTCGGCAGGGCACCCGTCTTTCGATGTGACGCGCGACGGATGAGAGTCGGTCGCGTACGGCCCGCTCCGCCGTCGGGTCAGACGGCGACCGGGTCGGTGACGCCGTACCCCGCCTCGACGATCGCCGCGCGCAGCCGCCCGTCGTCGAGATCCGTGCCGTGCACGGTGACGGAGTTCGTGGCGACGTCGACCACGACGTCGCTCACCCCGGGCACCTCGGAAACCTCTTCCCTGATGCTCGCCGCGCAGTGCTCGCAGCTGATGCCGGTGACGTTGTACTGCTTCTGGGCCATAGGGGAACTCCTGGGTGCCTAAGGGGCTTTGGGTGGCCTACGGATCCGCGGGTGCGGGTGTTCAGGCCGATGCCGTCACCTCAGAGGTCGGCTGAGCGGAGCACAAAGTTCCGCACAGCGCGCCTGCGCGTGCTGTCGGGGCATTCCGAACCGGCGGGCGGACGCCGGTTCCGATGCCGGGCATGAGGGAAGAGTGCCTCCAGGGAATGTACTTGGACCGCGTCGCGCTTTGGTGCGGATCACTGGCGAGGAGGACAGCCGGATGGCGGACCTTCGGCACGAATCCCCAGACCGGGCTGATGCGACATGGCCGTGGGAATCGGAGGCCAGGAAGGCTCGACACACCCGAATACGGGTCACCGGTGGAGCCTGGGTGCTCACCACAGCCACCTTGGCCGTCGCCGTCGGCGGGTACGGCTGGCTCGGCTACGCTGCCGGTGACGCTCTCGGTGCTCTGGTCGGCTGCGCTGCCGGGTTGGCGTTGAGCGGGTTGCTGCACGTGCTGATCGAGCTGGCGATGTCGGGTATGCCGCCGCGTAACCGCAGCCGGAGCAGGCCGCACGCGAGGCGTTCGGCGCACTGACTTTCTCCACTGCAGCGCGGAACCGCACAGGTCGAGCACTGACGTGACTCAGGCCACATGCAAGCTTCGGAACTCCATCCCCTGTGGCTCCGACTCCTGAACCGGTACGGCTCGAACCGAGTGGCGGCCGTGCGACGCGACCAGGAGACCTTGTGATCGATGAGTCCCGTCAACTCCTTGCCGGCGCGAGTGCGGTGCTGAGGAAACGGGTGCCGCCGCCCGCCTTGTGTGGCTTCCTCCTGCTGCTGGCGCTGATGTTCGCGGTGTCGTATGCCGTCGGCGCCGCCTATGGACCGGTCGCGCCCGGCATGCCCGGCACCCGCACCGGTTCCGGCGGTGGAGGCACCGTGCCGCACAGCGACAGTGGTGGCATGGGCGGCATGAGCGGGATGCACGGATGACGACCCCGGAGGCGGCGGCCGCCCTGACGACCACGGATCTGATCGTCGGCGGCATGACCTGCGCGGCCTGCGTACGGCGGGTGGAGAAGCGGCTGGCCAAGCTGGACGGCGTGAGTGCGACGGTCAACCTGGCCACGGGGCGTGCCCGAGTGAACCATCCGCCGGGCGTCACCCCGGCCGAGCTCGTAGCGGCAGTCGAGCGCGCCGGGTACATGGCTGAACTGCCCGCTAGCAGACAGCCGCGTTCGAGGGCCGGGACCGACTGGTCGTCACCGCGCTGCTCTCGCTGCCCGTACTCGTGCTGTCGATGGTGCCCGCCCTGCAGTTCCGGAACTGGCAGTGGCTGTGTTTCGTACTGGCCGCGCCGGTCGCGGTGTGGGGGGCGTGGCCGTTCCACGTGCGGGCGGTGCGAGGGCTGCGGCATGCGGCGGCGACCATGGACACGCTGGTGTCGCTGGGCGTGGTGGCGTCCTTCGGCTGGTCTTCCTATGCCCTCTTCCTCGGTGGCGCGGGCGACCCCGGCATGCGGATGTCCTTCAGCCTGCTGCCGTCCGCCGAGGTCGGCTACGGCAGCGCGCACATCTACCTGGAAGCCGTCGTCGCCGTACCGCTGTTCGTGCTGACCGGGAGGTTCCTGGAAGCACGAGCCCGGCACGGCACCGGGCAGGCGCTGCGGTCGCTCGCCGAGCTGGGAGCGAAGGACGTCGCTGTGCGGGAAGGCGAGCATGAACGACGTGTTGCCATAGGTGAG
Source organism: Streptomyces sp. NPDC051104 (assembly GCF_040682835.1). Taxonomy (NCBI): domain Bacteria; kingdom Bacillati; phylum Actinomycetota; class Actinomycetes; order Kitasatosporales; family Streptomycetaceae; genus Streptomyces; species Streptomyces sp. NPDC051104. Next base: position 126,051 of record NZ_JBFBBS010000002.1, on the reverse strand, counting down.
TTGCTGGTCGGGCAGACCTTCGTCGTCCGGCCGGGAGAGCGGGTGGCCACCGACGGCGAGGTGGTGGAAGGCAGTTCCGCAGTGGATGTCTCGCTGGTCACGGGCGAGAGCGAACCAGTCGAGGTCCAGCCCGGCTCGGCGGTCGTCGGCGGTGCCGTCAATGCGGGCGGGCTGCTGCTGGTGCGTGCCACGGCAGTCGGTGCCGACACTCAGCTGGCACGGATCACCCAGCTGGTGAACGAGGCGCAGGCGGGCAAGGCGCGTGCCCAGCGTCTGGCTGACGCGGTGGCGGGGGTGTTCGTGCCAGTGGTGCTGTCGATCGCCGTCACGGTGCTCGGCTTCTGGCTCGGTGCGGGAACCGATCCGCAGGCGGCCGTCACCGCGGGCGTGGCGGTCCTGGTCGTCGCCTGTCCCTGCGCGCTGGGGCTCGCCACTCCCACGGCGCTGATGGCCGCCACCGGCCGCGGCGCCCAGCTCGGTGTGCTGGTCAGCGGTCCGCAGGCGCTGGAGGCTCTGCGGCACATCGACACCGTCGTCCTGGACAAGACCGGCACCCTCACTACAGGGCACATGAGTGTCACGCAGGTCACGGAGGTGCCGGGCGGGATCGGCAAGGAGGCGGTCGTGCGTCTCGCGGGTGCCGTCGAGCAGGGCTCCGAGCATCCGCTGGGCCGGGCGATCGTCGCCTACTCCGGACGGCCGCTGCCCGAGGCGGCCGCCTTCCGGGCACTGCCCGGGCTGGGCGTGAGCGGCCGGGTCGAGGGCCGGCTGGTGGAAGTCCACTCGCCCGACAACGAGCTCCCTGAGCTGTTGGCCCGTGCCTTGGACGCGTGCGAGACGGCCCGGCACACGCCGGTCCTGGTGCTGGTGGACCGCGGGCCCGAGGCACTGATCGCGGTCGGGGACCTCGTACGACCGGGCAGTTACCGTGCCGTGGACCGGCTCCGGCGCCTGGGGGTGCGGCCGGTGCTGGCCACGGGCGACCGCGAGCACACCGCCCGCGCCGTCGCCGCCGAGCTGGGGATCGATGACGTACGGGCGCGGTGTACCCCCGAGGACAAGGCGGAGCTCGTACGGGCTGAGGGCGGAGGGGTGCCGGGTCGCGGTGATCGGCGACGGCGTGAACGATGCCGCCGCGCTGGCCGGTGCCGATCTCGGGATCGCCATGGGCAGCGGCACGGACATGGCCATCGGGGCCGCCGATGTGACCCTCGTCCGTGGGGACATCGAGGCGGTCGCGGACGCGGTCCGCCTCGCCCGCCGGACCCTCGGAACGATCCGGACCAACCTCCTGTGGGCGTTCGGCTACAACGCCGTCACCGTGCCGCTCGCCGCCGTGGGCCTGCTCAACCCCATGCTCGCGGCCGCCACGATGTCGGCCAGCTCCCTGCTGGTCGTGGGCAACAGCCTGCGGCTGCGCACCTGGCAGCCGAGCCGACCGAGGCGGACGGGTGGTGCGCGGTGACCGAACCGGCCGTTTGGCGACCGTCCTGGCGCCGACTCGCCGAGGCGTTCCTCGCCGCGCTCGCTCCCGTGGCGGCGTGTGTACTCGCGCTCGGCGGTCTCGCCGCCTGGACCGCCTCCGGGGCGGCGGGCAGTCCCGCGCGCGTCGAGGTCACGTCCGGGCGGGTGTTCCTCCCGTACGGGGACGGCGAGGAATCAGCCGCCTTCTTCCGGATCTCCAACTCGGGTGGCGCAGAGGACGAATTGACGGGTGTGACCTCGACCGCCGTGGACCGGGCGATGCTCGGCCGCAACACGACGACGAGCGGCAACGCCGGGTACATGCGCCCCGTGGAATCCGCCATCGTCCCGGCGGGCGGCATGCTGGCGATGTCACCGTGGGGCCCTGGACGTGAAGGTGACCGTGCGTGGGAAGTGGCGTGCCGGGGACCTCGTTCCGTTCGTGCTGCACTTTCGGCACAGCGGGCGGATCAAGACCTTGGCGGTGGTGGTACACCCAGGCACGGGCTGAGACCGGAAGCGGCGGAGACTTCGCGCACTCGTCTCTTCGCCGAGAATCGCCGGGAACTCATCGCCCTGCCCGTCCGACTCCTCTCGCAGAACGGACAGGAGGTGGGATGGACGGGCTGGATATGCGGATGCGCCAGGTCGCTTGCCGGCACGGTCGCGTAGAGGCCGTGCGCGAGGTAGATCTCGACATCGAGGCGGGCGAGCGGGTGGCGCTGACCGGGACCAACGGGTCGGGGAAGACCACGCTGCTACGTGCCGTGCTGGGCCTGCACCGTCAGGCCGACGGGGAGATCCTGGTCGGTGGCCGGGGCACCGGCGCGGCGGCCGAGTGGGCGTGGCGGCGCCGGGCGTGCGCCTGGATCCCGCAGAAGCCCGCAGTCGGCAGATTCCCGCTGCTGGGAAGCGAGTTGTTGGCGAGCGGTGGGGCACCGGCCGAAGCGGTGCAGGCGGCGGAGAAGCTGGGTGTCGGGTCGTTGACCGGCCGACCGCTGCACACGCTGTCGGGTGGCCAGTTGCAGCGCATGTATCTGGCGCGCGCGGTCGGCTGTGTCGCGGCCGGGGCGGGGGTGCTGCTGGCCGACGAGCCCACCGCCGCGCTTGACTTCGCCGGGCAGGAGGAGGCGGCCGACGTCCTGTTGTCGCTGCCGGTGACCGTCGTGGCCGTCACGCACGACCGGGCGCTGGCCGACCGCTGCGACCGAGTGCTGGAGATGGCCGCCGGCCGGCTCAGGGAGGTCCGGTGAACAACCTTGCCGCCGCCGACCTCGAAACGCTCCTGCAGCTCATACCCGTACAACGGGCCGGAGCCGCCCTGCTCTTGGCGGCCGTCGGCCTTCCGGTGATCGGTGTCGTGATCGTCGGGCTCGACATCATGCCGGTCCGGTTCGCGATGATGCACGTCGCGCTCCTGGGCATCGCGGTCGGACTGCTGACCGGGCTCGACCCCATGCTGTGCGCGCTGGTCGCCTGCGCCCTCGCCGGGGCAGGGGTCGCGCCGCTCGCCCGCACCCCGGACGGCCTATCGGGCGCGATGGGCCTGCTGATGAGCCTGGCGATCGCCGCCGCGCTACTCGTCCTGGCCGTGTCCGGCGTCAACGCGCAAGGTGCGTTCGCGCTGCTGTGGGGCTCGATCCTGTCGGTGGGCACGGCCGACCTGTGGCTGCTGGGCGTGCTCGCCGTCGTCGTACCGGCCCTGTTCTGGTGGCGCCGCCGCGACCTCGCGCTCCTGCTCTACGACCGTGAACTCGCCCTCTCCTCCGGGGTGCGCGTCGACAGGCTCACCCTCCTGCTGCTCGTGCTCGTCGCGGTGTCCGTCGCCGGCGCCCTCAAGCTGACCGGCGCGCTGCTCGTCGACGCGCTGACCCTCCTGCCCGCGCTCGCCGCCCGGCGGCTGGGCACGTCCCTGAAGTCCATCACCGCCTGGGCGGTCGGCATCGGCGTCGCCGTGAACCTCACCGGGTTCCTCGTCGCGCTGAAGCTCGACTGGCCGCCCGGGCCCGTGCTCGTCCTGACGGCCGGGGTCCTGGTCCTGGCCGTGCACCTCATCCCCGAACGGAGAATCCGCTCATGGCGCGCACCCGCGTCCGCACCGTCCGTGTCCCTTCCCTCGTCGCACTGAGCCTGACCACCGCGTTGACGCTGACGGCCACCGCCTGCGGCTCCGACAAGGCCGGCAGCGGCGACAGGACCTCGAAAAAGAACGGCGGCGGCCCTGTCGTCGTGGCCACCACCACCTGGGAGGGCGCCCTCGCCAAGGCCGCCGGTGCCAAGGACGTGAAGGTCATCGTCCCGTCGTCCGTGCAGCACGCTCCGGACTACGACCCCAAGCCGTCCGACCTCGCCGCGGTCGCGGGGGCCGACTTCGTGCTGTACGCGTCCTTCGAGCCGTACGCCAAGAAGATCAAGGACGCTGCCGGCTCGAGCGCGAAGATGGTCGAGATGAACCTCGACAACGACGTCGCCACCACGAGTGCGGACGTCACGCGACTGGGCAAGCTGTTCGGCACCCAGGATGCCGCCGCGAAATGGAACACCTCCTTCAAGAGCGAATACAGCGCGCTGCAGAAGGAGCTGAAGGCCGCATGGCCGGGCGGCAAGGCGCCGGCCGTCGTCGCGCAGGTCTTCTCCGCCTGGTCGGCGAAGATGGCGGGTGCGGACCTGCGCGGCACCTACGGTCCGCAGGCCGTGACCGCCAAGCAGCTGGCCGATCTGGAGACGAAGAAGCCGGCGTTCGTCCTGGACAACGTCCACATGACGACGGGCACGGTGCTGCCGGACTCCGGCGCGCGGCAGGTGGAGATCGTCAACTACCCGGGCAAGGACCTGGATCTGCTGGCGGTCTACAAGAACGCCGCGGAGACGATCAAGAAGGCGATGACCTCTTCCTGACCTGGGGTGCGTCGTGAGCGCGAGGCCGCCCGGAGGCTCCGGGCGGCCCGCTCTCGTGGGGGTCAGACTGCCTGCGCGACGGACCTCGGCGCCTGCGCCGAGGTCCGTCGCGCAGCTGCGCCCGGTCCGGCTTGCCCGCCGGGGTGAGCGGCAACTCCGGTACGACCAGGAGACGTTCCGGGTGCTTGCGCTGCTCCAGGCCGCGCCCGTCCAGGTGCGCGCACAGTTCCTCCAACGTGGGCGCCGCCTCGCCCCGCGGCACGACGCAGGCGGCCAGCCGCTCGCCCATCAGCGGATCGGGCACGCCGACGCACACCACGTCCCGTACGAGCGGATGTGCCGCCAGCTCTATCTCCACCTCGGCCGGGCTGATGTTGGCCCCGCCCCGGATGACGACGTCCTTCAGGCGCCCGACGATCCGCAGGTTCCCGTCCTCGTCGATGAGGCCGAGGTCGCCGGTGCGCACCCAGCCGTCGGCGGTGCGGTAGCGGGCGTCGAGGTCGGGGGCGGCGACGTAGCACAGCGGGGTCATCGGGCCGCGGGCGACGATCTCGCCGACTGAGCCCCGCGGCGCTTCCTGTAGTTCGGGGGTGCCGGGGACGGCGATGCATATGTCGGCGACGATCGGGTCCGGGTGACCGGCGAGGATGCCCGGTCTTTCACCGCGCAGGGGAGGGTCGGACAGCCCGGTGTGGCAGTTGACGCCGTCGGCCGAGCCGTAGAGGTTTACGACCGGGCAGCCGAAGACGCGCCGGGCCTCCTCGGCCGTGGCTTCGTCGAGCGGCGATCCGCCGACGATGACCGCCGTCGGGGGAGTGAACGCCGGATGGTGTCCCTCCGCGATCCGGTCCAGCATCATCCGGATCATGGTCGGTACCCCTAGGACATGGGTGGGCTCGTGCGCGGCGAGCGCATCCAGCGCGGCCTCGGGCGTGAAGTGGTCGAGCAGGACCAGCGTTCCACCGTGCCGGGCGAGCGTGACGGCGGTGCCGCTGCTACCGAAGGCGGAGGCCAGTGGTACGAGGAAGAGGCAGCGCGGCGGCTGACTGTCCGGCATGAGCGCGGCGAGGAAGTTGCCGCGGCCGCCGGCCAGCGCGTTGTGCGAGTACGCCACCATCTTCGGCTCGGCCTCGGATCCGGACGAGACCAGGATGCGGGCGGCGGAGTCGGGGTCGGGGCGGGCCGGCTTGAAGGACGTGGGGTCGGTGAGCAGCAGCGCGGAGAACGCGACTGTCCCCTCCGGGGCTCCGGGCCCGGCGGCGATCACCGTGCGCAGGGAGGGGAGTTCACCGGCGAGGGTGAGCAGATCGGCGGCGTGGTGGTTTCCGCGGTGCTCGGTGGCGGCGAGCACGGCGACCGCCTCTGCCCGGCGCAGCAGGGAGGCCGCCTCGCGAGTGCCGCGGCCGACGGGGAAGGGCAGCGCGATGGCACCCAGCGCGGCCAGCGCCAGGTCGGCGATGACGGCGTTGCGTCCGTTGGGGAGTTGTATGCCGACCACGTCACCGGTGCGTATGCCGAGCCCGGACAGACCGGCGGCCAGACATCGCGCCTTGCGGTCCAGGGCCGTGTAACAGAGCTTTCCCTTGGCGTCGATGACCGCGATGCGGTGCAAGTCGGCTACCTGGTGGGCGCGGTAGAGGCTGTAGAGATCCAAGTCCGGGCAGGTGCCGTCGACGGCCCAGGTGCGGCGCAGCTTGGCGGGCAGCAGGTCGTGCAGGTCCACGGTCATGCGAAGCTCCAGGGCTCGGGCACGGCGGGGGCGCCGTAGGCGTCGCGGTTGATCGGGCCGCAGGAGAGCAGGTCGGCGAGGTCGGTGACGACCGGGGCGGCGGCCAGGCCGCGGTCACGCAGCCGCTCCAGCGCCTGGTCTGTGGACAGCTCTCCGATGTCGTACGGGGCCGCAGACAGATCGGCTAGGGCAATCCAGCCGTCGGCGGTGCGCAGCGGGCGGCGAAACCCCGCCGGCCTGCGCGGGTCGAACCCCTGCGCGGCCCGGGCCCGATGGGGTGCGGTGAGTACGTCGGCGGCGCCGAGCAGCGACGAGTCGACGCGCACCCCCCGTTCGGTGCGCTCCCGCAGCAGCAGCCCCGCCAGGATCGACTCGGCACCGAGCAGACCGCCGAGCACGTCGAGCAGCGTCATCAGGGACGGAGCCGGCGGCTCGTCGGCGGGCCGCACCGCCTCGCCCACCCCGGTGCCGGCCTGCACCATGAAGTCGGTACCCATGGGGGCTTGGGACAGCCGGTCCGCCCAGCCGCTGGTGTACGCGTAGACGAGCGCGGGATTGGCGAGGGCCAGGTGCTCGCGGTCGAGGCCGAGACGGGCGGCCGTGCCCGGCGCCCAGTTGTGCAGGAAGACATCCGCGTCGGCGGCCATCTCGAGCAGCCGCTCCCGGTCGGCCGCGGACTTGATGTCCACTTCGACGGCCTTCTTGCCCCGGTTCAACGCCAGCCAGCGCGCCGAGACGCCGGAGCAGGCGGGCGGCATCCCGCGCAACGGGTCACCGCCCGGCGGCTCGATCCGGATCACCTCCGCTCCCAGCAGGCCGAGGAGATCGGCGGCGAGCGGGGCCTGGATACGCCGCCCGGCTTCCAGGACGGTGAATCCGGCGAGGGGCAGGCCGTCGGCGGAACTGCCGGGCACGTACGCCTCGTCGTAAGAGATCAGCTCCCAGGGCGCCGCACCGTCGTACTCGGCCGCCCGCTCGGCGAGCGACCGCAACGGGCACACATCGGCGCCGGACACCTCGGCGGCGTACCGGATCCGCTCCCAGGAGTTCGCCCGCGTCACCTCGTGCAACGTCTGCGGGAAGGGCGCGCAGGCCGTGGCATACCGGAACTGGAAGGGCCGCCACCCCCGGCGTATCGATTCCTCAGGGGCCTCCAGGGTGCGCCAGAACGACGCCCACACCCCCGGATCCAGCGTCTCCAGCTCGAAGACGATCCCGTCGGCCGACGTGAACGGCGGCCCGCCCGCAGCGAGCTCGATCGCCTCGTCCTCCTCGGCGCCGGCGGCGGCCAGGTACTGGGAGACCACGAGCAGCCCGGCCCGCTCGGCGCTGACCTCGACCTGTGTGACGTTCCCGCCGCGCGCCCGAGCCAGCAGCCCGGCCAGCAGGCCCTGCACGGCAAGCACGCCGGTGGCCGTGGCGGCGTAGTCGACGGCGAGACCGCGCGGGGCGCCGTCACGGCGGCCGTGCACGGCCATGATGCCGGTCGCCGCCTGGACAGTGGCCTCGTCGGTCGCGGTCTCTCCCCACGTGCTGCGGGCGGTGACACCACCGATGTCGCCTCCGATGACGGTGAGCCGGCCGCCGGAGCCGCCGTCGGTCTCAGCGCCCAGCAGCCGCAGATGCTCCGCGATGAGACCGTCCGCCGGGCCCGGCGGACCGTCGCCCTGCAGACGGAGACCGTCGAGTGGTCCGGCCGTCCGCGCGACGGCCGGTATGGCTGGAGTTGCCATGCCTCTCCTTTCCTGACGCGCGGGAACCCGGGGACGGTCGCCCCCGACCTGTTCCACGGAAGAGGGAGTCGGACGGCCGACGGCCGGGGTTCCCGCGGATCACGAGGAAAGTGACGGAGACCCGCATGGACGAGATCACCGGGACGCCCCACTGTCCGCCGGAGGCAACGGCGTTGAGGGATCATGTTGCGGAGTTCGTACGTGGACGGGTGATGCCTTGCGAGCCCGTACTGGACGCCGGCGGTGCGGAGGCCGCCGCCGTGCTGCGCAGGCTCCAGCGCGAGGCGAAGGCCGAAGGGCTGTGGGCGCTCCCGCTTCCCTCGGAACTCGGCGGCCAAGGGCTGCCGTTGCGGTCGTACGCCCATGTGGCCGAGGCCGAGGGAGCCAGCGACCACGGCCCTGCCGCCCTCGGCTCGGCACCCCTGCTCGACGCGTTGATGCTGTGGCGGCACGCCAGCCCGGCCGTCCGTGAACGGTACGCCGAGCGCCTGGTCACCGGAGACATACGGGCCTGCTACGCCATGACCGAGCCCGAGACGCCAGGCACCGACCCCTTCCTTACCACCACGCGCGCCGTACCCGCGGACGACGGAACCTGGCGGGTGGGCGGACGCAAATGGTTCACCAGCGGGGCGGCCGACGCCGACCTCGTCACGGTCCTCGCCCGCACGGACGGCACACCGCCGGACCGCGAGGGACTGTCACTGCTCCTGATACCGACAAACTCGCCGGGCTTCCGTGTGGTTCGTGAACTGCCGGTGCTCGGCGCGGGCGGGCAGTGGGAGATCGAGCTGGACGGGGTCGTGGTCAACGACGACCACCTGATCGGCGAGCACGGCAAGGCACTGGACGTCGCGGCCGAACGGCTACAACTCGGCCGCACGCTGCGCTGCCTACGCTGGCTGGGGCAGGCCGGGCGGGCCTTCCACCTGATGCGCTCACGCGCGACGACCCGTACCGGCTCCCGCGGCTCGCTCGCAGACCTTCAGCTCGTCCAGCGCCACGTCTTCGAGTCGCTGCTCGTGCTGCGCACGACCCGCCCGCTCGTGTACGAGGCCGTGGCCCGCCTGGACGCCGGACTCGACGCGCACGTGGAGGTGGGTCTGGCCAAGGTGGCGGCCGCCCGCACTCTCCAGCAGGTGACCGATGCGGCGATCCAGGTACACGGTGCTGCGGGCCTCGGTCCGGACACTGCTCTGCCCGCGCTGTTCCGCACCGGCAGGGCGGCCCGGATCCTCGACGGCCCGGACGAACTGCACATCACCTCGGTCGCGCGCCGGGTGCTGCGTGCCCCCTAGATTTCGTGGGGATCGATGAGGCCGGTGAGGGCGGCGAGCGCGTAGGCGAGGAAGTAGTCGCCCCAGATCAGCTCGTGCCGTGTCGCCGTTCCTGAGGTGAGGTCGTAGCAGCCGTCCAGGAGTCGGCCGTCGCTCGAGAGATGGCTGCGGAGCAGTTCTTGCAGCACCTGGACGGCCCGTTCACGTCGGCCGAGCTTGAACAGGGCCACCGCGGATATGGCGGCGGCGGAGGTGTCGAGGGGGCCTCGCGGGCGGGTCTCGTCCGCGGGCGGGACGGCATGGGCCGCAATCAAGTGGCGTGCGACATGTGCCAGGTCATCGGCGCCGAGACGGTGTACGGCGTCGGCCACGGCCAGCAGCAGCCAGGCCCGGCCCCGGCTCCAGCCAGGCGGCGGATCGTCGCACGGGACCCAGCGCGCAGGGCGCTCTTAGCGCCAGGACCAGCCGAAGGAACCGTTGTCGAGACAGAGTTCGAGATGGCGGCGCAGGTGAGCCTCGGCAGCCTGCTCATCCACCGTTGCCAGGAGCGGCACCATGCCCGGCACGCCGTCCACGCGGGCCAGGAGGCGGGGGCCGCCGAACGCAGAGCCCCACGGGACGAGACCGAGTTCGGCGTCATACGCATCCCGGCAGGCGCGGGCGGCTCGAACTCGCAGATCGATGGCCTCGGGAGTGTCGGCGAGCGCGGTCCCGTACCAGAAGATCAATCCGCGGGCGGCCGTGTCGGCGTGCACCCAGTCCGAGAGTCGACCGGTGCACTTCGCCGCCGCCTCGCGAGCGTCGTCGTCCGATGTGTACCGGGCACACAGCCACAGCAGCCCCGCCCAGAAGCCACCCGTCCACGAGCCACGTCCGGTCGTCGTCCACCGGCCGGTGCAGGGGTCGGCGAACAGCGGGAAACGGTCACCGACTGCGGCCTGGGTGACGGCCACCCGCTCCAAGACGGAATCCAGCGCCGGAGCCACCCAGTCGGGGACGTCAGGGCGGGGCTGCGGAGCCATGCCCGCCGAGCCCTTCGCCGCACGCGCCGCGCTCATCGCCCTACCACCGAACGCCGCTCACGCAGCGCCCAGGTCAGCGCCACCACACTCGCCCCCACGAACTCTCCGGCGACCAGCAGCCATCCCGTCCCGTACCGCCCTGCGCCCGCCAGCAGCCCGAACAGCGGCGGGCCGATCGCGAACCCGGCGAAGAAACCGGCCGAGACCAGCGCCGAGTCCTGTCCGGCCCGGCCGGGCGCCGCACGTTGCATCACCAGCACCATCGAGACCGCGTTGGCGGCCACCGCGAAGACGCCCACGGCCACCGCAGCGGCCCACGCCAGCGGGTGCGCGTACGACGAGGCCGCCAGCAGCAGTGCGGCTCCCACCGCACCGGCGGCCAGTCCGCCCGGCAGCCACACCGCCCGGCCTGGCTGTCCCGCCACCTTCGACCAGCCCACCCGCCCGGCGATGCCCGCGATGCCCAGCACCGCCACCAGCGCACCGGCCGCCGTCGGCCCGAGCCCCAGCCGCCGCACGCCGTACAACGCCAGATACGTGTTCACCGACGCGATGCCACAGCCCAGCAGCAGCGAGAAGAGCGCCAGCCACGCGATTGCGCCACGCGGGACCCACGAGGCCGGCGCAACCTTCGGCGGCGGGTCGGAGGGCAAGGCACGAGCCGCCCAGACTGCGGCCAGCACGGCCGCGCCGGCCGCCGTCCACACCGCGCCCCGCCAGCCGGTCATCCCGGCCAGCGCGGCCAGCGGCAGCCCGGCCGCGAACGCACCCAGCTGCACCCCGGACTGCTTCATGCCGGTCACCGAGCCCCGCCGCTCCGCCGGTACGGCGGCCAGGATCGCCTTGTTCGTGGCGGGGTTCGCCAGCGCCTGCGGAAGTCCGCCCAGCGCGACCGCCGTCAGCAGGAAGCCGGTGCCCGGCGCCGATCCGATCAGCGCCAGCGCCGCCGCCGACACCAGCAGCAGCGCGACAAGGCAGCGGCGCGGACCCAGCCGGTCCACCACACGCCCGCCCGCGGGCGAGAGCACGGCCGCGGCCCCGAAGCCGACGGTCGTCGTCAATCCCAGCACGGTCGGTGACACCTTCAGGTCGTCCACGAGCCGTGGTCCGAGCGCGCCGAGCAGGAACAGCTGCATCATCGAGAAGGCCATGGCGCACGTCAGCAGCGCCGTCATGGCGCCAGTCACCCGTGCCGGACCGTTTCCGGCCGCTGTCCCGATCTGACTCTGGTCCGCCGCCACCGACGTTCCTCCTCCCCACCCGGAAAATCTCCGGGGCTTCGAGAGATGTCGGGCTCAACCGCCGAGGAGTTCCGGCCCGTTACTGTGGCCTGGATCACAAGTTCGGGGCTGAGGGGGGCATAGTCCGTTTTCCGTACCCCCCGGTGACCATGGAAGCGCGGATGCGAGGATGAGGCCGCCATGACTGCTGGGTGGTGTTCTCGCACAGTACGGGCCGCGGTGTTCGCGGCCTGCTGTGTGCTGCTCACCGCCCTGGGTCACGTCATGATGTCGGGAACCGCGGTGCCCTGGTGGGCCATGACCGCGGGCGCGGTGGCGACGGGCGGTATGGCCTGGCGGCTGGCCGACCGCGAACGCGGACCGCTTCTCGTCGTCTCCGCCGCGGTGGCCACCCAGGCCGTACTCCACTCGTCGTTCTCTCTCGCCCAGGCTGTCGCCCATCCGGCGCCGTCCGGCGGGAGGTCGCTCGCCCAGCAGTGGCTCACCTACCTCCTGTGCGGTTCGCCGTCGGGGGCGGGCTCCATGGACGAGATGAACTTCATGGGCCGCGACATGGCCGCCATGCACTCCATGCCTTCCATGGGCTCCATGCATTCGATGGGCTCGATGTACCACATGGCCTCCGCAGCGCCCGTCGGCGCCGTTGCCCACGACATGGCCGCCACGTCCTCGACCGGCATGCTCCTCGCCCACCTGCTGGCCGCGCTGCTGTGCGCGCTGTGGCTCGCGTACGGCGAACGTGCCGCGTTCCGCATCCTGCGGGCCGTCGCCGGCTGGCTCTTCGCGCCGCTGCGCCTGCTCCTCCGGCTGCCCGTGCCTCCGCACCGGCCACGCGTCCGCGCCCGCCGAGCGGAGTCGGACCGGGCACCGCGCCGCCTCCTGCTCACCCACGCGATCACCTCTCGGGGCCCGCCCGCCGGGACCGCTGTCGCCTGACGACAGCCGGTTCCCCGAGGCCGTCCCCACAGCCGTCGAGCCGTCGGTTCCCCGCCTCGGGCATCGGCCGTGCGCTCCAGCGCCCGGCCGTCCACCCCACCACCGGGTTCCGATCGTGCCGCCCGCTGCCCTGCGGCGCGCGCCGGCCGGACGCCGCCGGATACCTGATTCCCGAAAAGGACAGATCCCAGGTGATCACTCCTGCCCTGCCCGCATCGCGCGAACAATCGAGGAAGAACTCGAGAGAAGACTCGATCACGGCCTTGGCCCTCGCCGCCCGCAGCGGTGAACCCGATGCCGTCGACCTCTTCGTACGCGCCCTGCACCGAGACGTCCGCCACTACGTGACGTACCTCAGTGCCGACCCCCAGAACGCCGACGACCTGACTCAAGACACCTTCCTGCGGGCCCTCGGCAGCCTGCACCGGTTCGAAGGCCGCTCCTCGGCCCGCACCTGGCTGCTCTCCATCGCCCGTCGCGCGGTCATCGACAGCATCCGCTACAACTCGTCCCGCCCCCGCCTGTCGGACACAGGTGATTGGCAGTCGGCCGCCGAACGCACCCAGCCGCGCGACCTGCCCGGCTTCGACGACGGCATCGCACTGACCGAGCTGCTGGACACGCTCCCCGACGACCGCCGCGAGGCATTCGTCCTCACCCAGATGGTCGGACTTCCCTACGCGGAGGCTGCCCTCGTCAGCAACTGCCCGATCGGGACGGTCCGCTCGCGGGTCGCCCGCGCCCGCACCTCGCTCATCGAGTGGCTGGACGAGGCCGAGCAGGCCGCGCCGGTCGCCGTAGCGGCATGACGGACCGGTCGCACGGCGGCCTGGATCCCCGAGATCCGGGCCGCCGGCTTCCATGGCCGCATGGACCCGTCGGGTGCCGTGCGTGTGTCCGGGGTGTCCATGGCGGTGCGGAGCGCGCACGGCACTGTTCGCCGTGCTGTGCGAGCTGCTTGCACCGCTGTGCCGGAGTTCAACCCCCACGCCCTTCGATGACGGTGCACCAGCTGGCCGGGACGGGGCGGTCGGCTATGGGCTGGCGGTGGAGCCGCACCATATGCGGTGTGCACCGGCTGTGGAGCAGTGGACCAGATCCCCGTCCCGGCAATGGAGGGGGTCTTTCGGGCCGCTTCAGGGGCGACAGCCTTCCGTCCGGAGAGCCTCGCGCTGAGCGGGCTGTGCCCGAGCTGTCAGGGATGACTCGGTGGACGGGGCCGGCCGGGGTCCGGCGGGTGCCGGTGAGAAGACGATCACCTTCCGGGAAGGAAGCAGCACTGAGGAGCCGCGCTACCGAAAGCTGACGGGCCGACCCCGTCACGACTCATGCTGATGCATTGCCATAGTTGTTGCAAGCTCTTCGCAATAAGTGCGTAGGCTGTCCCCGGACGATCACCCACACGGAAAGGGGACGTGCCTGATGGGCACCTACTCACTTCCCGACCTGTCCTACGACTACGCCGCCCTGGAACCGGCCATAACCGGGCAGATCCTGGAACTGGCACCACGCCAAGCACCACGCCGCCTACGTCAAGGGCGCCAACGACACCCTGGAACAGATCGCCGAGGCCCGCGACAAGGACCAGATCACTCCCACCACCCTGGTCGGCCTGGAGAAGACCTACGCCTTCAACCTGTCCGGCCACGTACTGCACTCGATCTTCTGGCAGAACCTCTCCCCGGACGGCGGCGACCGACCCGACGGGGCGCTGGCCGACGCCATCGACGAGCACCTCGGCGGCTTCGAGGCGTTCAAGAAGCAGCTCACCGTGGCCACCTCCAGCGTGCAGGGCTCCGGCTGGGGCGTGCTCGCCTGGGAACCGCTGGGCCGCCGCCTGATCGTGGAGCAGGTCTACGACCACCACGGCAACGTCGGCCAGGGCAGCACCCCGCTCCTCGTCTTCGACGCCTGGGAGCATGCCTACTACCTGCAGTACAAGAACGTCCGCCCCGACTATGTCACCAAGCTGTGGGACCTGGTCAACTGGGAAGACGTCGCTGCCCGCTACACCGCGGCAACCGGCGCCTGACCCAGCATCACAACCTCACCCCGGCGGGCCGGGAAGCCACCATGGCTTCCCGGCCCGCCCCCGTCATATGTCTGCGCCTCATCCCGGCCACCGAGGTCGGGCGACACCTCGACAGTCTCAGCCGCCTCGCACACGCCGCGTTCACCCAACACCCCTGGCGCGCCACACCGGCAGACGACGGACCAAATGCTCAGCCGCCTGGCCCAGGACGCGCAGCACCCCGGCTTCACCCTGGTCCTGGCCGACACCCAGGGCCGCCCGGCCGGATTCGCCTACGGACGCCCCGCCTGCCACCTCGCCGCACTAGCCGACCGGCCACCCGCAAACGGGTCCCAGCCCTTGGAGTTGCGAGAACTCGCCGTCGTCCCGCACGCACGCGGCCACGGCATCGGCGCCGCCCTCCACGACACACTCACCGCGGCCACCCCCACAGGGCCCCGCTGGCTGATCACACACCCCCACGCCGCACCCGCGCTGACCCTGTACCGCACGCGAGGCTGGCGGACCATCCGGCTGCTTCGTCTGTCGAACGCCAACGGACGCGTACGCATCCTGATGTACCGATACCGGTAGGGCGTAAGACAAACTCACGCAGCCCGTTCCCAACGGATTGGCGACTCGCTAGCCTGTGAACAGGTGGCTGACCTGCGAAAATGCTGCCCGGCCCCACCCTCGGGCGAAGAGGGCGGGGCCTTTTTCATCGGTAAGGCATTCCGCTGCGCAAGAGTTCAACTCCCCTCCTACGCGAAGACCTCGACCTGCGCGGACGGTCGAACGCGTCGTGTCTGCGGCGCATGAGGACGGGCACGAGCGGACCCGCAGGGGACACGCAGGGGACAGTGTGGCCCGGTTGGCGTCATGGGCGGAAGGCCTGGAAGTCGGCTCGGGGCCTGTAGGGCACCCGCCGAGTGCGTGCAGGTCGATCTCCTGGTGTGCGCCACCGCGGTGCACCACGGTCACACCGTGCTTCACGTGGACAACGACTTCACTACTGCGGCGGCGGTGCTGAAGGAAGTAGAGCAGCGGGACGCGCGCGCCTGACGAAAGCGACTGATGCCACGGAGCCGCATCCGTCGATGCAGTTCGTGGGAACTCGCCGACGGTCACACAGTGCGAGATTGGGCCAACGGGGCTTTCCTCAGGGGCGGTTCGAGGACACCCAGGCCGGGGTGCGAGGCCGGCAGGCCCGCTGCACGGCCCGGTCCTGCCAAAGCCTGCACGGCCGCCTCGTACGCCCTGGCCCGCCGCTTCGGCGTCAAGCCGGCATCACTCCGTGAATCCGCGACAGCGTGAACACCCGCTCGTCTTCGCGTAGATGACACCACGCGTACAGCACGGCGGGTCGAGTTCCAGGTTGCTGACCGTGAAGATCGTACGGTGTCCGGTGGACGCGACGTGCTGCATGGTGACCGCGCGGCCGTTGTCGACGGCGTGGGCGAGCCGGCGTACGTCGGTGTGGGAGAGGTTGGGGCGCAGCCCGCGATGATCTCCTCGGCGTCGGTGCCGAACGCGACGCCGTCGTACGGGTCGGGCGGGAGCGGTGAGTGGGGTCCTGCGGCCACCCATGTGCGGACGGCGGAGGTCCTCGGTCTCCCCGCCTGCCGCTCCGCGGTTGAATACCGGTGTGGCACGGACAGTGGTGGCATTCGGCGAGGACGATCTGCGGGCGCTGGCCGGGGCTCGGTCCTTCGAACGGGGGCTGGGGTATCTGGACGCGGTGCGCGGTCTGGAGGTGGGAGAGAGCTCGGTCACCGCCGTGGTGCACGGTACGGATGTCTACGAGGTGGAGCTCACCATTGGTGGGGGTGAGGCGATCTCGGGGTGGTGCGACTGCCCGTACGGGCAGGAGGGCAACTTCTGCAAGCACCGCGTGGCGGTGGGGCTGACCGTGCTGCGGCGGGCGCAGACGATCCCGCATCAGCGGGCTGCGGCACGGGCACGAGCTTCCGGCTTGGAAGCGTGGCTTTCGCAGCTGTCACGTGACGAACTCCTGGCGCTGGTGCGGGAGCGGATCGCCGAGGACCGGGAACTGCGTCGGTGCTTGGAGCTGCGGGCCGCCGCTGCTCGTTCCGACCTCGGTACGGTCCGGGATCGGATCATTGCCCTGATCGATCCGCGGCCGTTCGCCCGGTACGGGTGCGTCGAGTATGCGGATGCGTCAGGGTATGCGCGACAGGTGGCCGAGGCGGCGGCCGCGCTGCGCGCCCTGACAGCCGACGGGCAGGCGGCGCGGGCGGTCGGTCTGGCCGAGGAGGCGATCCGGGTGCTGGGGGAGGCGTACGGGGAGATCGACGACTCCGACGGTGTGGTCGGGGAGGCCGCCGCCGCGGTGGCCGAGGCCCATCTGGGGGCCTGCCAGGTCGCACGCCCCGATCCGGATCGGCTGGCCGAGTGGCTGGTCGGTCATGTGCTCGGCGACGACAGCGAGGTGACGGACCTGGACCCGCTCGACTACGGCGACGTGCTGGGACCGAGCGGGCTGGCCCGCATGCGGCAGCTGGCGGCCGAGGCGCGGCGACGCAGGCCGTCCGGCTGGGCGGAGCGGTACCTCATGGAACGCCTGGTCAAGGTGGAGGGCGACGTCGACGCGCTGGTCGCGCTGTACGCGCAGGACCTCGACCCGTCCGGTTCCACACATCTGCGCATCGCCGAGGAACTGGAATCGGCAGGCCGCGCGGACGAGGCGCTCGCGTGGGCGGAGCGCGGTCTTCGGGACTGCGCCGCCGAGGCGCACATCGACGGCCGTCTGGTCGACCATGTGTACCTCCGGTACGCGGAGGCGGGGCGGGCGGCCGACGCGGTCGCGGTGCGGCGGGACCGGTTCCGTATCGAGCGGTCCCTGGCCGCGTACCGGAAGCTGCGCTCTGCCGCTCAGGCGGCGGAGCGCTGGGAGGCTGAGCGCGTAGCCGCGCTGGCCGCTCTGAGGGAAGACGCCCTCCGTGAGCGCGGCGGCTGGTACGGCGGGCCGGTGCTGATCGACGCGCTGTTTGATGACGGTGATGTGGACGCGGCCTGGCGCGAGGCCGCCGGCTTCGCCGATGACCGGCAGTGGGAACAGCTCGCCGGCCTGTCGCGTGAGACGCACCCGGCCGAGGCGCTCGCGGTCTACCTGCGGCTGGTCGAGCGGCTGAAGGAGCCGACCGGCGACCGTGCCTACGAGCGACTGGTGCGGCTGCTGCTGGGTGCCCGTGACTGCCATCGTGCGCTGGGGACGCAGGAGGCGTTCACCGAGTATCTCGCCGGTCTGCGGACGGAACTGAAACGCCGGCGCAAGCTGATGAGCATCCTCGACCGGTACGGGCTGTAAAGGAGGTTGCGGGCCCAGTGCCCGCTCACTGCGTGCCGGACGCTGCTCCTCAGTCCCTGAGGTCGATCATGCGTACGGGCTGTCCGGTCATACGGGCGATCGTCTCGAAGTCGCGGTCGTAGTGAAGCAGGGTCAGCCCCGCCTCTTCCGCGGCGGCGGCGACCAACAGGTCGACGGGGCCCGCACTGCGGTGCTCGCCCTTGGTGGTGAGCAGTTCCTGGACCACGCGTGCGCGTCGATAGCTGCCGTCGGGCATGGGGCACCAGGTGTAGTGGGCGTTCAACGTGCGCTTCACATGCTCCCGGTCCGCCGCCGAGCGTGCTGAGTAGAGGACTTCCAGTTCGGTGATGTCGCACAGAGCGACGAGCCCCGCGGCGATCGTGTCGTCCCACTCGGCCGTGGTCCGGCCGAGGAGGACGCGGGCGAGGGCGGAGGTGTCGATCAGGTAGTCGGCGACGGTCACGCATCCGCTCCCGCGCTGTTGACACCGTCCGGCTCGCCGGCGGGCCGGTACTTGCTCTTGTCGAGGAGGACGTCCATGTCCAGGGCGCCTTCGGCGACCAGTTCGCGGGCTTCTCCGAGAGCGCGAAGCCGCCGGTAGCGGGCGGTGACCTCCCGCAGGGCGGTGTTGATGGTGTCACGCTTGGTCGTGGTGCCGAGCTCCTTGGCGGCGGCCTCCAGTGCCTCGTCGTCGAGATCGATCACGGTGCGGCTCATGACACTCCCTTGTGTATACGGCATCGGATATCAAGATACATGTTCCCGTATGTATGGGCGAGTGGCCCTGCGTGGAGGTGCTCGCGCGTAGTGACACAGCGCAAAGGTTTGGCCTTGATTGCCGCAGCGGGGGCTTCGTCGGGAAGAATGCCAGGACGATGACGCCGCATTCTGCCGAGCCGGACAGCTCCAGGCCCACCGGACCCGCTGAGGCCACCGCACACGCAGAGTCCGAGACCTCATACGCCCCCTTTGCCCACCTCACCGCACCCAACGCCGCCCTCTACCGCCAGGTGATGCACGTTTTCCTGATTGGCCAAGGAGCGGTTCGCGGTGCATCTGCGGCCCGAGGACGTGCACGCGGCGCTGCCGCCGGAGGATCGCCCCGCCGGCCCGGACGCCGTCGTCAAGGCGCTGGACAGCCTCGTCGGGTGGGGCAATCTGCGGGCGGATCCGGACACCTCCCGGGTCACCGCGGTCGAGGACTTCTACCGCAGACGCTTCATCTACCAGCTCACCCAGACCGGCGAGGCCGCCGAGCAGGCGCTGTCCGTGTACGACGAGGCACTGGGGCGGCGCGGAGCACTCCAGGCGGTGGCGCTGCACGACATCGTCACGCACCTACGGGCGCTGCTCGTGCTCGCCGCACAGGAGGAGCCGGACGCGGCCAAGGTGCATCTGGCGCTGTCCGCACTGACGAGCCGGTTCGAGGCGCTGGCCGAGAACGCGCGGGCGTTCATGGGGTCGCTGCAGCGCACCATCGACCTGCACGGCGTCGAGGTGGAATTGTTCCTCGCCTACAAGGACCGGCTGATCCAGTACCTGGAGCGGTTCATCCAGGACCTGATCACTCTCGGCGGACGGATCGCCCTGCTCATCGGCGAACTGGAGGACCAGGGCCGGGTGAGCCTGCTGCTGCGGCTGGCGGCCGTGCGGGAGGCCGCCGATGCCGCTCCGGACGAGGCGGACACCGCCGAAACGCAGGCGTACGAGCGGTGGGCGGGGCGCTGGGCCGGACTCGCCGCCTGGTTCGTGTCGGCGGACGGCCGCGAGTCCCAGGCCCGCCTGTTGCGCGGACGCGCGCTCGGCGCGATTCCGCAACTCCTGGCAGTGGTACGGCAGTTGAACGAGCGGCGGGCCGGGCGCTCGGACCGGTCGGCGGACTTCCGCACCCTGGCCTGCTGGTTCGCCGAAGCCCCGGACGACGAGGCGCGGCACCGGCTCTGGCGCGCCGCCTTCGGCCTCTACCCCGCCCGTCACCTCACCGTCGACGCCGACACCCTCGCCGAACGCGCTGCGCGCCCGGTGGCCCCTTCCACCCCCTGGGCCGAGGCGGAACCGCTGCGGATCAGCCCGCAGCTGCGCCGTACCGGAAGCTACGAGCGGCGCGGCAAGCCCCGCAGAGTGCAGGACCGGTCCGAGCAGCGGCGGCAGCTGGCCGAGCTCGCCGAGAAGCAGGCCGAGGAGATCGCGGCCGCCCGCGCCCGGCTGGCTACGGACGGCATCACCCGTCTGTCCGCGCTCGGCGAGCTGGACCCGGTGGCCTTCGGCCTGTTCCTCCGGCTGCTCGGCGACGCCCTGGCCACCTGGCGGCCCGGCACGACCACGACCGCGGCGACCAGCAACGACGGCACGATGGAGATCCGCCTCACCGCCCTCGACGACGGGACGAAGGCCGAGATCCGCACGCCGGGCGGGGTGTTCCGGGGCCCCGACCACACCGTCGAGATCACCGACCTCACGCAGAGCATCCTTGCGCGGGAGGCGCGATGACCACATCCCTGGGCGAGGTGCTGGACAGCCGGCGCACCGCCGAGTTCCACAGGGCCGCCCGCGCCCTGCTGAAGGAGCCGCTGCTGCTCGCCCGCGGCCCTGGCGCCGAGGCCTACCGCCTGGTGCGCCGGTACGCCGCCGAGTTGCGCGACTGGTTCGACCGCAACACCGGCTGGTCGCTGCGGGTGGACGCGGAGTCCGCCCGGTTGCGCAGGACGC
This sequence comes from Streptomyces sp. NPDC051104, assembly GCF_040682835.1. NCBI lineage: Bacteria > Bacillati > Actinomycetota > Actinomycetes > Kitasatosporales > Streptomycetaceae > Streptomyces > Streptomyces sp. NPDC051104. The sequence continues at coordinate 105,703 of NZ_JBFBBS010000002.1, read as the reverse complement.
CCGGCACCCTGGCCGACGCGACCCACCCGGCGCGCGAGGCGTCCCGCGCCGGTGTGCCGTTCACCCGCCGCCGCTACGTTCTGCTGTGCCTGGCGCTGGCCGCACTGGAACGCGGGGAGGCCCAGATCGCGCTCGGCCGCCTCGCCGAACAGGTGGTGCTCGACGCCGCCGACCCGCATCTGGCCGCCGCCGGTGTGGAGTTCACACTGGAGCGGCGCGAGGAACGCCTGGACCTCGCCGCCGTCGTACGGCTGCTGCTGCGGTACGGGGTGCTGCGCCGGGTGGCCGGGGACGAGGACGCCTACGTCAGCGGGGCCGGCGACGTGCTCTACGACGTGGAGCGCCGCGTCCTGGCCGGGCTGCTCGCCGCCCGCCACGGCCCGTCACTGATCGACGTGGACGGCTTCGAGGAGCGGCTGAACGCACTCACCGCGGAGAGTGCCCTGGACAGCGACGAGCTGCGGTTCCGCGCGATCCGCCAGAAGCTCACCCGCCGCCTCCTCGACGACCCCGTGCTGTACTACGACGAGCTCACCGACGACGAGCTGGCCTACCTCACCCGCCAACGCGCCTTCCTCACCGCACGCGTCAGCGAACTGACCGGTCTGGTGCCCGAGGTGCGGGCCGAGGGCATCGCCATGGTCGACCCCCACGACGACCTCACCGACGTACGCATGCCCGAACAGGGCACCCACGGGCATGTCACCCTGCTGCTCGCCGAGCACCTCGCCGCCGCGGACGGCGAGGTCAGCCGGGGTGAACTGGAGCGCCGAGTGCGGGAACTGGCCGCGGTCCACGGCGCGTTCTGGTCCAAGAGCGCCAAGCAGCCGGGCACGGAGGGGGAACTGGTCGAGCAGGCGCTGGCCAAACTGACCGGGCTGGGCCTGGTGAAGCGCACTCCCGCCGGCGTGGCCGCGCTGCCCGCGCTCGCCCGGTACGCGGTTGGCGAGACCGTCGTCGTGGAACCCGCACACCGCACCTCCCAGCGAAAGGCACAGCAACCGTGACGGCCCTGCCCCACCCCGTGCCCGGCCGGTGGCGGCCGCTGCGCATCGGCCTGGTCGACCTCTTCTACTACGACACCGAGGAGTTCTGGTTCCGCGACGGCCGCCTGCTGCTGCGCGGCAACAACGGCACCGGCAAGTCCAAGGTGCTCGCCCTCACGCTCCCGTTCCTGCTGGACGGCGACCTGTCGCCGCGCCGGGTGGAGCCCGACGCCGACCCGGGCAAGCGCATGGAGTGGAACCTGCTGCTCGGCGGGGAACACCCCCACCCCGAGCGGCTCGGCTACACCTGGATCGAGTTCGGCCGTGTCGAGGAGGACACCGGGCGCGCCCACTTCCGCACCCTCGCCTGCGGGCTGAAGGCCGTGGCGGGCCGGGGCATCGCCCGCCACTGGTACGCCGTCACCGACCAGCGCATCGGCAAGGACCTGAGCCTGCTCGACGCGACCGGCACCGCCCTGTCGCAGGACCGGCTCGTGGAGGCTCTCGCCGGGCACGGCATGGTGTACGACACGGCCACGGCGTACCGGCGGGCCGTCGATGAGGCGCTGTTCGGCCTTGGCGAGCGACGCTACGCCGCCCTGGTCGACCTGCTGGTCCAGCTACGCCAGCCGCAGCTGTCGAAACGGCCCAACGAGGCCGCCCTGTCCCGCGCCCTGACCGAGGCGCTGCCGCCGATGGACCAGGCCGTGATCGCCGACGTGGCGGAGGCGTTCCGCTCCCTGGACGAGGAGAAGGAGGAGCTGCGGGCAGCGAGCGAGGCCGAGCGGGCAGCCTCCGCCTTCCTGGACCACTACCGGCGCTACGCCCGCGTGGCCGCACGCCGCCGCGCCCGGCTGCCCCGCAGCGAGCATGCCCGCTACGAGCAGCTGCACCGCGACCTGGCCCAGGCCCGGGCCGAGCGGGAGCAGGCCGAGACGGACAGGGAGGCTGCGGCCGGGCGGTTCGCGGAGCTGGAGGAGAGGGCCACGCGGCTGAAGGCACAGCAGGCCGCGCTGCGCGAGGGACCCGAGATGCGCAGTGCCCGGGAGCTGGAGCAGGCGGCGGCAGAGGCGCGCCGCACCGCCGAGGAGCTGAAGCGAGCCGAGGCCGACCGCCAGGACGCGGCCCAGGTGCACACCCGGGCCCTGGGGCGCCTCGGTACGGCCGAGCGGCGCCTTGTGGCGGCCGAGGAACGCGTCGCCGACCTGGCCGAGCGCGCCCGGGACACGGCTGCGGCGGCCCGCCTCGACGGCACGCCGCGCACCGACGGGGCGTCGGAGGCCGAACTGCGGCGTGCCGCCGAGGAGGTGGTGGCCCGCAGGCGGCGCACCGTCGAGCACGTGGAGGAGCTGGCGGACCGCGCCGACCGGGCGGCCGCCGAGCGGCGCGCCGCCGCCCGCCGCCTGGATGAGGCCGACACCGAGGCCGGCCACACCGCGCGGCGGCAGGCCGAGGCGGAAGAAGCCGCCGAGGCGGCGGGCACGGACCTCGTCGCCCGCGTCCGCGCCCACCTGGACGCCTGCGACGAACTCGCCGTACCCGATCCCGCCGGGCTGCTCGACGCGCTGCAGGACTGGGTGACCCACTGCCAAGGCCCCTACCCGGCACGGGAGGCAGCCGGCCAGGGCCATCGCGCACGAGCGGCGCATCTGGCCGACCAGGCAGCCGTCCTCGGGCAGGAACTGGCCGGCCTGCAGGCCCGGCGCGCCGAGGCCGAGCGGGAGCTGGCCGAGCTGGAGGCAGGCGGCCAGCGCGGGCCGGCGTCGCCGCACACCCGTACCCCTGGGCTGCGCGAGCAGGTCCCGGGCGCGCCCCTGTGGCGGCTGGTCGAGTTCCGGGACCATGTCCCTGCCGGTGAACGGGCGGGTCTGGAGGCCGCGCTGGAGGCGTCCGGGCTCCTGGACGCCTGGGTGCGCCCGGACGGTACCGCCCTGCACGCGGACGGGCACGACGTCCTGCTCTCGCCCGCCGGCCCGATCGCCGGGCACACGCTCGCCGACGTGCTCCGCCCGGCCGTGGACCACGGCGATCCCCAGGCCGCGGCGGTGGGCGAGCAGACCGTCGCCCACCTCCTCGCCGGTGTGGGCCTCGGCTCGGGCGGTGACACCTGGGTGAGCGCGGACGGCTGCTTCCGCGTCGGCGCGCTGACCGGCACCTGGTCGAAGCAGGTCGCCGTGTACGTCGGCGAGGGCGCCCGCGAGGAGGCCCGCCGCGCCCGGATCACCGCCCTGCACGACGAACTCGCCGCATACGCCGGGGACATGGCACGCCTCGACGCCGAACGTGCCGCGGTCGTCCGGCGCCGCACCACCCTGGACGCCGAACTGACCGGCGTCCCCGACGACGCCGCCCTGCGCCACGCGCACGCCCTCGCCGCCGCGGCCTCGGACGCCGCGCACCGGGCCCGCGCCCGCCGCGACGAACACGCCGCCGAACTCGCCGAGGCTTCCCGACAGGAGGCCGAGGCCGCCACCGAACTCGCCGACACCGCCGCCGCGGTGAACCTGCCCACAACCCGGGCGGACCTCGCCGCCGTCCGCCAGGCCCTGGCCGACCACACCGCCGTCCTGGCCGGGCTGTGGCCCGCGCTGCGCGAGCGGGCCGACGCGGCACGGGCCCTGGCCGACGAGCGCGCGGAAGCCCGGCGGACCGAGGAGAAGGTGGCCGAGCTGGCCCAGCGCGCCGAGGGGACGGCCCGTATCGCGACTGCCGCCGACGAGCGCCACGCCACCCTGCGTTCCACCGTCGGCACCGCTGTGGCAGAGCTGGAGCGGCGCCTTGCCGACACAGCCGACGCGCTCACCGTGTGCGACCGCGAGCAGCGCCGCGCACGCGAGGACCACACGGCCGCAGACCGGCGCGCCCACCTGGCACTCGGCCACATCGAACGCCTGGAAGTGGACGTCCACGAGGCCACAGCGGCCCGCGCCGAGGCCATCGCCGCACTCCAGCGGTTCGCGGCCACCGGGCTGCTCGCCGTCGCCCTGCCCGAGACGGCCGTACCGCCGCTGGACGCGGGACCCTGGGCCGCCACCCCGGCCATCGCCCTCGCTCGCGCCATCGAGAGCGACCTGTCCGGCACCGACGACTCCGACGGCGCCTGGGAGCGTGTGCAGAAGCGGCTCAGCGAGGAGTACAAGAAGCTCCAGGACGCTCTCTCCCGGGGCGGTCACAGCGCCTCCGCCCGGATGACCGAGGACGGCATGGTCGTCGAGATCGTCTACCAGGGCCGTACGCGTGCTGTCCCCGACCTCGCCGAGGCCCTCGCCGTGGAGGTCGCCGAGCTGACCCGCATCCTGTCCGCGCACGAGCGGGAGATCCTCGAAACCCACCTGCTGACCGAGGTCGCCGGCACCCTGCAGGAGCTGGTCGGCGCCGCCGAGCGCCGGGTACAGGCCATGAACGCAGAACTCCGGGAGCGGCCCACCTCCACCGGCATGAGACTGCGGCTCCTCTGGCGTCCCTCCCGCAAGGCGCCGGCCGGGCTCGCACAGGCCCGCGAGCGGCTGCGCCAGTCCGCCGACGCCTGGACGGCCGAGGACCGGGCCGCGGTCGGCGAGTTCCTGCAGGCCGAGATCGCCCGCCGCCAGGCCGACGACACTGCGGGCAGCTGGCTGGAGGTGCTCACCGCGGCCCTCGACTACCGCGCCTGGCACGAGTTCGGCATCGAACGGCACCAGCACGGCAAATGGGTTCCCGCCGCAGGGCCCGCCTCCGGCGGCGAACGCGTCCTGGCCGTGAGCGTGCCGCTGTTCGCCGCGGCCTCCTCGCACTACGCCACGGCCGGGTCCGATGCCCCGCGGCTGGTCACCCTGGATGAGGCGTTCGCCGGGGTCGACGACGACTCCCGCGCCAAGTGCCTTGGCCTGCTGCACGCCTTCGACCTGGATGTGGTGATGACCTCCGAACGCGAATGGGCCTGCTACCCGCAGGTTCCCGGTATCGCCATCGCCCAGCTCTCCCGCGTCGACGAGATCCCGGCCGTCCTGGTGACCCGCTGGGAGTGGGACGGGACCGCACGGGTCAGGGGCAGCGAACCGGGTCGCCTGACGAAGGGCATCCCGGCGCAGACCGGTCCGCGGGCAACTCCGGACGCGGCTGAAACCGAGGACACGCTGTGGACATGAGCGAGCGGGCGGACACGAGCGAGCTCAGGGACACCCACCGACAGTCCGCGGCACCCGTCGACCGCGACCGCCTGACCCGGCTGCTCGGCGGCCCCGACCTCGCCTGGCTGATCGACCGCGTACGCCGCCGCATGGCGCGGGACGAACCCCTCACCGGCCCGGTCTCCCTGAGCGCCCCCACCGCCGCGCAGAGGGCCGCCGCCGAACGGCTGCTGGGCCGCGCCCCGGGTGCCGGACGCGCGCTGAGCGTCCGTCTCGACGCCGTGGACGCCGTCCTGCGCCGTTCCGGCATCAGCCCCGACGGCCTGGAAGCAGCCGTCACCGCCCTCACAGGACATGTCGCCCGGCTGGCCGACGTACGCGAGCGGGAGGAGCGCGCCTGGCGGGACGCGTACGCCCCGCTCGACGAGCTCATCCGCACTGGCAGGCCCGAACTGGCCGACTGGGCCGAGCGGATCGTCTCGGACGGCCTCGTACGCCGGCTCGCCCGCACTCCGCAGGCGGCGAAGAGCCTGCTGGGGGACACCGCCAAGGCACTGTGCCGGCTGCCGGCCGAGCCCGCCGTGTCCCTGCCCGCCTTCGCCGCCGGCGCCTTCGGCGATGCCCACGCCCTCGACGACGGCACCCCGCTCGCCACCCTCGTCCTGTCCGGAGCCCGCACGCTGACCGGCTTCCCGGACGGCAGCGGCGCCGAGTGGCGCCGCGAGGCATGGGCGTCGGCCGGGCTCCTCAAGGACGCCCTGTCCTCCACCGTCCTGACCCTGGGCCTGCGCGGCTCCCCCGCCCTCGACTGGTCGTCTGACGAGGGCGAACCGGCAGTCCTGACGCTACGGCAGCTCACCCGGCACCCGCCGCGCACGGCACCCCCTGTCCTCCGCGTCTGCGAGAACCCGGCCGTCCTGGCCACTGCGGCCGACACCCTGGGCGCCGCCTGCCCGCCGCTGGTCTGCCTCCAGGGCCAGCCCTCGGCCGCCGCCCTCATCCTGCTGCGCCACCTGCACGCCCACGGAACCACGCTGCGCTACCACGGCGACTTCGACTGGGGCGGCCTGCGTATCGCCTCCGGCCTGCTGCGCCGCGTCCCCTGGCACCCCTGGCGCTACACGGTCGCCGACTACCGCACCGCAGTCGCTGCCACCCCACTGGCCTCGCCCCTGACCGGCACGCCGACCACCGCCGCGTGGGACCCGGACCTGCCCGCGGCCCTCACCGGACTCGGCGTGCGCATCGAGGAGGAGACGGTACTCGACGACCTGCTGGCCGACCTCGGCCGGTGAGCGGGGGCGGCTACGGCGCCGTCGCCGTCTCACCGTCTGTCCGGTACCGCGCAGGGGCCTCAACGGGGTGGTGCGAACGCCTGCGGCCATCCCGTCGACCTCATCACCATGTACGACCTCAACGACAAGTGGTGGGGGAGAGGCCGGCCCTCCCCCTCGGAAGGCAATTCCGCTGCCGGAGGGTGCGAAGCGGACCACCCCATTGCTCACCCTGGACTTGATGCAGCCGGACCTCCCCCGGCTCCCCTCACGGGAGGGCAAGGTCGTCGACGGAAGATCACGCAGCGGTGGCGACGACCTCCGCAGCCCAGATCTCCGCAGTCCAGATCTCAGCGCCGCAGACCTACCCGGCCCCGACCGCCGCGCCGCAGACCTACCCGGCCCCGACCGCCGCGCCGCAGACCTACCTGGCCCCGACCGCCGCGCCGCAGACCTACCTGGCCCCGACCGCCGCGCCGCAGACCTACCCGGCCCCGACCGCCGCGCCGCAGACCTCCCGGCGAGCGCCCGGTGGAGCCGTCGCGGAACACCACTTTCCGTCCGCTCGCGGACGGGTTCCCGGACCGGTTTCTGTTTCCTGACGGACGGTTCCCGTCCGATCACGGACGGGCGGGGCGCCCCTCTTCGGCGGGGCGAGCCGTCGGCACCCGGGGTTCGGCGAATCTGCACCGCGAATGCGCAACTGCGGCACGAGGTGCGAGGGATCTCCACGCCGGCCTGCCGGAGCGCGCTCCATTGGTGCGGAATGCCCTGTTCCGCATCACGGGGGAAACACCGGCCCCGTCCCCGGCCCCGCGCGGCGTGTGGAGAAACCGCCCCCAATTCGTGCGCGCGCCTTTACCGATGCGTGGCCTGCGCGGTCAACCGCTTTGGTGGAAGCGCCGGTTGATTGGATAGCCGGCGCACTCCGTGCTTTGATCTCAGGCGCCGCGGGGTCGTGCGAAGGGTGGCCGGTAACGGATGCCGCACGCCCGCGGTCGCGGCCCGCCACTTGTCCCCAGCGGGACGCTCCCCCCTTGCGGAACCCACATGCGAAGGGAAGTTCCATCATGAACTCCGCTCCCCAGGTTCACACCACCGAGCTGTCCGACGCCGAGCTCGACAACGTCTCCGGCGGCCTGGCCCCGCACGCCAGCGCGGTCGTCGGCCCGACGACGGTCAGCGACGCGGACGTCCTGGCTCAGGTCGGCACCGTCGAGGGCGTTGCCCTGGGCACCGTCGGCACCCTCGGCGCCTACCACCAGGCCGGCGTCAACGTCTCCTTCTGACCGCCGGCTCGAAAGAGGCCGTCCGCCCCGCGCTCCTCGCGCGGGGCGGACGGCCCCTTCTTGTCGTGCTGCGCCCGGTTCACGCCGGGTAGGGGGCGGCCTCGCGTGCCGACCGAAGCGCACCCGCCCACCAGGTGAGTTGGTCCAGCAACGTCTTGGCGTACCCGGGGGCCTGGGGGTCGAGCGGCTGACCGTCCTGCCACGCCGTGAAGTAGTTCGGGAAGGCGAGACCGTCGCGGATCGTCACCGCGTGCAACTCGGTCAGAACGTTCTCCAGATGCAGTACGGCATGCCGGCCACCTGCCGCACCGCCGTAGCTGACGAACGCGACCGGCTTGGCCGTCCAGTGTGTGAAATGCCAGTCGATGGCCGCCTTCAACGACGCCGGATAGCTGTGGTTGTACTCCGGCGTGACGATGACGAACGCGTCCGCGCCGTCGAGTGCCGACGTCAGGGGCTCCATCCCGGCCGGACGGGGGTAGTCGTCGCCCGCGAGCTTCGGCGACACGGCGGGCAGGGCCAACGGGACCTCGACGTCCGCCAGATCGACGACCTCGACGTCGAATCCCCCGTGGGCACGGGCCTGATCGGCGACCCATGAGGCCACCGCGGGACCGAACCGGCCCTCCCGGACGCTGCCAACGATGATCACCAGCTTGTGCGTGTTCTCCATGCCCACCACCATCGGCCGCCGCGGCGACCGCAACCAGGCCGGGCTCAGGCTGGCCCCCGCAGGGCCACCCTCAGCACTCCACGACCGGCAACGCGTCACCGTATGCTCGCGGCATGGGTACACCGTTGGGTGACTTCGTCCGGGCCAAGCGCGACAGTATCCAGCCGGACGAGTTGGGGATTCCGGATCACGGCCGCCGCCGTTCACCCGGTCTGCGACGCACGGACGTGGCCGCGCGGGCCGGCATCAGCGTCGAGTACCTGACCCGTATCGAGCAGGGCCGCGACCGCAACCCCTCCGTGGCGGTGGTGAACGCGCTCGCGGACGCCCTCAGTCTCGACCCCTCGGAGCGCAACCACCTGCGCTACCTCGCGAAGATCAGCGGCGGTGAGTGTGTCGCCCACACCCGGCCGGCGCCGCCTCGGCGCGAGGTCCGGCCGTCCGTGCTGGAGACCCTGCGCCTCCTCGAGCCGGAGATCGCGCTGGTGACGAACCGGCTGGGCGACGTCCTCGCCCACACCAGCGGATACGCGTGGCTGATGGACGGAACCGGGTTGCTGGAGACCGGCGCGCCGAACCTCACCCGCTATGTGTTCACCGACCCCCGGGCCCGCACCTTCTTCGCCGACTGGGACGACATCGCGGACCAGCAGGCCTTCGACCTGTGGCTCGGGCCGTCCGTCGAGAGCTCCGAGTGGTTCACCGCGGAACTCGCGCCCCTCGCCGGTCCCGACTTCACACGGCGCTTGAACCGGCACATGGTCCCGAAGCGCGGCGTGCTCCGACTGAACCACCCCACAGCACACGAACTCCGGTTCCACCGGGAGACGCTCGAACTCTCCGCGGACGCGCAGCAACTGGTCGTTCACCTGCCCGCGGACGAGGAGACCGCCCGGAGCGTCGATCAGCTCCGCCGGCGGTCCTTGGGCCACCGGCCCTTCGGCAGGCTCCGCGCCGTCACCTGACACTCCGCCGTCGCCCGGGTGCGAACGGACCCGGATCCGGGGCAGCGGCCGCACCGCCGCCGCCCCGAACCGGCCCTGGGCCTGCTTCCTACTGACTTCTGCCTACTGCTCGCCGAGCATCTTCTTCATCTCCGTGATCTCGGCGGACTGCGAGGTGACGATCGACTTCGCCATCGTCTGCGCGGGACCGTAGGAGCCCTTGGCCTGTTCGGTCCTCGCCATGGCGATCGCGCCCTCGTGGTGGCCGATCATCATCTGGAGGAAGGCCTTGTCGAAGGCGTCACCCGACAGGCTCTGAAGCCTCTTCATGTCCCCGTCCGACATCATGCCGGGCATCGACGAGCCGGAGTGGTCCATGCCCGGCATGCTCTCCATGCCTGACCCGCTGTCGTCGGGGACCTTCTCGCCCCACGCCTTCAGCCAGCCCGACATGGTGGCGATCTCCGGGTCCTGTGCCTTCCGGATCGTCGCGGCGAGGTCCTTGACGTCCTGGGAGGCGGCCCGCGACGGGGCCAGGCCGGCCATGGCCACGGCCTGGCGGTGGTGCGGGATCATCTCCTGCGCGAATGTCACGTCCTGCGCGTTGTGGCCGCCCTGCCCCGCGGAGGCGGCGCCCGAGGGGGCGGCCGGGGACATCGACCCCATGCCGTGGCCGGAGTGCCCCGACGAGGCGGAGGACGAGGAGGAGGGCGAGGAGGAGGAGTCGCTGCCGCCGCAGGCGGTCAGCACCACCGCTGCGGTCGCGGCCGCGGCCAGCGCGGCGGTACGGCGGATCGGGGAACGGCGAAATGCCATGAGAAGTACAGCTCCTTGGAACACCCCGCGCAGGCGCGCGGGAAGAACGGATCGTGAGACGGACCGGAGCACGCCACCTGAGAGGAGAGGTGTCGTGCGGGCGCCTCTAGATCCGCAGAAGCTGCAGTTCGGACAGGTCGGGCGGAGCCCGGCCGTCGGCCGTCCGCGCGACCGGAGGACCGGAGAAGGCCGCGGCGCACTCCCCGGGAACCGTGAGCGCGGGCAGCAGGGCGGGCGGTACGTAGGAGGCGGCGGTGCCTCCGGCCGCGCAGGTGCCGCCTGAGTGGTCCATGGCCATCCCGCCATGGCCGGCGTTCGACAGGTGGCGGCACGCGCAGTCGTCCGCGTGAGCGGGTGCGGCTGCGGTCCTGTGTCCTGCCGCCGGCGCCCCCACCATGACGTGCTGCCCCGCCGACGGCGTCCCGGACGGCGACAGCGCGTGCATGGCCAGCACCCCGGCCAGCACCGCCATCACCAGCAGCACCCAGCGGGCACGGCTCACCGAGGAGCGGGTGCACACGCCGGACGTCATGGCGCCCATCGTACGGAACCGCTCGCCGCTGCCTGCGGAGGCCACCCGGAACGCCGTCCGGCTCCCGCCGGAGTCCGTCCGGCCTTCAGCGCGGTCGGAGGCTCAGGCCGCCAGCGGATCCAGCGTCAGAGGCTGGATCCTGCCCTCCAGCATCGCGCCCAGGCCCTGGACCGCGCAGATGTCGGGCCGTTCGGCGATGTGCACGGGCATGCCGGTCGCCTGGCGCAGCATGTCGTCGAGCCCCGGCAGCAGCGCGCTGCCCCCGACCATCATGATCCCGCGGTCGGCGAGGTCGGCCACCAGATCGGGCGGGCAGTCCCGCAGCACCTTGCCGATGCCGTCGAGGACGGCGGTCAGCGGGGTCTGGATGGCGTTCCGCACGGCCGCCGTGTCGACCTTCACGGAGCGCGCGAGCCCGGTCGCCACGTCCCGCCCCATGATCTCGGTGGAGGCGGGCCCGTCCGAGGTGAACCCGCCCGCGCACAGGGCGAGCCGCAGCGGCCGTACGGACTGGCTCGGGAGCATCAACGCGTGCTCGTGCCGCAGGTGTTGCACTATGGCGTGATCGACGGCCTCGCCGCCCACCGGGATGCGCTCGGCGGTCACGATGTTCCCCAGCGACAGCACCGCGATCTGGGTGGCGGCGGCCCCGCACACCATGATCATGGAGGCTTCGGGCCGCTCGACGGGCAGCCCGCACCCCACGGCCGCCGCGACGAGCGTGTCCACCAGCTCCACCCTGCGCGCCCCCAGCCCGACCAGCGTCTCCACGGCCGCGCGCTGGGCCAGCGGGTCCGCGTCGTGCGGGGTGCAGGCGGCGGCCCGCAGCCGGGGCTTGCGGCGCAGGCTGCGGCGGAGCTTCTCGCCGAGCAGGTGGCGCAGCATGCGCTGGGCCATCTCGATGTCGACGACGGTACCGCCGGAGACGGGCCGGACGACGCGGATGTACGAGGGCGTGCGGCCCGTCATCTTCTCGGCGAACTCACCGACCGCGATCAGCGCTCCCGTGCGGGTGTTCACGGCCGCCGCACTGGGCTGGTCCACCACCAGACCGGCGCCCTTGACGTAGACGCGGGTCCTCGCCGCGCCCAGGTCGACGGCGAAGTGGCAGCGGCGCAGCTGGTCCAGGCTGACGGTCATGGCGGTACCTCCCGAGAACGGACCGCGGGCGGGCCGCCGGGCGGCGGGCCTCTTCTCCGCATCCTCCGCCGTGAAGCGGGCCCGCGCCCCTCGGGGTGGTCCGGGCGGGTGGTCCTGGGCGCGTCGCGCACCGGGGACCTTGTACGGGGTCCGCTCCTCACGTAGCGGCGCCGGCGATCCCCCGTACCACCCCCAGGGCGACCAGGTCCTGGGGCCGAACCCGGAGCTGGTCTGCCGTCTCCCGCACCTGCTCCGGCGGGCGCTTGAGTATCGCGGCGGCGAGCTCGGGGGCGATGACGGAGAAGTAGCTGTCCGGCGTGACCCACGTGTTCCCGGGCGCGGCGAGCGCGAGGGCGCCGCCTGAGCCGCCCTCGCCGATGACCAGCGTGGTGATCGGCGTACGGGCGGTGGCGACCGCGGCGAACAGGCCGGCGATCGCGGCGCCCGCGCCCTGCCGTTCGGCGTCGGCGTCGTTGGCGGCGCCCGGTGTGTCCACCAGCGTCAGCACCGGCAGGGACAGCCGGTCCGCCAGGCGGATCAGCCGGGCGGCCGTACGGTATCCGGCGGGCCGGGTCGCGGTGCCGGTCTGGGCGGCGTAGGCGATGGTCCGGCCGTCGTGGGTGCCGAAGCCGCAGAGCATGCCGTCCGGGTCGGTGCCGCCGCAGCGGTCGCCGCTGATGGCCGCCCGGTGGGTGAAGCAGGCGTCCAGGTAGGCGTGCGCGCGGGGACGCTGCGGGTCGCGGGTGCGCCGCACCGCGTCCCAGCCGGTGGTCGGGAGGTCCATCCGGCCGAGCGCGCCGGGCACGGGCGCGGGTTCGGTGGAGGGCGCCGTCAGCAGCTCCAGCCACCGGCCCAGCGTCTCGCGCAGCTCTCCGGGCCGTACGACCGCGTCGACGGTGCCCGCCGCGAGCTGCGCCTGAGCGGTGTACGCCGCCGGGTCGGCGTCCGGTGGGCGCACCCGGGAGCCCGCGAAGCCGACCTGGGCTTCCGGCAGGGCCAGCACCACGTCGGCGCCCGCGCCCAGCGTGGCCCAGCCGCCGCCCGTCGTCGGGTCCCGCAACACCGCGAGCTGGGGCAGACCGGCCGCGCGCGTGAGCGCCGACTGGCGGGCCACGCGCTGCAACTGGGTCAGCGCGAGCATGCCCTCCTGCATCCGGCTGCCGCCCGTCGCGACCAGCGACACCACCGGGAGGCGCCGCTCACGGGCGTGGACGTGGGCCGCCTCCAACCGGTCCCCGGTGCGTTCGCCCAGGGAGCCGCCGAGGAAGCCGAACTCGAACGCGATCAGCACGACCGGGGTGCCGCCGACGGTGGCGTGCCCGCAGACGACGGACTCCTCCTCGCCGGTGCGCGCGGCGGCGCGGGCGCGGGAGGCGTCGTAGCCGGGCCAGGCCAACGGACCGTCGGGCTGCCCGTCGCGCGCGGGGGAGGGGAGTTCCGCGAAGTCGTCGGTGACAAGGGCGAGGGCGTCCCGCGCGGACAGGCGCTCAGGCATCCCGCAGCGCCCGCTTCATGATCTTCCCCATGTCGTTGCGGGGCAGGGCGTCCAGGTACCGCACCACGCGCGGACGCTTGTGCGGGGCGAGCCGGCGGGCCACGTGGCCGGCCAGCTCGTCGGCACCGGGTGGCGCCGCGGGATCCGTGGGCACCACCCAGGCGACGATCCGCTCGCCCAGGTCGTCGTCGGGCTCCCCGGCGACCGCGGCCTCCCGGACACCCGGGTGCTCGAGAAGCGCGTTCTCGATCTCCCCGGCCCCGATCTTGTAGCCGCCGCTCTTGATGAGATCGGTCGCCTTGCGCCCCACGATCCGCACGTACCCGTCGGGCTCGCGCACCGCCATGTCCCCGGTGCGGAACCAGCCGTCCGGGGTGAACGCGGCGGCGGTGGCGTCGGGCCGGTTGAGGTACTCGGTGAACAGATTCGGCCCGCGCACCTGGATCTCCCCGACGCTCTCCCCGTCGCAGGCCGCGATGACGGATCCGTCCTCCTCGACGAGCCGCAGCTCCACACCCGGCAGCGGAACCCCCACCGTCCCCGCGCGCGCCTCCCCGTCCACCCGCACGCTGGTGTTCATCAGCGTCTCGGTCATCCCGTACCGCTCCACGACCCGGCGGCCGGTCGCGGCGGCGATCCGCTCGTGGTCGTGCACCGGCAGCGCGGCGGACCCGGAGACCAGCAGCCGGGCCCCGGCGAGCGCCTTGGCCAGTTCGGGGTCGGCGGGCAGGGCCTCGGCGATGCGGTGGTACATCGTCGGCACCCCGAACAGCATGGTCGCGCCCTCGCCGAGCTCCCGCGCCACGCCGTCCGTACTGAACCGCCCCAGGTGCCGCACGGACCCGCCGCGCCGCAGCGGCCCGAGGATGCCCAGCACCAGCCCGTGCACATGGAACAACGGCAGCCCGTGCACGAGCACGTCGTCGCCGGTCCACTGCCAGGCGTCCGCGAGCGCGTCGAGAGTGGTGGCGACGGCACGGCGGGGGATGACGGCGCCCTTGGGCGGGCCGGCGGTGCCGGAGGTGTAGACGACGAGGGCGGGATCCTCGTCGCCCGCTCCGTCCTGCGGGAGAGTCCCGGAGCCCCGCACATCGACGTCGACGCGCTGCAGTCCGCCGAGCGCGCCGGGCAGTTCGACGCCGGGCGGGGCCAGCACCAGCGACGGCGCGCTGTCCGCCAGGATGTGCCCGAGCTCCCGCTCGCCGGACCTGGGGTTGAGCGGGACGAAGGGCACACCGGCACTCAGCGCGGCCACCGCCGCGACCGCGGTCTCCAGGGAGGGCGTGGCCCACACGGCCACCCTCCCCCAAGCTCTCGACTCCTCCCCCACTCTCGACTTCGCTCGAGCCGGGGGACCCCCATGGGCAGGGGGGATCCCCATCAACCCGCCGACCCGCCCGGCGAGCGCACCCGCCGCCGAGGCCAGTTCCGCATAGGTCAGACCCCGATCCCCGAACCGCAGGGCGGGCCGCCGCCCGGCCGTGGGATCGGACAGCGCCGGAAAGAGGGAGGACACGCGGACACTCCTTGCGTCGAGGCGGGCGTACGGACGGGACGTACCCACTCATCGTGCCGCACAGCCCCGTCCGCCATGCGGCCTCCACCACCTCCGCCACCACACAGCTCACGTTGTCCGGACCGCCGGCCGCGTTCGCCGCGCCCACCAGCGCGCGTCCGCCTCGTCCGAGGCGGAGGCCGACGTGAGCGTGGCGCGGATCTCCTCGTCCGGAACGACTCCGGACAGGCCGTCCGAGCACAGCAGACACCGGTCGCCCGGCAGCGTGTCCTCGAGCCGCAGATCGGGTACGGCACCGGCGTCGTCGCCGCCCGTCAACGACTTGAGCAGCAAGGCGTGGTGAGGATGGGCGGCGGCCTCCTCCGGTGTCAGCCGGCCCTCGTCGATCACCGACTGGACGACCGTGTGGTCGTGGATGATCCGGAACAGTCCTCCGTCGCGCAGCAGATACGCCCGGGAGTCACCGATGTGGACGAGGGCGAGCTGCGAGCCGGTCCACACCGCCGCGGTGAGACAGCCGGCACGCCTTCGCGAACGCCCCGATCGTCAGCATCTCCACCGCCGCACCCCGCCCTTCCGGCGTTCCTCGTCCGTTCCGCCACCGATGCTGCGGCTTGACCAAAGGTGAAGGTCAACGGCCCGTGCCCGGTTCCACGCTCTGTTGTTAGCCTCCGCGGAGGAATCGTCGCGGAGCATTCGTCGTACGAACAGGAGTCCAGCCGTGGCCCGAGTCGCACTCGTCACCTGCCGTCCCGGGCCGGAGGTCAGCGTCGACCGCGATCTGCCGGTGCTCATAGGGGAGTTGCGGGCGGCGGGGGCCGAGGCCGACGCCGTGTACTGGGACGACGCGGACGCCGACTGGGCGGGCTACGACCTGGCCGTGATCCGGTCCACCTGGGACTACAGCTGGCGGGCGGCCGAGTTCACCGCGTGGGCCGAGCGGTGCGGGAAGGCCACGCGGCTGGCCAATCCGGCGGACGTCGTGCGCTGGAACACCGACAAGCGGTACCTCGGGGACCTGGCCGCCGCGGGTGTCCCCACCGTCCCCGCGCGGTACATCGCCCCCGGCGACCCCGCCGACCTGCCCGGCGACCACGAGTACGTCATCAAGCCCACCTCGGGCGCCGGCGCCCGGTTCGCCGCCCGGTACACACCAGGGGAGCACGACACCGCCGTACGGCAGCTCGCCCGCATGCACGCCGAGGGGTTCACGGCGATGGTGCAGCCCTATGTGAAGGGCATCGACGTGAGCGGGGAGCGGGCGGTGCAGTTCTTCGGCGGGCGGCTGCTGCACGCCAGCCGGAAGGGCGCCGTCCTCGCGCCCGGCACCCCGTACGACGAGAAGAAGGTGGCCCACCCCGGCCTGGAGCCCTGGACCCCGACCCCGGCCGAACTCGCCACCGCCGAGCGCGCCCTGGCCGCCGTACCGGGCCACGCCGACCTCCTCTACGCCCGCGTGGACCTGGTGGACGGGGCGGACGGGCAGCCGTGCGTGATGGAGCTGGAGCTCGTCGAGCCGAACCTGTTCCTCGACCTCCACACCGGGTCGCTGCCCGTGGTTGTGGACGCGATCCTCACCGCTGCCCGCTGACGCCCACCCGCTGCAAGAGCCCCCAGGTGAACTCCGCGGCGACCTGGTGGCGTACGCCCTGCGTGTCCGGGGCCGTGAAGGCCAGGCCCCAGCGGGTGGGGGCCGTGCCCTCCAGGGGGCGGGCGGGGGCGAAGGCGCGGGCTGCCTCGTCGACCGTGCAGGACCAGGGGGTGAGGTCCTCCAGGGTTTTCAGGGGCGGGGACGGCGCGCCAGGGGCCCGTACCAGCCACTCGTTCCACACCACCCCATTCGGCGCCACCAGCACCTCGAAGCGCAGGTCCGGCCAGAGCGGGACCGGCCACAGCAGGGCGTCGCAGTCCAGGTCGCCGATGCGGCGAGGGGTTGTCGACTCGGGTTCGCCCAGGACCGAGCGGTAGCGGGAGAGGGCCGCGCGGGAGCGCGGTGAGCGGACCATCGCCTGCCAGCGCTTGTTGGCCTCGCGCATGTCCGCGATCGAGACGCCCAGCTCATGGCGGGCGTCCTCCACCAGGTCCGGATTGTGGTCGGCCATGCGGCGCAGCAGGACCAGCTGGAAGTCACGGGGCGTGAAGGCGGACGGCATGCAGTCCATCCTCGCTGACCACCTGCCGAATCCCGCACCTCGCAGGACCATTGCCGCCCCAGCGCACCATGACTAGCCTGTGTTCGTCATGCCGATCGTCAGTTGAAATTTCGAACATGGAGAGGGGGCCGGTCGTGGGACGCCTCGTACCTGCCGTCACCCGGGCTCTCGACATCCTGGAGCTCTTCCTCGACGGGGACGGCACGCTGTCCGCCCCCGACATCGTGCGCAAGCTCCAGCTGCCGCGCACCACCGTGCACGAGCTCGTCACCACGCTCGCCGCGCGCTCGTACATCGTGCCGGTGCAGGGGCAGCCGGGACGCTACCGCCTCGGCGTCCGCCCGTACCAGCTCGGCAGCCGCTACGCCGAGCAGCTCGACCTGGCCGCCGAGGGCCTGCAGGTCGCCCGGTCCGTGGCCGAGACCTGCGACGAGACCGTCCACGTGGCCATCCTCGAGGGTACCGACGTCATCTACATCGCCAAGGTCGACTCCACGCACGCCGTGCGCATGGTGTCGGCGGCCGGGCGCCGGCTCCCCGCCCACTGCACCTCCGTCGGCAAGATGCTCCTCGCGTCCCTGCCCGAGCCGGAACTCGCCGCCCGTGTCCCGGACGACGCCGAGCTGGTCGCGATGACCCCCAACAGCATCACCGACCCGGCGGCCCTGCGCGAGACCCTGGCCCGGATCCGCGCCCGCGGCATCGCCGTGGAGAGCCGCGAGTCCAACCCCGACGTCAGCTGCGTCGCCGCCCCCGTGCGCGACCGCACCGGGCAGGTCGTCGCCGCACTGTCCATCTCGGTGCCCATGATCCGCTGGAGCGACGAGCGCCTCGCCGAGTTGGAGCAGCTCGCCGCGAAGGGTGCCGCGGAACTCTCCGATCGGCTCGGCCACCGGAGCGTCGCATGACGACGACGTACGAGCTCGCCGTACGCGAGGAGGCGGCCCTCGGTGAGGGCCCGACGTGGGACGCCGGCGGCGGTCGGCTGATCTGGGTCGACATCCTGGGGTCGCGGGTGCACACGTACGACCCCGCCTCCGGGCGTCGCACGGTCATGACCACCGAGCAGCACGTGGGTGCCGCCAAGCCGCGCTCCGGCGGCGGCCTGGTGCTCAACCTCCGCGACGGCGTGGGCCTGCGCGACCCCGACGGCACCTTCCGCTGGCTGCACCGCGAGCCGGTCCCCGGCCGCCGCGGCAACGACGCGGCCGTCGCCCCCGATGGCTCTCTGTGGGCGGGCACCATGCGCTACGACGAGGCGCCAGGGGGCGGCACCCTGTCCCGGATCACCGGCGACGGCACCGTCCGCACCGTCCTCGACGACATCGCCGTGAGCAACGGCACCGGCTGGAGCCCCGACGGCCGGCTGATGTACTACATCGACTCGCCGACCCGCCGCATCGACGTCTTCGACGTCGGCGACGACGGGCTTCCGGTGGGCAGGCGCGCCCTCGCCCACGTGGACCGCGGCTTCCCGGACGGGCTGACCGTCGACGCCGACGGCTGTGCGTGGGTCGCCCTCTGGGACGGCGGCGCCATCCACCGCTACACCCCGTCCGGGGACCTGGACCGCGTCCTGGAACTGCCCGTCAAGCGCCCCACCGCATGCGCGTTCGGCGGCGCCGACCTGGCCGACCTCTACATCACCACGGCCCGCACGGGCTTGAAGGCCCCGCACGCGCTCTCCGGCTCGCTGCTCGTCGTCCCCGGCGCCGGAAAGGGCCTGGCGCAGCCCGCGTTCGCCGGCTGACCCCTCGTCCGCTCAGGGCCTCCTGGGCGTACGCGGGCGACCCGACGACGCGGCGAGGTGCGGTGCCAGGCCGCGCGACCCGGGCGCTCATAGTGCAAGGACCCCTGGCGACGGGCTTGGAAAGCCGGGGGAGTCCACCAGCGTCACCGGGACTCCGCCGGCCGCCCGTCCCAGCAGCGTCAGTTCGACGGCGCCCGGCCCCGAAGGGGTGGTCCCGTCGGCGAGGACCGCCAGCGCGAGCGTGTTCGGGCCCCGGGTGTCGAGCACACCGTTCGGCAGGACAAAGGTGTGCTGGGGACCCACGTCGTTGATGTACTGGCCCATGTTCCAGCCGTTGAGGAAGATCTGCGCCCGGTAGGCGCGCGCCGGATCGTCCGTCAGGGTGAGCCCGATGGACGCGTCCGTGCCGGGGTCGACGGCCAACCGGAACCGCGTCCGGTACCAGACCACACCCTGCCCCCGCTCGGCACGCGGAAGCGGGACCGTCTCCCAGTCGCCGTCCGGGAACCCGGGCAGATGCCAGCCGTGCCGCTCCCCGTACAGCCCGCCGCTGTTCAGCGGGCCGCGCACCGGGTCCGGGGCGGCCTCGCCCTGGACCCGCCAGCGCACCGCGGGCGACGCCCCCTCGAAGGCGACGGAGACCAGGCCCCGGCCCGCCTTGTGGCTGTCGTTCGCTCCGCCGTCCTCGTCGTGCTGCATGCGCCGGACCAGTACGGACAGCACATGCGGCCCGTCACCCGGCGCGATGGGGAACGTCGCCGTGGCCGCCCACGTCCCCCGCCGCACCGTCTTCGCGTCCGGCACGGGCATCCGGTGGGTGCCCAGCGGCTTCCCGTCCAGCCACGCCATCAGCAACCCCTGTGTGCCGGACACGTACGCCAGCGACACGGAGTCGGCGCCCGCCGCTCCCTCGAAACGGCCCCGGTACCAGACGTCCCCGTAGTGGAAGCCGTAGTCGTCGGCGAAGAGGACGGGCTGTCCGGCCGGCACAGGAGTCGTGGCGTACGACGTCGTCCGGTCGGCCGTCCGCCACGCCGAGTCGTCGAAGCCGACGGCGGCCTCGGGGTTCTCCGCCCTCCGGCGCCATCCGGTCAGCGCGGGCAGCCGGACCGGTGCCGCGCCCGCCAGCCGCCGGGTGGCGCGCAGACTGCCGGACGGGGTGCCGCGCGCGGGCACGGGCGCCCCGTTCCAGACGACCTCGGTCACCCCCGACGGCGCCCACACCTCCAGATCCGCCTCGTCGACCGTGTCGCCGGTGAGCTGTGCGGTGGTGCCGCGACGCTCGGCGGTGCGCAGCAGGGCGGGCCCGTACACCAGGAACGGCCCCGACGGTGTGGGGTGGGGCCATAGCCGTACGGACGTCTCGTCGTCCGCGAGGAGGAGCAGCAGCGGACGTGCCACGCCTCCGCCCTCCACCAGCACCCGGACGAGCCCGCCGAGCCGCACGTCCACGCGCAGGGCGCCCTGCGCGTACGTGTGCGCCGCGTCCCCCTCCAGCACGGTGACCCTCGGCTCGCGCGCGCACTCCAGGACGGTCGTCGTCGCCTCGCCCGAACGGCCCGTGAACACGGCGAGGTCCTGCCGCCCGACGGCCAGCCGCAGCATGGGCTGCGCGGAGGAGTACCGCAGCGTCCGCCGCCCGAGCGAGATCCCGGCGGCCAGCAGCCGGGCGTCGAGGCCGGGCACGGGCACCCGGACGGTGGTCCCGGCGACGGGGACGCCGGCCTCGGCTTCACCGGACGAGTCGTTGCGCAGCACGTATACATGCGCCCCGGCGTCCGGGTTGACCAGGTGGTACGCCCTGAGCGCCGAGCCGCCGCCGACGTCGACGTCCTCCGCCCGGTCCAGCTCGGCCAGCTCCGGCACGGTGTGCAGCAGGTGCCCGATCTGGTGCATCGGGACCAGCTTGGCGGTCGGCTGCCTGGCCTCGTCGAGGGCGGCGCCGTAGTCGTACGACGTGTAGACGACCGGCGCGGGCAGCCACCCCCACGACGTGCCGCCGAACGTCATATACACGTTGTGGATCTTGATGCCGTTGGCGAGGTTGGTCAGGTAGAAGCGCCGCTCGTACGCCGCGTCCCGGGTGCGCCGCGACTCCGCGTACCCCTTCCCGCCGAACTCGGCCCCACCCCACGGGTCGAACCAGCCGCCCCCGAACTCGGCCAGCAAACCGGGCGTGTCGGGACTCGCGGTGGACCCGCCCTTCGTCCCGCCAGGCCCGAAGCACCCCCAGTCCGGCGGCGGGCGGAACGGCGACGGATACCCGTCGAAGCCGTACAGCCAGCGCCCCCGCTCCCCGCCGGTGTCGAAGGTGCCGGGCGCCCAGTAGCCGTTGCGGCCCTTGTCGTTGTGGAAGAGCGGCACATCGATGCCGTCGGCGCGGACCTTGTCGTACAGATGGGCCATGTAGTCGCGGCCGACGGCCTCGGTGACGTGGTTCGCGTACTCGTTCTCGAGCTGGTAGAGGACGATCGTGCCGCCGCCGTCCGTGTACAGATGCCGTACGGCGATCCGGTTGACGGCCGTCAGCCACTCGTCGACGTGGGCCAGATACGTCGGATCGGAGGTACGGGCCGTGCCCGGCGTCGCGGTCAGCCAGCCGGGGAAGCCGCCCGCGTCGACCTCGGCGTTGATGTAGGGGCCCGGGCGCAGGGTCACGTACAGACCGGTTTCGGCGGCGGTACGCAGGAACAGGTCGAGGTCGCGGACGCCCGCGAAGTCATGGTGGCCGGGCGCGGAGGAGTGGAAGTTCCACGCCACATAGACGCTGACGGTGTTGTACCCGTGGCCGCGCATCTTCTGCAGCACGTCCCGCCACAGCGACGGGCTGGGCAGCCGGAACGGGTGCATCTCGCCCGACCACAGCACGACCCTTCGGCCGTCGACGAGCATCGAGTACCGGTCGAAGCCGACGGTGTGCGCCCGTCCGTCCGCCCGCGGCGGATCCGGGGGCGGCCCGGTCGGGGCGCTCGCGGCGGCGCACACCTCACCGCTGCCGCCGAGCGCCAGACCGAGCGCGGCGGTGCCGGTGATCATATGGAATGTACGTCTGCTCATCGCCACGTCAGGATTGTCACCCGTGGCAGGCATCAGAATGGCCGCATGAGGATCTCGGCACGGGCGGATTACGCGGTACGGGCGGCGCTGGAGCTGGCCGTGCGCGAGGGCACCGCCCCGGTGAAGGCGGAGACGGTCGCGGCCGCGCAGGGCATCCCGCACAAGTTCCTGGAGGGCATCCTGGGCGATCTGCGCCGCGCGGGCCTGGTCACCAGCCGACGCGGCGGAACCGGCGGCTACGCCCTGGCCCGGGAGCCGTCCGCGATCACCGTGGCGGACGTCATCCGCGCGGTGGACGGGCCGATCGTGTCGGTACGGGGGGAGCGGCCCACGGGCCTCACCTACACGGGCTCGGCGCAGCCGCTCCTGCCCCTGTGGATCGCCCTGCGGGCGAACGTACGCAAGATCCTCGAGGGCGTCACCCTGGCCGACATCGCGACGGACACCCTCCCCGAACCGGTCCGCAGCCTGGCCGCGGAACCGGCGTCGTGGGAGAACCCGTGAGACTTGGCGTCGAGGCGGGCCCCTAACTCGGACGGCACAGCAGCGGCTTGGCCAGTTCCGCGCAGGGGCGGTCGCCGTGGGAGCGGATGATGTCCTTGCCGACCTCGTCGGAGAGGTAGCGCAGGAAGCCGGCGGCGAGGGAGCCGGCGGGCGGTTCGCCGTAGGTGTAGGCGTACTCGGTCTGCCAGTACGGGTACGCGCCGCCGTCGACGCCCTCCAGCGTGGCCGGGTAGCCGTCGATGCGGACGGGCTGGACGCCGGCGTGGGCCGTGGCCGCGCCGACCTCGCTGTGGCCCAGGGCGCCCGGGGTCGACGCCACGGTGTCCAGGTGGGTCTGGGTGTCGCCGACCTCGCAGCGGCCCGGCTTGGCGGTGTCCATGGCGGCGCAGTCGCTCGCCGTGACGCCCGGCAGCCGCTGGTTGCCGAGGACGCGGAGTTCGAGGGTGGTGCGGGTGCCGGAACCGGGGTAGCGGCTCACGAGGTGGATGGGCACGTCGTTGCCTCCCACCTGCTTCCAGTTGGTTGTCTTGCCGGCGTAGATGTCCCTGACCTGCTTCAGCGGCAGGTCCTTCACCCCCGCGTCCGGGTTGACGACCAGCGTGAAGAGGGAGAGGGCCACAGGGCGGGGCAGCAGTTGCGGGTGGCCGGTCCCGCTCTTCGGGCCGTCGCTGAACGCCAGACGGTCGCCGAGGCCCCGGCCGCCCTTCGGCTTGTCCTGTCTCCCTGCCGCCTCGAGGGCGTTGAGCCCGGGGACGCTGCCCTTGAAGGTGTCGCCGGAGAGGGGGATGTGCGCGTCGGGGCACGTCTTCTCGTACTGCCGCGCGGCCTCCCGCAGAACCGGCGCGAACGCGGTGGACCCGGACAGGGTGAGCGTGCCCTTGGCGCAGTCCAGCGGTGCGGGCTTCGGGTCGCTGCGCAGGAGCATGAAGAGGGACTGCCCGATGAGCACCAGGACCAGGAGGACGAGCAGCACCCGGACCGGCTTGGCGGCGAACGGGTAGTACTCGGTCTTCCGCATCCTGCCCCGGCGGACCCCGCCCACGATGCCGCCGACGACCTCCGGGTCGGGGAACGTCTGCTCGGTGAAGCCCGCCTCGCGTTCCAGCACCGCCAGCACCTTGTAGTGGTCGCGGCGGTTCAGCTTCACCTTGGGCAGTTCGATGAGCCCGTCGCCGACCCCGAGGCCCGGCACCGGCTGCGGGGTGCCCTGGCCGTTGCCGGGGGGGACGAAGAAGCTGCGCAGCTCGCTGCGGCTGAGTTCGGTGACGACCATGCCGACGACCCGGCGGCCCCGGAACGTGACCTGGATGCCGGCCCGGGCGCCGTCGGGCGCCAGGTAGTCGTCCTCCACGATGGGGGCCCGGCCGCTGTTCTCGATGCGCAGCAGGACGAACGACGGGTCGTGCAGGGACGTGCCGTTGTGCTGCATCTGCCGCAGCACTCCCGCGTACGGCGCGGTGGCCGCGTCCTGGGCGGTCGTGTCCATCTGTACGCGGTAGCCGAGGAGCTTCCGGCTGCCGACGACGAACTCCCACAGAGCCGCGGCACCGGAGACGGCCAGACCGACGACGGCCAGCGTGGTGTCCCAGGGAAAGCCGTTCACGGCCAACTCCCAGACGTCACAAGGTGGATGGGGAGGTCATGGTGACCGGAGCGGGCGGGTGACGGGGAGGGGGAAAGGTCGTCTTCTATGGTGAATTCACTGGCATGTCATCCCGGGACACCGGGCGTTTTCCGGCCGTTGGGCGCGGGACGGGGTGGTGGCTGCCCTGCGACACCACCCCGAGTCGCGGATCAGGCACGTCAGTAGGGGCCGTTGACGTTGTCGATCGAGCCGTAGCGGTGGTAGGCGTAGTTGCACGCGGCGGTGATGTTGGCGACCGGCTCGTAGATGTCCCACGAGGTGCCCGGCACGTGGTACGCGCGGAAGGTCGGGTCGATCACCTGGAGAAGGCCCTTCGACGGGATGCCCTTCGCGGCGTTGGAGTCCCAGAGGTTGATGGCCTTCGGGTTGCCGGAGGACTCGCGCATGACATTGCGGTAAATGCCGTTGTAGGACCCCGGAATACCGTGCTGCCTCATGACCGCCAGCGAGTTCTTGATCCAGCCGTCCAGGTTGTTGGCGTAGATCACGCCGCTGGCGGCCGGAACGGTTTTCGTGGCCGGGTAGGACACGGTTTTCTTGATCGAGGAAGACCCGGTGGGAAGAATCAGGACCTGACCCGGCCGGATGGTGTAGGGGCTGGAAAGCTTGTTGGCCGCTGCGATGGCCTGCCAGCCGCCCGGCACATTGTGGGCCCGTGCGATGGAGGCGAGATGGTCGCCGAGCCGGACGACGTATGTGGCCGTGCCGGCGGACGCGGCCGGAGTTGCCGCGACGGGCGAAGCGGCCGGAGCGGCGTGGGCGGCCTGGGCCGTTCCGAGCACGGCCGTGCAGGCCAGGGCGAATGAGCCGACGGTGACGGCGCCGCCGGTGGAGAACCGACGCGCCCGGCGCGAGCGGTTGAAGGCGTGTTTGGGCATGGTGCGGTCCTTGGTCCGGGATTGCATTGCCCGCAGTTGCCGGTTCCTCTCGACAAACAGCACCGCATTTCGTTTGCGGTGCGCTGCGGCGGAAACATTCTTAGCCGCCGGGAATAAATCGACAATTGCCCTTTTTACTAAGCAGGCTAGTTGTTGTCCGGGACCTCGGATTGAGTCCTGCCCGCAAAGTCTGGGAGTTAAGGACCAGGTAAATAACTAAGGCGCATCGTAAGTGAATTGCGTCACTCGGGGCTCGAGTGGCATTTCAAGTGGTGCCGCCCAGTGGGCGAAACAGTTGCTTAGTGATGCCTTGGTGTTTATGGGGTAAATCGGACATAAAGCAATAACTCGGTGGCTTTTGTATCCCCCGGACGGCACCTGCGCCGCGGCCCTACCCCGCCTGCCCCATCCCCGCCGCGTTCGGCCAGGCCGGCGGGCTGGGCCAGCCGGTGGCCGGGGCCGGTGCCAGGCCGGGGATGCCGGGGGCGGGCGCGGTCATGCCGCGCACCTGGGCGGCGGTCAGACCGCCGCGCGCGGGGACGCCCGGCGGCGTGGGGCCGGTCGCCGCGGCAGCGGCGGGGACGGGGGCGGGCGCCGGGAACGGAGCCGGAGCGGGTGCCGGGACCGGAGCGGGTGCGGGGGTCGGCGGCGGGGCCGGAGCCGGTGCGGGCGTGAGCAGTGGCGCGGGCGCCGGCGGCAGGGGAGCGGCCTGAGCTGCCGCGGGCATCGGCGTTCCGCCGACGGCCGGCTGCGCGGCGGGGAGCGGCGCGGCGGCCGGGAGCCCCGGAGCGGACCCTGCGGCCTGGGCGGCGAGCCCCCGCACCCCGGCCCCGTTGGTCTCGCTGACCAGGCGGTCCACCGCCGCCGTGCCCGAGCTGTAGCCGGTCCCCTGACGCAGCTCGGGCACGGCGGCTCCCCTCCTGGACCCGTAGAGCACCTGCTCCAGGGCGGACACCAGGCGACGGACGTCCACCTGGGGGCGCACCACGAGTCGCAGGAAGCGGCTGGAGGAGCCGATCTTGTTGCCGCACTCGCGGACCAGGATCCGGTGCTCGGTGAGCAGCCGGTCGCGGACCACGGTGCCCTCGGCACCCACGGGGAGACGCACGAAGAGGAAGTTGCCCTGCGACGGGTAGACCGTCATGCCGGGCAGCGCCGAGAGGTGGCTGGCCATCTCCAGACGGTCGCGGCGCACCTGCTGCAGGCTCTGCTGGTACTCCGCCCCGTGCTCCTTCAGCATGAACACCACGTGCTCGGCGAAGGAGTTGAGGTTCCACTTCGGCAGCATGGAGCGGATCCGGCCGGCGAGCGACGGGTTGGCCACCAGGTAGCCGAAGCGGATGCCGTGCAGGCCGAAGTTCTTGCCGAGGCTGCGCAGCACGACGACGTTGGGCCGCAGCATGGCCTCCTGCACGACGCTGGGGTCGGCCTCGGCGTCCGCGAACTCCAGGAAGGACTCGTCGACGACGACCAGGTCGAGGTCGGCCATCTGGTCCATGAACTGCACCAGGGCGTGCTTGTACTGGTAGCCGCCGTCGGGGTTGTTCGGGTTGCAGACGACGGCGACCCGGGTGCCCCGCTTGCGGATGAACTCGGCGTACCGGGTGAGGTCCAGGGAGAAGCCGCTGGACTCCTGGAGCGGGAACATGTCGACCCGCTTGCCGGTCTCCATGGGCTGGTCGGTCCAGCGGCCGAAGGTGGGGACGGGGACGGCGAGGGACTCGCGGACCAGCAGGTGGTCGATCCAGGTGATCAGCTCGGTGGAGCCGTTGCCCATGGCGACGCACTGGGGCGGCAGCTGGAGCAGACCGCACAGCTCGGCCGTGATCGTCTCCGCGCCGCTCGGGTAGTAGGTGAGGATCTCACGCAGCTTGCCCGCCATCTCCTCGAACATGGCGGGCGTGGGGAAGTACGGGTTGCAGGGGATGCAGAAGTCCACCGGGCCGACTCCGTCGTTCTCCCGTGTCAGCGCCGCCATCGAGGGGCTGTGCGCCGCGGAGCTGCGGAACAGCGAGGTGACGTTGTCTGCCAAGGCAACCTCCGTACGGTGGGTGGCCCGTGCGGGGGAGCACGGGCCACCCACCGTACGGATACGGACGTGGCGTTGTTCAACTGGTGTGCCTCGAGTGTGAGTTCCCTTGCGTTTACGCGCCGAACGAGTGGATCGTCGTCGTCCGGTACGTCTGCCCGGGCCGCAGCACGGTCGACGGGAAGTTCGCGTGGTTCGGGGAGTCCGGGAGGTGCTGGGTCTCCAGGCACAGCGCGTCGCCCTGGCGGTAGGTGTGGCCGCCGGTGCCGACCAGGGTGCCGTCGAGGAAGTTGCCCGAGTAGAACTGCAGGCCCGGCTGGTCGGTGAAGATCTTCAGGGTGCGGCCCGAGCGCGGATCGCGGAGCGTGGCGACGTGTTCGGGCTTCGCGGTGACGCCCTTGTCCAGGACCCAGTTGTGGTCGTAGCCCTTGGCCTGCACCTGCTGGGTGTGGCCGGCCCGGATGTCCCGTCCGACCGGCTTGGCGTGGCGGAAGTCGAAGGGGGTGCCGGCGACCTTCGCCAGCTCGCCGGTGGGGATGAGGCCCGAGTCGGTGGGCGTGTAGCGGGAGGCGGCGATCTGCAGCTCGTGGTCCTCGATGGTGCCGCTGCCCTCGCCGGCCAGGTTCCAGTGGACGTGGCTGGTGAGGTTGACGACGGTGGCCTTGTCGGTGGTGGCCTCGTAGTCGATGCGCCAGTCGCCGTGCTTGTCGAGGGTGTACGTCACCTTCGCCTTGAGCGTGCCCGGGTAGCCCAT
This sequence comes from Streptomyces sp. NPDC051104, assembly GCF_040682835.1. NCBI lineage: Bacteria > Bacillati > Actinomycetota > Actinomycetes > Kitasatosporales > Streptomycetaceae > Streptomyces > Streptomyces sp. NPDC051104. The sequence goes on along the minus strand of NZ_JBFBBS010000002.1, from coordinate 78,159 downwards.
CTCGCCGTCGACGCTCGTGTAGTACAGGTGCAGGCCGACGTCGGAGCCCTTGGCGAACGGCTCGACGTCCCAGATGTGCTTGTCGAAGCCCTGCTTGCCGCCGTGCAGGCTGTTCACGCCGTCGTTGACGGACAACTGGTAGCTCTTGCCGTCCAGGGTGAACCGGCCCTTGGCTATACGGTTGCCGTAGCGGCCGATGAGCGCGCCGAAGTACGGGGTCTTCGCCACGTGGTCGTCGATGTTGTCGAAGCCCAGGGAGACGTTGGCGCAGCGGCCGTGCCGGTCGGAGATCTCCAGGCCCTGGACCACACCGCCCCAGTTCAGGACCTTCAGGCGGGTCCCGCCGTTCTCCAGGGACCAGCGGTAGAGCTTGGTGCCGTCGGCGAGCTTGCCGAAGAGTTCCTTCACGGGCTTCCTGCTTCCCGAAGCGCTGCCTGAGGTGCTGTCCGCGGCCTGTGCCGTGCCGCCGAGCGTGGTCGCGGCGATGCCCGCTGCCGCGGCTCCCGCGATGACCGTGCGTCTGTTCAGTTCCATGTGCGGCTCACTCCCTTTTGGGCGATCGTTCGCCTCCGGGGCGCTGGATGCCGGTGTCGAGAGGCCGATCGTGCTCAGCGCTTCGCGCCTCCGCGCTCCCCCAAGCTCTTCGAGCAGGGGGACCCCCAGCCCTCTCGACACCGGCGCGCCCCTTCGGCTCACTCTCTCAACGGAGGTCGGGCCCCGCCTCCTGGCGGGGCCCGAGCTGACTTACGAACCGGACTTGCGCTTGTTCCACACGTCGAAGCCGACCGCCACCAGTAGGGCCAGGCCCTTGATGACCTGCTGCCAGTCGGTGCCGACGCTGAGGAGGTTCATGCCGTTGTTCAGCACGCCGAGCACGAGACCACCGATGATCGCGCCGAGGACGGTACCGACACCGCCGCTCATGGACGCGCCACCGATGAACGAGGAGGCGATCGCCTCGAGCTCGAAGTTCACGCCCGCCTTCGGCGAGGCCGCGTTCAGACGGGCGGCGACCACCAGACCCGCCAGGGCCGCGAGCACGCCCATGTTCAGGAACACCTGGAAGGTGACCCGCTTGTCCTTGACACCGGACAGCTTCGCGGCCGGCAGGTTGCCGCCGATCGCGTAGATGTGGCGGCCGAAGACGGCGTTGCGCATGACATAGCCGTAGCCGACCACCAGGACGCCCAGGATGATGAGGATGATCGGCGCGCCCTGGTAGCTGGCGAGCAGCATCGTGAGGGCCAGGACCGCGGCGACCAGGGCGACGAGCTTCAGCGCGAAGAGCCGCGCGGGCAGCAGGTCGAGGGAGAACTCCCGCTGCCGGCGCCGGTCACGGACCCCCTGCCACACCACGGCGGCGATCATGACGAGGCCGAGCAGCAGCGTGAGGTTGTGGTAGTTGGTGTTCGGGCCGACCTCGGGCAGGAAGCCGTTGCCGAGCTTCTGCAGCCCGTCCGGGAAGGGGCCGAGGGTCTGCCCCTTGAGAAGGATCTCCGTCAGACCGCGGAAGAGCAGCATCCCGGCGAGGGTGACGATGAACGACGGTATGCCGAGATACGCGATCAGGTAGCCCTGCACCGAGCCGGCCACCGCGCCCACCAGCAGGCACAGCACCAGTGCGATGGGCCACGCCACACTGTGTTCCACGGTCAGTACGGCCGCGAAAGCGCCCACGAACGCCGTCAGCGAGCCGACCGAGAGGTCGATGTGCCCGGCGATGATGACGAGCATCATGCCGATCGCGAGGATCAGGATGTAGCTGTTCTGCAGGACCAGGTTCGAGACGTTGCGCGGCAGCAGCAGGTCGCCGCCGGTCCAGACCTCGAAGAGGATGACGATCAGGCCGAGCGCGATCAGCATGCCGTACTGCCGCATGTTGCGGCGCAGTCCGCCCAGCACCAGCTGGAGCAGGCCCCCGCCGGTGGCCGATCCGCTCTTGCCCGGCGGCGCGGGGGCCGGGGTCTTGGCGGTCACATCCGTGCTCATCGGGTTACCTCTTTGTCCTTCGTCATCTGGCGCATCAGCACTTCCTGGGTGGCCTCGGCCCGTGGAACCTCTCCGGTCAGCCGCCCGGCGGCCATGGTGTAGATGCGGTCGCACATGCCGAGCAGCTCCGGCAGCTCGGAGGAGATGAAGACGACCGCCTTGCCCTGCGCGGCCAGCTGGTCGATCACCGTGTAGATCTCGTACTTGGCGCCCACGTCGATGCCGCGGGTGGGCTCGTCCAGGATCAGCACGTCCGGTCCCGCGAAGATCCACTTGCTGAGGACGACCTTCTGCTGGTTGCCGCCCGACAGCTTGCCCACCGGCTCGAACACGGTCGGCGCCTTGATGTTCATGGACTTGCGGAAGTCCTCGGCGACCTGCCGCTCCTCCTGCTCGTCGACCACACCCCGCTTGGCTACCTTGTTCAGGGCGGTCAGCGAGATGTTCCGGTTGATGGTGTCGATGAGGTTCAGGCCGTAGTGCTTGCGGTCCTCGGTGACGTACGCGATGCCGTGCGCTACCGCCTCCGCGACCGTCTTCGTACGGATCTCCTTGCCGTCCTTGAGGACCGTGCCGCCCGCGTACCGGCCGTAGGCGCGCCCGAAGACGTTCATGGCCAGCTCGGTACGGCCCGCGCCCATCAGGCCCGCGATGCCGACGATCTCCCCGCGCCGCACCTGGATCGACACGTCGTCGACGACCTTGCGCTGCTGGTCGATCGGGTGGAACACGGTCCAGTTGCGGATCTCCAGGGCCGGCGCCGCGCCCTCCTCCGCCTCGTGCGGGGAGCGCTCGGGGAACCGGTGGTCGAGGTCGCGGCCGACCATGCCGGCGATGATCCGCTCCTCGGTGGTCTCCGGCGCCTTGACGTCCAGCGTCTCGATGGTGCGGCCGTCGCGCAGGGTCGTCACCGAGTCGGCGACCTTGCGGATCTCGTTCAGCTTGTGGGAGATGATGATCGAGGTGATGCCCTGGTTCTTCAGCTCCAGGATGAGATCGAGGAGCTTGCCGCTGTCCTCGTCGTTCAGGGCTGCCGTCGGCTCGTCCAGGATGAGGAGCTTCACGTCCTTGGAGAGCGCCTTGGCGATCTCCACGAGCTGCTGTTTGCCCACGCCGATGTCGGCGATCCGGGTCTCCGGGTGCTCGTCGAGACCGACGCGGCGCAGCAGTTCGGTGGCGTGCTTGAGCGTCTCGTTCCAGTTGATGAACCCGCGTGCGGCGTGTTCGTTGCCGAGGAAGATGTTCTCGGCGATGGAGAGAAACGGCACCAGCGCCAGCTCCTGGTGGATGATCACGATGCCGTGCTGTTCGCTCGCCCGGATGTCCTTGAAGCGGCAGACCTCTCCCTCGAAGAGGATCTCCCCCTCGTACGTGCCGTGCGGGTGGACGCCGGAGAGGACCTTCATCAGGGTCGACTTGCCGGCGCCGTTCTCCCCGCAGACGGCGTGGACCTCGCCCTGACGGACAGTCAGATTGACGTCCGACAGCGCCTTGACGCCGGGAAAGGTCTTGACGATCGAGCGCATTTCCAGGACGGGTCCCGCCATGGTCGTGCCTTCCAGTCGTGTGCGGTCGGTGGGGGTGTGCGCGGTTACTTGAGCTGGGCGTCGGTGTAGTAGCCGCCCTTGACCAGGACGTCCTCGTAGTTCGACTTGTCGACGCTCACCGGCTGCAGCAGGTAGGCCGGGACGACCTTCGTGCCGTTGTCGTACGTCTTGGTGTCGTTGACCTGCGGCTTCTTGCCCTTGAGGGCGTCGTCGACCATGGTCGTGGCGACGTCGGCGAGCTTGCGGAGGTCCTTGTAGACGGTCTGTGTCTGCTGACCGGCGATGATCGACTTCACGGAGGCGAGCTCGGCGTCCTGACCGGTGATGACCGGCAGCGGCTTGCTTGCCGAGCCGTAGCCGTCCGACTTCAGCGCGGACAGAACACCGATGGAGATGCCGTCGTAGGGCGAGAGCACGGCGTCGACCCGGCCGCTCGTGTACTTGGAGGTGAGGATGTCCTCCATGCGCTTCTGCGCGGTGGTGCCGTCCCAGCGCAGGGTGGTGACCTGGTTGAGCGCGGTCTGCCCGGACTTGACCACCAGCTGCTTCTTGTCGATGTACGGCTGCAGCACCTTCATCGCGCCGCCGAAGAAGTACTTCGTGTTGTTGTCGTCGTTGGAGCCGGCGAACAGCTCGATGTTGAACGGGCCCTGCTTGCCGCTGTCCAGGCCGAGCTTGTGCACGATGTACGTGCCCTGCAGCACGCCGACCTTCTCGTTGTCGAACGAGGCGTAGTAGTCGACGTTCTTGGTGCCGAGGATCAGGCGGTCGTAGGAGATGACCGGGATGTGCGCGTCGGCGGCCTGCTGGAGGACGTTGTTCAGGGACTTGTTGTCGATGGCCGCGATGATCAGGCCCTTGACGCCCTGGGTGATCAGGTTCTCGATCTGGGAGACCTGGGTGTCGGGGTCGTCCTCGCCGTAGACCAGCTTGGTCTTGTAGCCCTTGGCCTGGAGGTCCTTGACGACGTTGTTGCCGTCGTTGATCCAGCGCTCGGACGACTTGGTCGGCATCGCGATGCCGATGGTGCCGCCCTTGGCGCTGCCCGCCTTCTCCTTGCTGCCACCCTCGCTGTTCTGGCCGCAGGCGGTCAGGGTGAGGGCGAGGGACGCGGCTCCGGCTATCGCGGTGAGTGCGGCTCTGCGAGTGCGCATGGTGATCAGTCCTTGGTGTGTGGGGCGGGTTCGGTCTGGCGGATGCCGTGCGATGGGTCGACCGAGAACAGGTGTGTGGGATTCTGCGCGGATCTGTCTGTTCGTGTGAAGCCGAGTTTCCGGAACGCTATGACGGAATGTCGAACCGGTTGAGCGGGCCCGGCAGCCGGGAGCCGAGCGGCGCCATGTCGCCGTCCGCGCCGTGGCGTGCGAGCAGGTCCAGGGCGAGCCGGCCGCGCCGCACGCGTTCCTTGGCGGTGGCGAGGGTCAGCTCTCGCAGGTGGTTGCCGTACGGGTAGATTCCGGGCGCTTTGGACAGGCCGAACTTGAGGTACAGCGGGGCGCCGCGCCGGATCAGCTCGGCGACCTCGTACATCCGCACATAGCCGCCGATATCGTCGGGCGCTTCGATGTACATGTCCATGGGGGCGCCGGACACCCGTCTGATCTCGGTGAGGTGATGGAGCGTCAGGTCGCTGGGCACGTTGACCGAGTCGGCGCCCAGGCGCTCGTACACGGCGTACGCGGCCGGGTTGACCGGGCCGATCAGCGCCGAGACCTTCAGCGTGGTGTCGGCCGGGATGATGCCCTTCTCGCGGGCCCGGTGCAGCGTCCACAGCACGCCCTCGTCAGCGACGAGCAGGCACTTCACGCCCAGCTCCGTCGCCCGGACGGCGTCCTCGACACAGCCTGCGACCGCGTCGTGGCCGCGCGCCCGCAGGCCCGCGCCGCGCGAGTCGGTGCGGACCGAGCCGCCGATGTCCCAGGTGCCGCGCGGCCCCGTGAACAGGCACAGCTCGATGTCACGCTCGGCCGTGGCCTCGACCATCTCGGTGATCTCGGCGTCGGTCAGCATCCAGACGCCGCTGCCCTGGCTGATCCGGTGGATCGGCACATCGAGCCGGGAGGACTCCTTGAGGACCACCGCCAGCGCCTCGGGTCCCTCGCACGAGGGGATCTCGGTGCGCCAGCGGCCGCCTCCGGGGAAGGTGTGCGGCGAGGCGTCGGCGGGGGAGGGGGCGGGGGCGCCCAGGCCGAGCGCGGCGAGCGCCTGCTCACCGGGCCTGCGGGCTGCCGTGGCGGAGTCGGTGGTCACGAGGGAGTCCTTCATGTTCGGTATCTCGGACGAAGTTCGCGGCTCAGGGTGCGGGTGGGCTGGTGGTACGCCGGTACGGAGCTCGTCAGGTAACTCCGTACCGGCGTACGGCTCTAGGGGGGTGTCACGGTCGCAGCAGGACCTTGCCGACCTTCGGGTCGCCGGACCCCACCAGCTCGATGGCCTGTGGGAACTCGGTGAGCGGCAGCTCGTGCGTGACCAGCGGCAGCGGATCGAGCAGCCCCGCGCCGAAGACCCGCACCGCGTGCGCCCAGGCGTCCGGCGGCGCTCCGAAGACGGTGTGCACCTCCAGCTGCCGTACGACGAGGTCGGTCGGGTCCAGGCCCTCGGCGCCCGGCGCCGGGATGCCCGTCAGGACGAGCCGCCCGCCGCGCCGCAGCAGCGAGGCGGAGGTGCGCGCGGCGGACGCGGACCCGGCGGTCTCGATGACGACGTCGAAGTCGTCGGGGAGCTCCTGGTCCTTGGTGCGGAAGTCGGTCGCGCCGAACCGCCGCGACAGCGCCTCGCGGTCGTTCCGGGTGCCCACCACCCCCAGCTCCGAGGGCGAGATCGCCTTCAGGAACTGCACGGCGAACATGCCGAGCGTGCCCGTGCCGACGACCGCGACCCGCTCGCCCGGCTGCGCGTTCCCCTTCAGCGCGGCGGCCGCGATGCAGGCGGCCGGCTCCAGCAGGGCCGCCGCCGTGAGGTCGGCGTCGTCCGGCAGGAGGTGCAGCAGGCGAGCCGGGAGCGTGAGGGTGGTGGCCATCGCGCCGGGCTGGGTGAAGCCCGTCTCCTCGTACCCCGAGGTGCACAGCGTCGTCTCGCCCGCGTGGCAGCGGTCGCAGACCTGGCAGTTGCGAAAGCCCTCCCCGACGGCCTTGCGGCCGACCAGCGACTCGGGCACCCCGGCGCCGACCGCCTGCACCGTGCCGGACCACTCGTGGCCGGGGGTGAGCGGATAGCGCACGTAGCCCTCGGGCCGGTTGCCCTGGTAGACCTCGCGGTCGCTGCCGCAAATACCGACGGCGTGGACCCGCACCAGCGCCTCGCCCGGACCGGGCTCGCGCGGTGTGTGCTCCTCGAGCCGGTAAGCGCCGGGTGCCTCGACGACTACGGCGGTGGTCACTGCCCGTCCTTCGGGTTGCGCCTCTCCCAGCCCTCGGCCCACAGGTCGAAGTGGGCCCGCTGCTGCGGGAACTCGGCCGCCGCGTCGGTGTCCAGCTCCACGCCGAGACCGGGCGCGTCGGAGAGGTGGAAGTAGCCGTCGACGACCTGCGGGGCGCCCTTGACCACCTTCTTGATCTCCGCGTCCGCGAAGTCGTTGAAGTGCTCCAGGATCTTGAAGTTCGGGGAGGTGAAGCCCACCTGGAGGGATGCGGCCGTCAGGACGGACCCGCCCACGTTGTGCAGGGCGATCAGCATGTAGTGCGTCTCGGCGGTCGCGGCCAGCTTCCGGGTCTCCCAGATGCCGCCGATGTGGCCGAGGTCGGGCTGGATGATGTCCGCCGCCTGGTCCTCGAACAGCTCGCGGAACTCGATGCGGTCGTGGATGCGCTCACCGGTGGCGACCGGCATGTCCACCTTCTCGGCGACCTTCTTCAGCGCCTTGAGGTTCTCCGGCGGCACCGGCTCCTCCAGCCAGGCCGGCTTGAAGGGGGCCATCTCCTTGGCCAGCCGGACCGCGGTGGCGGGGGAGAAGCGGCCGTGCATCTCCAGCATCAGCTCGGTCTCCGGGCCGATGGCGTCGCGGACGGCCTCGATGAGGGAGACCGAGTAGAGGGTCTGCTCGTGGTCGAGCTCGAGGTGGCCGGTGCCGAACGGGTCGATCTTGAGAGCCTTGTAACCGCGGGCGATGACCTCCTGGGCCGCCTTGTGGTAGGCCTCCGGGGTGCGCTCGGTGGTGTACCAGCCGTTGGCGTACGCCTTGACCTTGTCGGTGACCTTGCCGCCCAGCAGCTGCCAGACCGGGACGCCGAGGGCCTTGCCCTTGATGTCCCAGCAGGCCATCTCGATGACCGCGATGCCGGACATGACGATCTCACCCGCGCGGCCGTAGTCGCCGTACTTCATCCGGCGGACGAGGTCTTCCACGGCGAACGGGTCCGAGCCCGGAATGTGGTTGGCCTCCGCCTCTCGCAGATAGCCGATCAGCGCGTCGGTGTGGCCCAGCATGCGGGTCTCACCGACACCGGTGATGCCTTCGTCGGTGTGCACCTGCACGTACGTCAGGTTGCGCCACGGCGTTCCGACCACATGTGTGCTGATTCCGGTGATGCGCACGGCAGTTGCCCCTTGTTGCTTCGTCGGTGCGTACGTCGGCTCGAGTGGTAGCGCTTCGGTGTGTTCGAAATTTCGTCACATGTTCGAAATGCTGGCGTGACAGTAAAGACGAGGCGGTGGGAGTGTCAATGGGTGGAACGCATAACGGTTTCGGCAAGGGTTTCGAGAACTTTTTCGCCGCGCCGCGTTCAACCCGCCACACCGTGTCGGCCGGGTCCGCACACAACCTTCACAGCAGCCTCTAGGAACGTCACCCGGGCGGAACTTACCCTTCCCGCGTCATGGACTACTGCCACCCGTGCCGACGGCACCTGAATGGCGCCCTCGCCTGCCCGGGGTGCGGTACGCCGGCCGAAGAGCTACGCGCGTACGCGGACAAGGAGGTGTACGCGGACGAGGGTGACGCGGGCTTCACCGGCGACGGTTTCGACGGCTCGGGCGCCGCCGAGGCGTCCTCCGTGGACGACGGCGAGGTACGGCCCGGGCGGGCGCAGAGCCGGCGCCGCGGGGCGTCCGCCGGCCCCGGCACCCGGGCGGCCCGTCGCGATCGCAAGGCTGCGGCACATCGCAGGCGCCGGCGGCGGGTCCTGTTCGCCGGAGCGGGTCTGTTGCTGGCGGCGGGCGGGCTGAGCCTGGCGGAGCTGGGGATCGAGGCGCCCGGTTCGACACCGAAGACGGCCACGGCCGGGGACGAGACGGCGGACGGCGGAGCCTCGGGGGCGCAGACCGCGGGTTCCTCGGGCGGTGCCGGAGGTACGGGCACGGGTGCGACCTCGGTGTCGGCGTCCGTCCCCACGTCCCCGTCGGCGTCGAAGTCCTCGACGAAGAAGGCGGACGACAAGAAGCCCGCGTCGCAGAGCCCTACGGAGCCGGCGCCCACGACCGGGCCTGCGCAGCATCCGGCACCGGCTCCCACGGCGACGGCCACGACGGCGCCGAGCACCCGCCCGACACCGGCTCCGACGACGACGCGTCCGGCACCGGAACCGTCGCCGACGAAAACGTGCAATCGGTTCCTGTGGTGGTGCACATGACGCTCGGCGGGGTGGACCGTCCCGCCTCCGGGGCGTCCGTCAGCCGATGCAGCGCGCGCTCCACCTGACGCAGGATGCGCTCCGGCGGGTGCTCACTCCGTGCGGGAGCGAGTGACCGGGCCCGCTCGTACAGATCGCCGACCTGACCGCCGCGCGCGGACGTAGGCTCCCGCGAGCCGCGCCACGGCCCCCTGCACGGCGTCCCCGACCGCTGCCAGGCAATCCCCGGATCGAGTGGCGAATTCCGCTCGGGTGAATCGAACTACGCATCACGGCAGCCGTATCCGGTCCTGACAGGTGGCGCGGCCAATCCTCGCACTTTTGCTCGATGGATCGTCCGTTACGCGGCGCTGATCAGCAGCGTTTTCCATGCGCCTGTCTCAGTCGTCGTCAGCGGAGGAGCCTCCATGCGCCCACATCCCCACGTCATCGGCGTTCATCTGGTGTTCGAGCGGGCGGGCCGGGTGCTCCTCGGCCGGCTGGTGAAGGGGGAGCGGCTCGTATGAGGGCGCGGACGAAACGCACGGCACGACGGACCGAGCACACCGAGGAGGGCATCTCGGAGTCGGAGCAGCTGTTGTTCGGCGGTCCGCTCCGGTACGACATGGGGTGGAGCCGGCACGACGGCTCGTTCCTGGAACTGGGCCTACGGGCCATGGTCGCGCGGATGCCCCGCCTGATCGGCTCCACGATCCGGCTGGCCCACCGCGCGGACCCGCGGGCATTGCGCCAGGTCGCCGTGGCCGAGATCGGCGGTGGCATCACGCAGGCGGTCGGCCTCGTCGCCGTCAACCGGGTCCTCGCGCAGTTGTTCGGCCAGGGGGAGACCACCCAGCGGCTCGCCGCCGCCGCGCCGGCGCTGGTCGTGGTGGCCGTCACCGCCGTCGCCGGCGCGCTGCTGAAGTCCCTCTCCACGGCGGGCACCGGGCGGCTGGAGCCGAAGGTGTTCCGGGTGGCGACCGAGGAGTACCTGGAGCGCGTCGCGCGGGTGGAGCTGGCGGCGGTCGAGGACGAGGAGTTCCACAAGCTGCTCGACTCCGCCCAGTGGGGCGCGGAATCCGCTCGCAGGCTGATCAAGTTCTGCGCGTCGGTGATCACCGCCACGATCGCGCTGGTCGCGGCGGCCGGTGTGCTGACCGCGTTGCACCCGGCGCTGCTGCCGCTGCTGGCGGTGATGACCCTGCCGAGCGCCTGGAGCGCGCTGACCATCGCCCGCCGCCGCTATGTCTCCTTCCACACCTGGGTCCAGCACGCCCGGGCAGGGCAACTCCTCGGGCGGCTGCTCATCGATGTCCAGGCCGCGCCGGAGGTGCGGGTGCACAACATCGGCCCGTTCCTGCTGAAGCACTTCCGCACGATGGCCGAGACCGGCGAGCGGGAACAGACCCGGCTGGCGTCCCTGGCCGCCCGTACCGGTCTGATCGCCTCCGGCTGGACGGGTCTTGCGACCCTGGCGACGTACGCCGTGCTCGGCCTGCTGCTGTGGACCGGTGCCATGGGCCTGGCCGTCGCCGGCACCGCGGTGATCGCCATCCGCACCGGCTCCGCGAACCTCGAAGCCCTGGTCGTCCAGCTCAACTACCTCTACGAGGAAAGCCTGTTCGTCGCCGACCTTGACCGGCTGTGCCAGGAGGCCGACCGCCGCCTCATCCCCACCACCGGCCGCCCGCTGCCGGAGCGGGTCGGCGTCATCCGCTTCGAGGACGTCACCTTCACCTACCCGGGCACGACCGACAGCCGGCCCGCCCTGGACGGCGTGAGCGTCACCATCCCCACCGGGAAGATCATCGCCCTCGTGGGCAACAACGGCAGCGGCAAGAGCACGCTGGCCAAGCTCCTGTGCGGGCTGTACGCCCCTGACGGCGGCCGTGTCCTCTGGGACGAGGTGGACGCGACCGAGGCCGACCGGGCCGACCTCTTCGACCGCATCGCCGTCGTCGCCCAGGACTTCTACCGCTGGCCCTTCACCGCCCGCATCAACGTCGCCATCGGCCGCCCCGAGGCACCGTACGACGAGGAACTTCTGCACGCCGCCGCCGAGTACGCCGGCGCCGACGAGACCGTCGCCTCCCTGCCCCGGGGCTGGGACACCCTGCTGGCCCGCGGCTACAAGGGCGGTCACCAGATCTCCGGCGGCCAGTGGCAGCGCCTCGGCATCGCCCGGGCCCGCCACCGCGACGCGCGGATCCTCGTGGTGGACGAGCCCACCAGCGCCCTGGATATCTATAGCTCCTGCAGTCCGGCAGGGAAGTGAGTCCTCGGCCCTGACCGGCTGCCTTGTGGCCAGTATCCGAGAGCTGTAGGGACGTTAGGTATGTTCGTGATCATGATGAGTGGGTATCGCGGCGAGAGGGCGCTGGGGCCGACAGATGGGTCCATAGCCTGGGTTATTGTGGATGACGGCTACTCGCTGCATGAGGAGTCGTGTGCGTTCTTGGCTGGGCTGCGGGCGCGGGGCCGGTCATCGAACACCGAGCGGGTGTACGCCGGCCGTGTGGCGGTGTACCTGTCGTGGTGCGAGGCGAGTGGTGTGGACTGGGCTCGCCCGGGACTGCTTGATCTGGCTCGGTTCCTGCGGTGGCTGGTGGCGGAACCACTGCCAGCGCGTGGGCGTGACGGTGGCGGGGTGCCGCGGTTTCGTACCGAGGCGACGGCGAACGCGGTGATGACCGCGGTGTGCGAGTTCCTGCGGTTCGGGAGCCGGCAGGGTTGGGTGCCGACCGAGGTGGCGGCGTCGTTGACGGAGCCGCGATATCTCGCGTATCTGCCGTCGGGATTCGACCCGGGGGAACAGGGCCAGTTCCGCAACGTCCGGTCACGGATGCTGAAGTATGCCGCAGCGGTGGAAGGCCCGCAGTGGCTGTCGGATGAGCAGATCGAACAGCTCCGGGCGGCCGCCGTTCGGGGCCGGGACCGCTTCTTGGTGTCGCTGCTGGCCTGCACCGGGATGCGGATCGGTGAGGCGTTGGGGCTGCACCGGCAGGACATGCACCTTCTGTCGAACTCCGCGATGCTGGGCTGCCAGGTGGCGGGGCCGCACGTGCATGTTCGGCGCAGGCTGAATGCCAACGGGGCGCTGGCCAAGTCACGTTTCTCGCGGTGGATCCCAGTGACCGAGGACCTGGTCGACGGGTATGCGGAGTATCTGCATGAGCGGGCCGCACAATTGCCGGGTGAGGTGGACAGCGACAGCGTGTTCGTGAACCTGTATGCGGGGCGGCGGGGCCGGCCGATGACGTATGTGGCCGCGAAGGACATGTTCGACCGGCTTGCGCGGCGGGTGGGGTTCGAGGCCCGCCCGCACATGTTGCGGCACTCCGCGGCCACCCGCTGGATCCGTGCGGGCGTCGACCGCGATGTGGTGCAGCGGCTCCTCGGTCACGCCTCGGCGTCGTCGCTGGATGTGTATCTGCACGCCGGTGATGAGGAGCTTCGGGACGCCGTGACGCGGGTCGCAGCCGGTCGGAAGGTTCAGGCATGACGCTGGCCGTCGTCACGGAGCTGGCCGAGAGCGGCCCGAAAGGCATCGATCTGCAGGCGTGGAAACGCTGGCTGGACACCGCCGTTGAAGCCGACTGGCGGCCTGGGGAGTGGGACGGGCAGTCGCTGCTGTTCACCGGCGATGTGGACAACCCGCGCACCCGGGCCTACTCCTGCCGGACCCTGGCCTGTTCCACGGTGGTGCACACCAACAGCTTCTGCTACCAGTGCACCCAGCAGATGAAGGTCGGCGGCCAGTCGGCTGAGGAGTTCGCCGCCGTCTATGTTCCGCCGCGTTTGGCGGTCGCCAGCGGGCAGGATCCGGCTCGCTGCGCGGTCCAGCGCGCGGGGCGCCGTTGCGGCTACCCGGCCTCCTCGCGGGGGCTGTGCATTGTCCACTACCAGGGCTGGCGCAAGCACTCCGGACGGCCGACCTTCACCGGTGCGGAGCTGACAGCCTGGGCGGCAGAGTCCGGGGTGCCTATCGAGGACCAGGTCCCTGCCTGCGCGGTGCCGGGGTGCGTCAGTGCGGCGGCGCCGCGTCGAGTTCTATGCGCGTATCACCACCGGGCTCGGGCGGCGGCCGCCCGGCGTGGGGAGGCGGGGTCGGACGCGGCGTCCTGGGCGGAGGGACAGATCCCGTTCTTGCTGCAGCATCAGTTCTCGCTGCGTCCCCTCGGCGAGCTGGTGCGCTTGGAGTTCTTGTACGCGCTGCAGCAGCGTGATGCGCGTGGCGCGAAGCTGGACACCCAGTGCGTGCGCCACATGGCGCGCACTTTTGCCGGCGCCGAGAGTCTGCTGCTCATCGAGCGGGCGGACGCTTTGGTGCTGGTGGAGCGGGCGTCGAACAACACCCGTGCGCACGTCAAGGAGTTCTTCCGGCACGCTAGGGCCGGATACGAGCAGGCCCTGGGGCGCGGTCCGCGCGACGGCGAGGTGTGGGACGCGGTCAGCGCCAAGCTGGCCTCGTGCTACAGCCGCTCCGGCCGCCGCTACAACCAGGGCACGATCGACTTCACGAAGATCGCCCAGCCATGGCTGCGTCACGCGGCACTGGAGTGGGCACGGGCCATGGACCCGGACACGTTCGTGCTGCGCCGCACCCTGGACTCCTGCCTGCGTGCCTCGGTGGCGCTGCACGCGCGCCCGGGCGGCGGGCATGACCCGGCCGGTCTGACGTTCGCCGACATGGATGCGGTGGTCGAGGCGTTCAAGGACGCCCGCAAACCGGACGGCGAACGCTACGCCTTCACCGTCCGCCGTGACCTTCTGACGAAGTTCTTCCAGCTGCTGGACTTCGGTCGCAAGGCCGGGCTTCTGGAGGAGCTGGCCGGCGGCTTCGCCCGCCACCAGTCGCACATGATCCCCACCGAGGAACGCGAAGACGAGGAGGCCGGCAAGGCCATCCCCGAGCCGGTCATCGCCCAGCTCGACGCGCACGTGAACACTCTCGGTGTCGGCTTCCCTTACGGCCAAATGGCACCCGCCGATGTGCAACTGATGTTCCAGACCGCGTACGTGGTGCTACGTGACACCGGGCGCCGCCCCATCGAAGTGTGCTCGCTCAAGGCCAACTACCTGGAGATCGACGGCGACGACGTCACGCTTATCTGGGACAACCACAAGAAGAAGCGCTACCGCCGTCGCCTGCCGATCACCACCGACACCGCCAGCGCGATCCAGCGCTGGATCCGGCGACGCGAGCAGCTGAACCTGCCGCCGCGCAGCCGCACCTATCTGTTCCCGGCGATCTCCGCCGACACCGGGGTGCCGCACCTGGTGTCCGGCAACCTGGCCCGGGCGATCCGTGCCTGGGCCGACGCCCTGCCCGCCCTCCACTCCGGGAACCTCGATCGCGACGGCGCCCCGCTGCCCTACGACACCGCCGGAATCTTCCCGTATGCGTTCCGGCACTCCTACGCACAACGGCACGCCGACGCGGGGGTGCGACCCGACGTGCTGCGCGATCTGATGGACCACCGCTCAGTGGATACCACCATGGGCTACTACAACCCTCGGAAATTGCATCAGACGGGCGAGAAACCGCAGGTTGCCTGGTCGCGGCGAGAAGCGGAAGGAGTTCGCAGGGTCTATGGACTGGCTTCCTGAGCAGGCATGTTGCCGAGCTGATCCCTTCTGATGCATGATCTGCCCTCCAGAAGGGAGGGTCTGGAGTGGTGCATCAGCGCAAGGTGGCCCTGGCCGGGGCGGCTCAACTGGAGCTCGTCTCCGGGGTGGTCCAGCTGCGTCCCGAGGACGCGATGTTCGACGCGATGCTGCGGGGCTGGCGTGCTCAGCAGAAGTCGCGGGGGCTGAAGGACGACACGATCGACCCGAGGGAACGGCTGATCCGCCGGTTTCTGGACTTCACGAACGAGTACCCGTGGCGATGGACGCCCGCCCACCTGGACGAGTGGTCAGCGTCGTTGACGAGCGAGAAGCACTTGGCGCCGTCCACGGTCCGCAGCTACCAGGGCATCGTCCGACTGTTCACCGAGCTCCTCATCGACGCCCGCTACGGCTGGGCCCCGGCCTGCGAGGAAGCCTTCGGCACCTTCCCGATGGCGATCTGCCACGAGTGGAATACTCTCCCTCACCTGCAGGATTACGAAGGGGACCCCGAGGCCAGGCCCTTCACGAGGGAGGAGCTGCAGCTCTTCCTCGACTACGCCGACGATCAGGTCGAACGAGCGGTACGGGCGAAACGCGAGGGTGCCCTGGCGGCCTACCGCGACGCCACCCTCTTCAAGGTGATCTACGGGTGGGGACTTCGCCGGACCGAGACGTCCAAGCTCGATGTGGTCGACTTTGGGCGCAACCCACAGGCCCGCCAGTTCGGCCGCTACGGCACGCTCAACGTCCGCTACGGCAAGGCGAAGAAGGGCCAGCCACCGCGACGGCGGAACGTGCTTTCGGTGATGGAGTGGGCCGTCGAGGCGGTTGCCGACTACGTCGAGCACGTCCGCCCCCGCTTCGGATTCCCCGATCACCCCGCTCTGTGGATCACCGAGCGCGGGGGCCGCCTGCAGCCCGGCTCGATCAACGACCGGTTCGAGGCATACCGGGATGCTCTCGGGCTGACGAAAGAGCTGACCCCGCACAGTCTTCGGCACTCGTACGTCACGCACCTGACCGAGGACGGGGTGGACCGGCGCTTCATCCAGCAGCAGGTCGGCCACGAGTGCGACAGCTCCCTGGCCATCTACACGCACGTCAGCGACGACTTCATGAACACTTCCCTGCACAAGGCACTGGCCCCGGCGTTCGCCGGGGCCTGACAGGAGGGATCCGGCGATGGCCGCCAAGCTCGACTACCACTGGCACCTGCGCACGGTCATGGCCGATCGCGGGATGTTCTCCACCACCGACCTTCTCCCGCCGCTCGCCCAACGCGGCATCACGCTGTCCACAAGCCAGGTCTACCGGCTCGTCGTCGAGCGACCAGAGCGACTGAGCCTAAAAATCCTCATGGCCCTGCTCGACATCCTCGACTGCACCATGGACGACCTCATCGAGCCCATCGCGGCAGCCGGCACCGCGAAGAAGCCGAAGAAGGCAGCCGCCGCCGGCTCGGCGCCCGAGTCGGAGGGGCTCGGCGGACTGCGTCCGAAGCGGGCTCGGATCAGAGGAGTTGACCGGCCTTGACCACGGCTGACCAACTTGATCGCGCCGTCACGGACCCGATCGGCCTGATCACAGACCTCGTCACCGATGTCGAGAACGAACTCGGCGCCGAGAGAACCCGAGCCGTGGTCACCGCGGTCGCGGGCGGCCGAGCGAAGTCCCGCCAGCTGGCCAAGGCTTTGGCGATGCGGTCCGCCGTCCTGACCGACGGCCGGTCCCCAGCGCCCCGGGCAATCGGCGATCTGCTCATCGAGCTCCGCAAGGCCGGCGCCTCGGCGATCGCGGCACCGGTCTGCGCGGAGTGCGGCAAGCAGCTGCGAACCATCCAGCGCAAGGGTCAGGACTGGTATTGCTCGGTCTGCGGGCAGGAGACCGCTGAGTGCACCACCTGCGGAAACGTCCGACGCGTCAGCTTCCGGGACCGCAAGGGCCTACCCCGCTGCAAGATGTGTCCCGACAACGATGACCGCGATCCCGTGACGGTCGTCCACGAACTGATCACCGCGATCGCCCCGGGCGCTGACCGCGACGTGATCGCCGAAGCCCTTCGCGGCACGGCACCCAACCGTCCCACATACCGGCAGAGACTGGTCTGGGCCCTGGAGGAGAACCCTCGTCTGCTGACAGGGGAGGGCTTTCTGGCGCCGCATCGCGCCATCCTGCGGTTCATCGACCTGCTGGTCGAGGCCGGCGTCGCCGGGATCGTCCGGCCCACATGCCCGCGCTGCCACCGAGTGGTCCGCATCGACAAGCCGCTCGACGGGCAGCGGGTCTGCCGCAACTGCATCGCCAAGTCCCGATTCGAAGAATGCGTACGCTGCGGTGCCCGGCGAGAGCCGGCCACCCGCGACGCCGACGGGCGACCACTGTGTCCGAGCTGCCTGGTCAAGGACCCTGCAAACCTGGAGACCTGCATCGTCTGCGGCGAGTCACGCATGGTCAGC
The DNA here is from genome assembly GCF_040682835.1 of Streptomyces sp. NPDC051104. Taxonomy (NCBI): domain Bacteria; kingdom Bacillati; phylum Actinomycetota; class Actinomycetes; order Kitasatosporales; family Streptomycetaceae; genus Streptomyces; species Streptomyces sp. NPDC051104. Next base: position 61,008 of record NZ_JBFBBS010000002.1, on the reverse strand, counting down.
AACCGCACCGCAGACGGGCCGATCTGCCCTAACTGCCGTCCCCTGCCCATCCTGCTTTGCTCGATCTGCGGCCGCACCGCACCCTGCATGCTCTCGAAGCTCACCGGCCTGCCCCGCTGCGGCGGCTGTGACAGGCGCCAAGCTCACTGCACCGTCTGTGGACGAATGCGCGGCATTCACTCCGGCACCGCCGACGCCCCCGTCTGCGGCCCCTGCACCACGCCGGACGCCGAGCTCTGGCGCCCCTGTCCCACCTGCGGCCAAGCCGAACGGCTGCACGCGCCGGGACCGTGCCCCCGCTGCACCCTCAAGCAGCGGCTCCACGAACTCCTCGTCGATGGCACAGGCTCCATAAACCCGGAGCTCCAGTCCCTTCACGAGGCCCTGGCCGACACCGATCGAGCCGGCACCGCGATGCGCTGGCTCTCCAAGGGCATCGTCTCCACCGTCCTGTCCGATCTCGGCTCCGGCCGCCGGCCTCTCACCCATGAGGCCCTGGACGAGCTTCCCGAAGGCAAGGTCGTCGAGCACATCCGCAGCGTTCTTGTCGCCACCGGAACCTTGCCCCCGCGGGACGAGCAGATGGTCCGTCTCGAACGGCACGTGAAGAACCTCATCGCCTCCCACGCGACGGCTGAGGGACGGAAAATCCTGCACCGGTACGCGACTTGGCATCTCCTGCGTCGGCTTCGCCGACGCAGTCGCGGCAAGGAAATCACCCACTACCAGCTCGCCAGCGCACGGCAACATCTGCGGGCGGCCGTCCATCTCCTGGACTGGCTCGAGGAACAGAACCTGACCCTTGCCCGTTGCCGCCAGGCCGACCTCGAACGCTGGATGACCAGCGAAGAAGGCCGCCACCGCCGGGAAGCAGGACACTTTGTGCGCTGGGCCCTTGCCCAGAAGATCGCCCGTGACCTCAGCTTCCCAGCCGTCAGGTGGAACGGCCCCTCCCAGGCGATGGACGACGAGGCCCGCTGGGACACCGCCCGTCGCCTGCTGCACGACGCCGCCATCAGGCCCGAAGACCGCCTCGCCGGCTTGCTGTTGCTTCTCTATGCCCAGTGGCCCGCGGCGATCTCCCGGCTCACCGTCGACCACATCGAGGAGACTGACGGGACCGTTCGCATCCGCCTTGGCGCTGTCCCGGTCGAGCTTCCCGCACCCGTCGCTGACCTGGCCCGACAGCAGGTCGCGATTCGTCGCAGCCACGCTGTCCTCGGCCGACGAGAATCGCCTTGGCTCTTCCCCGGAGGCCAGCCTGGCCGGCCGATCAGCGCCTGGGCCATGGGCGAACGGCTCCGCAAGCTCGGCATCCGGCTGGCGGAAGCCCGCTCGACCGCACTGTTCCAGCTCGCCACCGAACTGCCCGCTGCGGTCCTCGCCCGCACCCTCGGCATCGACATCACCATCGCCGTCAAATGGCAGCGAGCCGCTGCCGGAGACTGGGGCGCCTACGCAGCCGAGGTCAGCCGCCGCTCAGGCACACTCACCGACGCACCCACTCACGACACAGAACAGGGCACCCGATGACCACCCCGGACCTCTCGGTCGACTGGCTCACCACCTGGCAAAGCGAGATCACCACCATGCTTGAGCAGGCACTTGCCCGCTTCGAGACCGTCCACGGTTTCCCACCGGGCGACAACGGCGTTCTCGCGGCCGACGACCGAAGCCGGGCCGCGGCCTCGCGGCTGAATGACACCGCCGGCCTCCCAGCCGCCCTGGGCATCTTCTACTGCTCAATCGCAGAGCTGCAGCTGCCCGACATCGACCACGGATACTTCATCCACCCGCCCGACCTGGTGCTCGACCACCTCACCGAATACGGACCCGTTCGCCTCACCGACCATCGCACTGGCATCGTTTTCGGCAGCGACGGCGGAGGACACCTCTTCGCTCTCGACCAGAGCGGGCAGGTCCACCGATCCACTACGGCGTCATGGATCGACGACTTCGAGCCGGCAGCCCCATCCCTGCCGCAGTTCCTTGAACAGCTGCACCGAGCCACCGCTGGCTTCGCGGACGACACCAAGCGCCATTCGGTTGCCGATCACGGCTGACCGATCCCGCTGATGGGCGCCGTCCACGAGGCATTCCGAGAGTTCCAATACCCGAGTGCACCATTAAAGGTCTCCCTGGAGCGCAAACGCGCCGCTGTGGCCACCATGCGCCTGCAGGTCGTCGACCGCTCCGGGAAACCCGCGCCCATGGCCTCGACGACCGCCTACCAAGCACGCTCCGTCGCCGTGCCCTACGGCAACTGCACCGAGCCGACCAACATCAAAGCCGGCGGGAAGAGCTGCCCTCTGCGCTTCCAATGCGCCGGCTGCGGCTTCTACCGCCCCGACCCGTCCTACCTGCCCGCCATCGAAGAACACCTCCACCAGCTGCGCACTGACCGCGAGACCGCCCACGCGCTGGACGCAGCCGACTTCGTCACCCGCAACCTCAGCGACCAGATCGACGCCTACACCCAAGTCGCCGAGAAGATGCACAAACAGCTCGCGGAACTCCCCACCGACCAGCAGACCGAGATCGAGGAAGCCGCACGGATCCTACGCAAAGCCCGCGCCGCCGACGGCCACACCCTGCTCCCGCTCACCGTCATCAACCGCGACCAGGGGGCCTCGTGACCAGTCCACGAACCCCCGGCCAGGTGCTTCGCGAGGCACGCCGCAAGGACAGCCGCGACAAACGCGCTCGGGTCCTGCACACCCTCGATGACCTGCTCACCCGCGGCGAGCCCGTCACCTTCACCGGGGTCGCCAAGGCGGCGGCCGTCTCGACCTGGCTCGTCTACGCCCCCGGCGTCCGCGAGCACATCGAAGCCGCCCGCACCCAGCAAGCCCGCACCGCAGCCAGAGGCGACGAACCCCGGTCGGCGGGCGGTGCCATGAGTACGCGCACCGACCTGGAGGTTCTTCGCGCCGACAACAAACGGCTCCGCGGCCAGGTCAGCGACCTCAAGGAAGCCCTGCAGCGCCAGCTCGGCCGACAACTCGACCAACTACAGGCGACCGACCTCACGGACCGGATCGGTGAACTGACCGCACAGAATCAAGAGCTGCACAGCCAGCTCACCCAGCTCCAACACGAGAATCAGGAACTTGAACGGAAACTCGCCGAGACCAACGACGACCTCGTCGCCGCCCGAGCGAGCCTCCGGCGCATGATCCGAATCGAGAACTCATAGCAGCTGTCCCGTCTGAACGGGGCATCTCAATTGGCGAGTCTGCGGTAGTGGGTGAGGGTGCAGGCAATCGCTCACCGTTGGCCCTCCGCCGTCACCGCCCGATTCTCCCTGGTCGTTGCACGTTGTTTGCGCGCTGCCGTCTGATCCCACCAGGCCGGGACGAGGGCTGTCAGCATCAGGAGCGCGGTCAGGACGAATGCCCAGGGATAGCCGGTCAAGCCAGCCACCGCGCCGAAGCCGACCGCGCCGATGCCCATACCCGCGTCGTAGGCGACATTCCACAGGGCGCTCACCGTCCCGTACCCGGAGGCCGGGACCCGGGAGTACATCAGGGTGATGGTTGCGCTCTGGGTGATGCCGAAACCGGCCCCGAACACGGCCGCACCCGCGACGACCGCGGCCGGGACGCCCGTGAGGGCAACGACGAGGATCCCGGCGGCTGAGGCAACCAGCCCTGGCACAACCAGTCCGGCGGCTCCGCGTCGGTCGGCGCGTCGACCGGCGAACCAGCGGGATGCCGTCGCAGCGGCCGGTTGCACGAAGAGAGCCGCGGCGACCACGCCGGAAGAGCCCGACGCCACGGCCAGTGGCAGAAAGGTGACGACGATCCCCGCGCCCACCGCCGTCACCGCGAACACGGCCGTGGGGCGGCCGAGCGTGCCGGAACGGGCCCCGGCAAAGATCCCCAGGGGTGGCCCCGGCGCCGCTTCCCGGCCGGGCAGGCCCGGGACGGCGGCGATGGAGACCAGGGCGATCAGTGCCGCTACCGCGCAGACGGGCCCGTACCCCGTGTGCAATGCCAGCCAGGCTCCGAGCGGCAGGCCCACCAGCGACGGCACGCCGGCCATGACGCCGATCAGGGCCAGCCCCTCCCCGCGGCGTTCGGGCGGGATCAGCGACGCCGTCAGCGCCCCACCCGCCACCAGAGTGAACGCGAAGCCGAGCCCCCGGACAAGGCACACCGCCACGATCCACCCCATACTCTGCGATGCGGTCAGGGCCAGTGCCGGAGCGCCCAGCAACAACAACCCCGCCCCCAGCAGCACGCGGTGACCACAGCGTGCGGCCAGCCATGGGGCCATCAGCTCGCCGGCCACCGTGGCCAGCATCAGCGCACCGGTGACCAGGCCCGCCTGGTCGCTGCCCCGGCCCGGCACGCTCTGCGCGTACGCCGGGACGACCGACAGCAGCAGGAAGAAGCTCGCCGAGGAGCCGATGACCGTCACGAAGCGCAACAGCAGCGGGCGGGTCACCAGGCGTGGCCGCGCCTCGGCAGCCCGGTGTTCAGGATCGACGGATGAGGCCATGGGTGAAACCTAGGGGACGGAGCCGCCCGAAGGTCCCCGTTTCCATGCCTGTTCATGACACTGGCGCAGCTGGGCTGAGACGGGACTCCGGGATCGTGCCTAACGTGCCTGGAGGCATCCGTCCCATCTGACTCGGACCGATACTTGACAGCTATAGATAAAGATGGACGCGGAGGCCGAGCAGCGCGTCTTCGACCAGATCCGCGATCTCGCGGCGGAGGGCCAGACGATCATCCTGATCACCCACCGCCTCCACAGCGTCCGGCACGCCGACGAGATCTACGTCCTGGAGCAAGGCCGCGTGGCGGAACACGGCACCTTCGACAACCTCATGCGCCCGGACGGGAACGGCCCGGGCATCTTCCGCCGCATGTACCGGATCCAGTCCGAGCAGTACCGCCTGGACGACCCCAAGGTGCCCGGGCAGGGCGACACTTCCAGCCCGTCCGGGACTCGGAGTCCGTCGGGCACTTCCAGCCCGTCCGGGACTTCCAGCCCGTCCGGGACTCCTAGCCCGTCGGGCACTTCCAGCCCGTCCGGGACTTCCAGCTCGTCTGGGACTTCCAGTCCGTCGGGCACTTCCAGCCCGTCCGGCGTTTGAGGACGAGGCCGTTCAGGCCGAAGCGGGGGTCTGGGGGCGGCAGCCCCCAGGGACGGGAAGGGTAGGGACGGCGGGGGCGAAAAACCGGGGGACGGAACCCCGTCGATCGGTACTGGGGGCCGGGCCCCCGGTGAGTCAGTACTGGGGGGCCGGGCCCCCGGTGAGTCGGTACCGGGCGGCGGGCCCCCGCCGATCGATGCCGGGGCGGGCCCCAGGTCAGTGGGCACCGGGGGCGAGCCCCCGTCAGTCGGCACCGGCAGCGGAGCCGTCCAGCATGCGGCGCAGCAGATCCCGCAGGGACAGCCGTTCCTCGCGGGACAGCCCCGCCAGCGGCTCCCGCGCGAAGTCCAGCGAGTCGCGCAGCCCGCGAGCCACCCGCCGCCCCTCCTCGGTCGCCGCCGCCAGCTTCACCCGGCGGTCCGCCGGATCCGGGCGGCGCTCCACCAGGCCCCGGGCCTCCAGCCGGTCCACGATCCCGGTGACGTTCGACGGCTCGCACTTCAGCTTCTGGGCGAGCCGCCGCATCGGCAGCGGCTCCAGCGACAGCAGGCTCAGCAGCCGCGCCTGCGCCCCGGTCAGCGCGTGCTCGGCCGCCGCCTCCTCGTACTCCTCGTGGTAGCGGGCCACGACGCTGCCGATGAGCTCCACGACCTCCAGCGTCACGGGGTCGATACGGGGTGTCTTCTGCGCGGCCATGCCGCCAACACTACCTCTTTACTTGACAGGATGAAATATTCAGGAGCATGGTTGTTTCAGGTACTGAAACATTCTGAGCCGCACGTGAGGAAAGGCGCCATGACCGACACCCCCACGCCCCCCGCCGTCAGCCGCGAATGGCACCTGCTCAGCCGCCCCGTCGGCTGGCCCAAGTCCGAGGACTTCGCCCTCGTCGAGGCCGAGGTGCCGCAGCCCGGTGAGGGCCAGGTGCTGGTCCGCAACGAGTACCTCTCCGTGGACCCGTATATGCGTGGCCGGATGAGCGCCGCGAAGTCCTACGTCGCGCCCTTCGAGCTGAACGAGCCGATGCAGGGCGGCGCGGTCGGCGAGGTCGTCGCCTCGAACGTGGACGGTATCGCGCCCGGCGACCACGTCCTGCACTTCATGGGCTGGCGCGAGTACGGCCTCGTCGACGCGGGGCAGGCCGTCAAGGTCGATCCGGACGCCGCGCCGCTGTCCACCTACCTCGGCGTGCTGGGCATGACCGGCCTCACCGCCTACGCCGGCCTCCTGCGCACCGCCGCCTTCAAGGAGGGCGACTCCGTCTTCGTCTCCGGAGCCGCGGGCGCCGTCGGCAGCCAGGTCGGCCAGATCGCCAAACTCAAGGGCGCCTCCCGGGTCATCGGTTCCGCGGGCTCCGACGAGAAGGTCAAGCTGCTGCTGGAGGAGTACGGCTTCGACGCCGCCTTCAACTACAAGAACGGCCCCGTGAGCGAGCAACTCCGCGCCGCCGCCCCCGACGGGATCGACGTCTACTTCGACAACGTCGGCGGTGATCACCTGGAGGCCGCCATCGGCTCCCTCAACCGCGGTGGGCGCATCGCCGTCTGCGGCATGATCTCCGTCTACAACAACACCGAGCCCGCCCCCGGCCCGAGGAACCTCGCCCGGCTGATCCAGACCCGCGGCCGGATCGAGGGCTTCCTGGTCGGCGACCACTACGACCTGCAGCCGCAGTTCGTCGAGGAGGTCGGCGCCTGGGTCCGCTCCGGCGAGCTGAAGTACCGCGAGACCGTCGTCGAAGGCATCGAGAACAACCTGGAGGCGTTCTTCGGCGTCCTGCGCGGCGACAACGTCGGCAAGATGATCGTCAAGCTCTGACCGGCGGAACACCACCCGCCTCACCGTGACGCCCGCCTGACCACGGTCGTTGCGTACGGCGAAGGCCGCACCCTTGGACGTGGGGTGCGGCCTTCATCATGCCGTCCGCCGGGGGGAATCGCCGCCTCCGGGAGACGGGGACGTGGCCCCGCGGTAACGGATGCCCGAACTCGGCGGCCCCGGCGGCCCCGAGCGGGCATCCTGAGGAGCGAGGAGGGCCGCCCATGTCCCCGATTCCGACGCTCCCCCGCTGGCACGACGTGGTGCGCCTGGCGCGCGGCACCACCGACGTCGCAGGCCAGCTCCTGGACACGGCAGGGAACATCACCACGATCGCCGTCAACACCCTTGATCCCCGCGACGGTTCGGGCGCCGAGGCGCTGCGCATGCTGCGGCAGACGACGGCGGAGCTTGCGGACGCGAGCGGGTCACCGCAGGCGCAGCAGGCGTTCTACCGGATCGTCGACACCCTGACCCGGCTGGGCACCACCGGCGCGCCGCTGGCCGTGCACCCGGTGAGCGAACCTGCGCAGGCCCTGCTGGCCGCCCTCGGCGAGGGCCTGCTGCCAGTGCTCGACGCCGTCGAACCGGCGATGGAGGAGGTCGCGGCGGTCGTCGGGGAACTGATGGAGGCCACCGCCCCGCTGCTGCCCGCGGCGGCCGGCCTCGCGGCGGGCACGCTTCTCGCGCTGACCCCGCTGGTCCGCGCCGCGGCGGAGGTCCTGCGGGACTCGGCGCCCGAACTCACGCGGATCGCCGAGGCGTTGACGGCCGCGCTGGCCCCGCTGCTGCCGCTCCAGGAGGACCTGACGGAACGGGCCGCGGCCACGGGGGCGACCCTGGTCCGGGCGGCCCTGCCACCCCTGGCGGACCTCACGGAAGCGGCCGCCGCGACGACGAAGGCGGCTCGCCCGGTCCTGCTGGCGGGCGAGGAACTCCTCGTCACGGGCCTGGAGCAGATCCAGCCGCTGCTTCTGGCGGCGGCTGCGCGCGCGGGCCACGTCACCAGGGCGGCGGCGGTACGGGTGTCGGCGGCGATGAGCCCGGCGGCGGAGCGGGCGGTCGTGGTGACGGTGACACCGGCATGACGGGGGAGGGGCGACACGAGCATGACGGGCGACGGTGACGCCACCATGACAATCGAAAGGCCGACCGTCGATAGGGTTTTCCCATGCATGATCTGGGCGCGGGACTCGGCTATCTCCTCAAGGGCCAACGCTGGGTGGCCCGTCACGGCAAACAGTACGGCTTCGGCATCCTGCCGGGCCTGATCACACTCGTCCTGTACGCGGCGGCGCTCGTCGCACTCGCCCTGTGGGGCGATGACCTGGTCACCTGGGCCACCCCCTTCGCCGACGGCTGGCCGGACCCCTGGCTCGGGCTCTTCCGCGGTTTCCTCACCGTCGTGCTGTTCGCCCTCGCCCTCCTCCTCGCCGTCCTCACCTTCACCGCGGTCACCCTTCTCATAGGCCAGCCCTTCTACGAGAACCTCTCGGAGAAGGTCGACCGCGACGTCTCCCCCGACGGCACGGCACCCGAGTCGGGCCTGCCCCTCCACCGGGAGATGTGGATATCGGCCCGCGACAGCCTCCGCGTCCTCGTACGGGCCGCACTCTGGGGCGTCCTCCTCTTCGCCCTCGGCTTCCTGCCGTTCGTCGGCCAGACCGTCGTCCCGGTCGTCGGCTTCTTCGTCACCGGCTTCTTCCTCACCGAGGAACTCACCGCCGTCGCGCTCCAGCGCCGGAGCGTCGAACTCCGCGACCGCCTCACCCTGTTGCGCTCCCGCAAGCTGCTCGTCTGGGGCTTCGGCACACCCCTCAGCCTGGCCTTCCTCGTCCCGTTCGTCGCCGCCTTCCTGATGCCGGGCGCGGTCGCGGGCGCCACACTGCTGGCCCGGGACCTGCTGGGCGAGGAGAACGCCCGGGAGACGGAGGACGCCCCCGAGGACGAGCAGATCACCCACCTCTGAGGGCGCCCCCGGGGACGTACGCCGCCGCCTCCCGCAAGGCCGCCACGAACGCCTCCCCGGCCGGAGACAGGACCGGCGCCCGCAGCCGGGGAGTGACGCGCCGGAGGGACGCCGAAGATCTGGGACGAGCGCCCGCCCACGTGGACCTTTGTGAAGGGTTCGTACGAAATCCAGGGCGGACGCTCGATCGCCGACCACCGGGTCACCACGGCGATTAACGTCTGGGGCGGGACCGAGTCCCCCTACGAGCAGCCCCGGTCCGGGACCTGACGGCCGGACCGGGGCTCGTCGCTCGTTCGGGCCGAGCCCCTATGTGCCCCAGCAGGCAACGTTCGCCCCGTCGCGACGCCCGGCACTCCCCCAAGCTCTCGGCTTCGCTCGAGCAGGGGGGACCCCCACCCCCAAGCTCTTCGAGCAGGGGGGACCCCCACTCGCCGCACCGGCCGAAAGCCCAAGTACGTCCAGTACGAGGGCTTCCGGCCGGCACTCCCCCAAGCTCTTCGAGCAGGGGGTACCCCCAGAGCACGCACCGGACGCCGCTCCTTGACGGGCAAACGTTACCTGCCGGGGCACTAGCGCACCGAGAAGCCGTACACCGTCTCCGACCGGTACACCTCGCCAGGCCGCAGCCGCGTGCTCGGGAAGTCCGGGCGGTTCGGGGAGTCCGGGAAGTGCTGGGTCTCCAGTGCGATGCCGTCGCCGGGGGCGAACGGGGCGCCGAGGTGGTCCGCCGTGTACAGCTGCAGGCCGGGCTCGGTCGTGGACACGGTGAGCAGACGCCCTGACGCCGGGTCGTGCAGCTCGGCGACCTCCACCGGGGTGCGCGTCACACCCTTGTCGAGCACGAAGTTGTGGTCGTAGCCGGAGCCCACCTTCCGGGATTCCCGGAAGTCGAAGCGGCTGCCCTCGACGGTCTCCAGCGCTCCCGTCGGGATCAGGTCCGCGTCCACCGGGGTGTACCGGGAGGCCGCGATGCTCAGCTCGTGGCCGCCCGCGTTCCCGGAACCCGCCAGGTTCCAGTACGAGTGGTTCGTCAGGTTCACCACCGTCGGCGCGTCCGTGACCGCCTCGTACGCGATTCGCAGCGCGCCGCCCGCGTCGAGGGTGTACGTCGCCGAGACCTCGAGTCGGCCCGGGAAGCCCTCCTCGCCGTGCGGGCTGACCCGGAACAGCCGGACGCCGTGCTCGACCGGCTCCACGTCCCACACCCGCTTGTCGAACCCTCGCGACCCGCCGTGCAGTGAGTTGGGGCCGTTGTTCGGCTCCAGCGCGTAGCTCCGGCCGTCGAGCGGGAAGCGGGCGCCCGCGATGCGGTTGGCGTACCGCCCGACCAGAGCCCCGAGGAACGGCTCCGGATGGCGCAGATAGCCGTCCAGATCCGGGAAGCCCAGCACCACGTCCGCCCGGCCCCCTCCCCCACTCTCGGCTTCGCTCGAGCGGGGGGACCCCCATCGATCCGGGACCTCCGCCGACTGCACGATCCCGCCGTACGACAGGACGCGCACCCGCACCCCGCCCCGGTCCAGCGTCCAGCGGTGGACCGCCGAGCCGTCGGGAAGTGTGCCGAAAAGTTCGCTCATGTGGGAAACCCTAGGTCACGGGATCCTCGGCGGTGACGGCACGGTAGGCGATCTCGGCGAGTCGTGCCTGACCGTTCCTGCTCGGGTGGAACCAGTCCCAGGGGCTCAACTGCGCGGGCCCGAAGCGGTAGTCGAAGACCGCGTTGCCGTCGAAGCGGCACCGCCGGTCCTTCGCGCACACCTCCTTCAGGGCCCGGTTGTACTCCTCCACCCGCGACTGCACGGTGGCGCGCCGCTGGGTGGACGCGGCGTCCAGCGCGTCCGCGTCGCCCAGCATCGACGGGCAGATGCCCAGCTTCCACACCTGCTTGCCGAGCGCGCTGGTGCGGCCCTCGGACCACAGCCGCATCAGGTTCGGCACGCTGGAGACGTACACCTGCGCCTTGGGCAGCGACCGGCGCAGGACGGCCATCGCGTCCTTGAACTGCTCGCGGAAGTCGTCGACCGGGGTCATCGCCGAGGTGGAGGAGCGGCAGGCGTCGTTGGCCCCGACCATCACCGTGACCAGCTCCGGCCTGCGCTGCACCGCCTCCGCGACCTGCCCGGCCAGGTCGGCCATCCGCGCCCCGGTCACCGCGTAGTTCCAGCTGCGCTCCGCCGCCCCGGTCCCCCCGAGCAGCCGTACGGCCAGGCTGTCGACGCCGGTGTCGGTGCCCGTCGCCCACGACACCTGAGGGCAGTCGGACAGCACGGTGCAGGCGTCGAAGCCGCGCGTGATGGAGTCGCCGACGGCGGCGATCGAGTCGGGGGAGCGGTTCCAGACCGGCTTCGGGGACGGCCGTGACGACGGCGCGGTGCCCCGCCCCCCGTCGCCGCCCGAGGCGTCGCATCCGGCGAGCCCCAGGACGACCGCGGCCGCGACCGCGGCGACGGCCCTGAAGCGGTGGCTTCGCTTCCGCATCCCTGGTCCCCTCGTTCGGCAGCGCTTCGAACACGCTGGGTCAGACCCGCGTCCCCTTGGGTGAAACCTCGGCATTCACGGGCAACGGGACCGACGGTACGTCACACTCCTCGGCCCGCCGCACGGTAGCCTCGCCCCGTGGCCGCCCTTGCCACGCCCGTTCCGTAAAGTTACAAGATGTGGCGCTCTGCCCGGAGGTTCAGGTGACGACACGTGGAGTCCTGTACGTGCACTCCGCGCCCCGCGCACTGTGCCCGCACGTCGAGTGGGCCGTCGCGGGCGTGCTGGGCACCCGCGTCAACCTCGACTGGATCCGGCAGCCCGCCGCCCCCGGCACCTGGAGATCGGAGTTCTCCTGGCAGGGCGAGGCCGGCACCGCCTCCAAGCTCGCCTCCGCGCTGCGCGGCTGGCAGCTGCTGCGCTTCGAGGTCACCGCGGAACCGTGCCCGACCGCCGAGGGCGAGCGCTACAGCTGCACCCCCGGCCTGGGCATCTTCCACGCGGTCACCGGCATCCACGGCGACATCCTGATCCCCGAGGACCGGCTGCGGGCGGCCCTCATCCGCTCCCAGCGCGGCGAGAGCGACCTGGAGGCGGAACTGGCCCGGCTCCTGGGCAAGCCGTGGGACGACGAACTGGAACCGTTCCGGTACGCGGGCGAGGGAGCGCCGGTGCGCTGGCTGCACCAGGTCGTCTGAAGACCTCCGCACACGACATGAGGGGCCCCCACCAGCCGGTGGGGGCCCCTCATGCACAGGGTCCGGGGTCCTGGCGGCGGGACGCTGCTCAGACCGTCCGGAACGCCAGCACCACGTTGTGGCCGCCGAACCCGAACGAGTCGTTCAGCGCGGCGATCCGGCCCTCGGCCCGCAGCTTCCGGGCCTCCCCGCGGACGACGTCCGCGTTGGCCTCGGCCTCCGGGTCGATGTTCTGCACGTTGATCGTCGGCGGCGCCACCCGGTTGTACAGCGCGAGCACGGTCGCCACCGACTCCACGCCGCCGGCACCACCGAGAAGGTGACCGGTCATCGACTTGGTCGCGGAGACCGCGATGTGGTCCGCGTGGTCCCCGAACACCTTCCGCAGCGCCTTCAGTTCGGCGATGTCACCGGCCGGCGTCGAGGTGGCGTGCGCGTTGACGTGCACGATCTCCGCCGGGTCGAGGCCGCTGTTGTCCAGCAGGTTGTGCAGGGCGTGCGAGATGCCGCGGCCCTCGGGCTCGGGCTGCACGATGTCGTGGCTGTCGGCGGAGATGCCCTGGCCGACCGCCTCCGCGTAGACGCGGGCACCGCGCTTGGCGGCGTGCTCGGCGGACTCCAGGACCAGGACGCCCGCGCCCTCACCGAGGACGAAGCCGTCACGGTCGACGTCGTAGGGACGCGAGGCGCCCTGCGGGTCGTCGTTGTTCTTGGACATCGCCATCATGTTGCCGAACGCGGCGATGGGCAGCGGGTGGATCGCCGCCTCCGTACCGCCGGCGACGACCACGTCGGCGCGGCCGGTGCGGATCATCTCGATGGCGTAGCCGATGGCCTCCGCGCCCGAAGCGCAGGCGGAGACCGGGGTGTGCACACCGGCGCGGGCGCCCACGGCCAGACCCACGTTCGCGGACGGGCCGTTCGGCATCAGCATGGGCACGGTGTGCGGGGAGACACGGCGGACGCCCTTCTCCTTCAGCACGTCGTACTGGTCGAGGAGGGTCGTCACACCGCCGATGCCTGAGGCGATGACCGCGCCGAGCCGGTCGGGGTCGACGCTTGCGTCCTCGCCCGCCTTGGCGGTGAAACCGGCGTCCGCCCAGGCCTCCTCGGCCGCGATCAGCGCGAACTGCGCCGAACGGTCCAGACGGCGGGCCTGGGGCCGCGGGATGACCTCGGACGGCTCCACGGCGATCTGCGCGGCGATGCGGACCGCCTGCTCGGCGGCCCACTCCTGCTCCAGGGGTCCGACACCGGACTTGCCGGCGATCAGGCCCTCCCAGGTAGAGGCCGCGTCGCCACCCAGCGGTGTGGTTGCGCCGATACCGGTGACGACCACGGTGCGATTGGTCGAGCTCACGGGAATTCTTTCTCCAACGGATACGAGGATTCAGCGGCGCCACCGCCGGGTGGCGGGGCAACGGCCCGGCGGCCGGACCATCGGCCCGGCGCCTGGCTGTCAGCCCAGGTGATCGGTCGATCAGGCCTGGTGCTTGAGGATGTACTCGGCGGCGTCACCGACCGTCTTGAGGTTCTTGACGTCGTCGTCGGGGATCTTGACGTCGAAGCGCTCCTCGGCGGCGACGACGACCTCGACCATGGACAGCGAGTCGACGTCCAGGTCGTCGGTGAAGGACTTGTCCAGCTGGACGTCCTCGGTGGGGATCCCGGCGATCTCGTTCACGATCTCGGCGAGACCGGCGACGATCTCTTCCTGAGTGGCGGCCATGTCAGGCGCTCCTTCGTAGATATCCATCAGGGTGTGGCGCCCGCCGCGTCAGCGGCAGGTGGTGCAGTTCCCGCACCGGACCGCATGATCCGGCACGGAGTGCCTAGGGGAGGGTAACGACCGTGGCGGCGTAGACGAGACCCGCCCCGAAGCCGATGACGAGCGCGGTGTCGCCGCTCTTCGCCTCGCCGGTCGCCAGGAGCCGCTCCATCGCGAGCGGGATCGAGGCGGCCGAGGTGTTGCCGGTGGTGCGGATGTCACGGGCGACCGTGACGTGCTCCGGCAGCTTGAGAGTCTTCACCATCGAGTCGATGATCCGCACGTTGGCCTGGTGCGGGATGAAGACGTCCAGGTCGTCCGGGGTGATCCCGGCCGCGTCCAGCGCCTGCTGGGCGACCTTCGCCATCTCGAACACGGCCCAGCGGAACACCGCCTGGCCCTCCTGCGTGATCGCGGGGAACTTGACGTTGCCCTCGCTGTCCACCGGGAGCTTGGAGACGTCGCCCGTGGGGGTCCCCCCGCTCGAGCGAAGTCGAGAGTGGGGGAGGAACTCGTTCCACGGCACCGTCTGCTTGATCGTCTCGGACTTGTCGCCCTCCGAACCCCACACCGTGGGGCCGATGTGCGGCTCCTCGGAGGGACCCACGACGACCGCGCCGGCACCGTCGCCGAACAGGAAGGCGGTGGCCCGGTCCTCTAGGTCCGTCAGGTCCGACAGTCGCTCCACGCCGATGACAAGGACGTACTCGGCGGAACCTTCCACCACCATGCCCTTGGCGAGCGTGAGGCCGTAGCCGAAGCCCGCGCAGCCCGCCGAGATGTCGAAGGCGGCGGCCTTGTTCGTGCCGAGCTTGTCGGCGATCTCGGTGGCGACGGCCGGGGTCTGGCTGAAGTGGGAGACGGTGGAGACGACGACCGCGCCGATCTGGTCGGCAGCGATCCCCGCGTCGGCGATCGCCTTCCCGGCCGCCTCGATCGACATCGCGGCGACGGTCTCCTCGTCGTTCGCCCAGTGCCGGGTCTCGATGCCGGAGCGGGAGCGGATCCACTCGTCGGAGGAGTCGATCTTCTCCAGGATCACCTCGTTCGGCACCACCCGGACCGGACGGTACCCGCCGACGCCGAGGATGCGCGCGTAGGGGGCGCCTTTGCGTGCCTTGATCTTCGACATGCTCTCGCTCTCCTGATCAGGCGCCGTGCTCGGCGATGAGTTCGCGAGCCGCGTCGAGGTCGTCGGGGGTCTTCAGGGCGAGGGTCTTGACGCCCGGCAGCGCGCGCTTGGCGATGCCGGTGAGGGTGCCCCCGGGGCACACCTCGATGAGCGCGGTCGCGCCCAGCTTCTCGAAGGTCTCCATGCACAGGTCCCAGCGGACCGGGTTGGCGACCTGGCCGACCAGGCGCTTGAGCACCTCGGTGCCGGTCTCCACGGTCTGCCCGTCCTTGTTGGAGACGTACGTGACCTGCGGGTCGGCGGGCGTCAGCGCCTCGGCGGCGTGCGCGAGGGCGTCGACCGCGGGAGCCATGTGGTGGGTGTGGAAGGCGCCGGCCACCTTCAGCGGAACGACCCTGCGCACACCCTGCGGCTTGTCCGCCTCCAGGGCGGCGAGCTGCTCCAGGGTGCCGGCGGCCACGATCTGCCCGGCGCCGTTCACGTTCGCCGGGGTGAGGCCCAGCTTGTCCAGGTGCGGGATCGTCGTCTCGGGGTCGCCGCCGAGCAGGGCCGACATGCCGGTCGGCGTGATCGCGGCGGCGTCCGCCATGGCCAGGCCCCGCTTGCGGACCAGGGTGAGCGCGGCCGTGTCGCCGAGGACGCCCGCGAAGGCCGCCGCGGTGATCTCGCCGACGCTGTGCCCGGCGACGGCGACGGCGCCGGGGACGCCCGCCGCGTCAGCGGCAAGTGTGTCGGTACCGAGTGCCGCTGCGGACAGCAGCCCGGCGGCCACCAGCAGGGGCTGGGCCACGGCGGTGTCCCGGATGGCGTCGGCGTCGGCCTGCGTGCCGTAGTGGACGAGGTCCAGTCCGATGGCCTCCGACCAGGCGCCGACGCGGTCGGCGGCGCCTGGGAGGTCGAGCCAGGAGGTCAGGAAGCCGGGCGTCTGGGCGCCCTGGCCGGGAGCGACGAGTACGAGCACTCTCACACTCTCTCTTGGAGACGGCCGGGGCCGCCCGTGGGGACAAGGACGAAGAACCGCAGGGGGATTTGTGGGCCCCCGACAAAAGACTAGGTCTGGGGATCACCGTCGGCCAGACGCCCCAGGATCAGCGCGATCCGCAACGTGAACGCGGAGCGTACATCAGAGGGTGACCAACCGGTGACGTCAGTCACACGTCGGAGCCGGTAGCGGACGGTGTTCGGGTGAACGAAGAGCATGCGTGCGGCGCCCTCGAGACTGGACGCCTGCTCCAGATACACGCTGAGCGTTTCCAGCAGCGCCGAGCCCGCCTCTTCCAGCGGTCTGTAGATCTCCTCCACCAGTTGCTCGCGCGCACTCGGATCGCCTGCGATCGCGCGCTCCGGCAGCAGATCGTCCGCCAGGACCGGGCGCGGTGCGTCCTGCCAGGCAGAACATGCCTTCAGGCCCGCGGCGGCGGCCTGCGCGGACCGGGTCGCGGCGAGCAGATCGGGCACGATCGGCCCGGCGACGACCGGCCCGGCGGCGAACGGCCCGATCAGCGACTTGGCGACGGCGAGCGGATTGTCACTGCCGCCGGCGACGACCACGAGCCGGTCCCCGAGCACCCCGGTGAGGACCTGCAACTTGGCGTGCCGGGCAGCCCGTCGAATGGCATCCACCGTCAACTCGCTGTCACCGTCGGGCGCCGTACCGAGCACCACGCACACATGTTCAGGCGAGTTCCAGCCAAGTGCGGCGGCCCGGCTGACGGCCCCCTCGTCGGCCTCCCCGCTGAGCACGGCGTTCACGACGAGCGACTCGAGCCGCGCGTCCCAGGCGCCGCGGGCCTCGGCGGCCTGGGCGTAGACCTGCGCGGTGGCGAAGGCGATCTCCCGCGCGTACACGAGGAGCGCCTCGCGCAGCACGGACTCGTCACCGGGAGCGGCCACCTCGTCGATGGCCGACTCCATGACCTCGATGGTGGTGCGCACCATCTCCACGGTCTGCCGCAGGGTGATCGCCCTGGTCAGCTCGCGCGGGGCGGTCCCGAACACATCGGTGGAGATGGCCTGCGGGGCGTCCGGGTGCCGGAACCACTCGGTGAACGCGGCGATGCCCGCCTGAGCCACCAGCCCGATCCAGGAACGGTTCTCCGGAGGCATCGCCCGGTACCACGGCAGCGTCTCGTCCATGCGCGCGATGGCCTGCGCGGCGAGGCTTCCGGACGATTTCTCCAGCCGCTTCAGGGTCGCGGCGTGCGGATGGATGGAATGCGCTGCGGGCTCGGTGAGGCGGGCTTCGGGTTCGGGCACGGGGACAAGACTGCCTTATCGGGACGGGACCGTGTGGCGGGGGTCCCGAAGCGCGGGAGGTACGGGGGCTACGGTGGGGGCTGTGATGGACGTACGGCGCGCCGGCGAGCGCTACCGCGGAGGGGACCCGGCGGCCGGGATCGAGTCCCTGCACGCCTTCAGCTTCGGCCCGCACTACGACCCGGACAATCTCCGCTTCGGCGCGGTGATCGCCTGCAACGAGGAGCGGCTCGCACCGGGCGCCGGCTTCGACGAGCACCCGCACAGCCACACGGAGATCGTCACATGGGTGGTGGAGGGCGAACTGACCCACCGCGACTCCACGGGCCACACGTCGGTGATCCGCCCCGGCGACGTCCAGCGCCTGAGCGCGGGGGCAGGCGTACGCCACGTCGAACGCAACGACGGTGACGCCCCCCTGGTCTTCGTCCAGATGTGGCTGTCCCCCCTGACACCCGGCGGCGACCCGGTCTACGAGGTCGTCCACGGCATCGCCGACTCCACCCCGTACGCGGTCCCGGAGGCGGGCGCGATGCTCCATGTACGGCGCCTGGGCCCGGGGGAGCGGACGGCGGTTCCGGATGCGGCGTATGCGTACGTGCACGTGGTGCGGGGCGAAGTACGGCTGGACGGGGAGGAGTTGGGGCCGGGGGATGCGGCGAGGGTGACGGGGGCGAAGGGCCTGGAGCTGGTCGCGGCAACGCGGGCGGAGCTGCTGATCTGGGAGATGACCACGTAGCTGCGGGCAGTCGTGCCTCCCCCAGTGCCTCAACTCCTGGGGGGACCCCCAGGGCGGCACGGGTGGCCGCTGGGGGTCCCCCTGCTCGAAGAGCTTGGGGGAGGCACCTCGCACCGCCGAGCCACGGAACCAGCCCCCGGGCACCCCCACCCCCGGGTGCCCCCACCCCCGGGCGCCCCTCAGCCGCGCACCTCCCCGAGCACCGCGTCCGTGAACGGCGTCCACGCCTCGATCGCCCAGGGGCCGAACGCCCGGTCCGTGAGGGCCACGCACGCCACCCCCGCGTCCGGGTCGATCCACAGGAACGTCCCCGACTGCCCGAAGTGCCCGAAGGTCCTCGGCGAGGACGAACTCCCCGTCCAGTGCGGCGACTTCGAGTCGCGGATCTCGAACCCCAGCCCCCAGTCGTTCGGGTTCTGGTGCCCGTACCCGGGCAGCACCCCCTTCGTCCCCGGGTACTGCACCGTCATCGCCTCCGCCACCGTCCGTACATCCAGCAGCCGCGGCGCCTGCACCTCCGCCGCGAACCGCGCCAGGTCCGCCACCGTGGAGACGCCGTCCTTCGCCGGGGAGCCGTCGAGGGTCGTGGACGTCATGCCGAGCGGCTCCAGGACCGCCTGCCGGGCGTACTCGGCGAACGGGATGTCCGTCGCCTTCGCCACATGGTCGCCCAGCACCTCGAACCCGGCGTTGGAGTACAGCCGCCGCTCCCCGGGCGCCGACGTCACCCGGTGTTCGTCGAACGCCAGCCCGGAGGTGTGCGCGAGCAGATGGCGCACCGTCGCGCCGGACGGCCCGGCGGGCTCGTCCAGCTCGATCGCCCCCTCCTCGTACGCGACGAGCACCGCGTACGCGGCGAGCGGCTTGGTCACCGAGGCCAGCGGGAAGCGGTGGTCGACCGGACCGTGCGTACCGAGCACGGTGCCGTCCGCGCGGACGACCGCCGCGGCGACGGTGGGGACGGGCCAGTTGTCGATCAGCGCCAGGCTCTGCAGGGGCATGCCCCCGAGCCTAAGCGGCTCACAGCTGCAACCGCATCGAGGGGTCCGGCTTGCGTACGAAACCCAGCGACGCATACAGCGGCTCTGCCTCGGCGGACGCGTTCAGGTCGACCTGAGGGACGCCCTGCTCCCGGAACCAGCCCAGCAGCTCCTCCATGCAGGCGCGGGCATAGCCGCGGCGGCGCACGTCGGGATCGGTGGCGACGCTGAAGACATGCCCCACCCGCCCGCGTGGATTGCCCGCCCGCCCGATCCGGTACTCGATCGTCCCGGCCGTCAGCGCCGCCAGCGCCCCCGGCCGCTCCGGATGGTCCACGACGAACGCCGCGAAGCCACCGTCCGGATCGGCGAGCCGGCCGCGCAGGGTCGGCAGGGACTCCTCGTGCCACTTTGTGGAGGAGGCGGGGGAGGCGGGGGAGGCGGAGGAGTCGGACGAGAAGACCGAATCGATCATCACCTGGCGCAGGCGCAGCACTTCGTCGGCGTCCTCGGGCACGGCCCGGCGTACGAGACTCATGTCCCGCACGCTAGTCACAGCCCGTCGTTCGGGTCTCGCCATTTTCATTACATTCCGCTTGCTTGGAGTGCACTCGAAGGCCCTAGCGTGGAGGCCATGACGGTGATCGAGACCTTGGCCCAGGCGGCCGAAAACGGGACCGACATCTGCGGCGTACCGCCCGGGCGGCACCCCCGCCCCGATGGGCAGGACAGTTACACGATCAGCGAGGTCGTCGCCTTCACCGGTCTGACGGCGCACACCCTGCGCTGGTACGAGCGGATCGGGCTGATGCCCCATGTGGACCGTTCGCACACCGGCCAGCGCCGCTACTGCAACGCCGACCTGGACTGGCTCGACCTCGTCGGCAAGCTACGGCTCACCGGCATGCCCGTCGCCGACATGGTGCGCTACGCCGAGCTGGTCCGCGCCGGAGACCACACGTACGCCGAGCGCTACGAGCTCCTGGAGGCGACCCGCCGGGACGTGCTCGCCCGGATCGCGGAGCTCCAGGACACGCTCGCGGTGCTGAACCGAAAGATCGATTTCTACGCGGACGCCGGGCGCGCCCTGGCGTCGGAAAGGCCCCGATGACGGACAGCAGGATCACGCAGGTGCGGCTCGGCGACGACGGCCCCGAGGTGGGTGTGCAGGGACTCGGCTGCATGGGCATGAGCTTCGCGTACGGCCCCGCGGACGCCGAGGAGTCGCGTTCCACCCTGGAGCGGGCGCTGGAGCTCGGCGTCACCCTGTACGACACGGCGGACATGTACGGCGCGGGGGAGAACGAGAGGTTCCTGTCGCCGTTCTTCAAGGCGCACCGGGACGAGGTCGTCATCGCCACCAAGTTCGCGATCTCCACCTCGCCCGACGACCCGTTCAAGCGGATCATCCGCAACGACCCGCCCTACATCCGCCAGTGCGTCGAGGCGAGCCTGAAGCGCCTGGACGTCGACGTGATCGACCTCTACTACATGCACCGCCGGGACGTGAACGTGCCGATCGAGGAGACCGTCGGCACGATGGCGGAGCTGGTGCGCGAGGGCAAGGTCAAGCACCTCGGGCTGAGCGAGGTCACCGCCGACGAACTCCGGGCGGCCCAGGCCGTCCACCCGATCGCCGCGGTGCAGTCGGAGTGGTCGCTGTTCAGCCGGGACATCGAGGCGCAGGTGGTGCCGGCCGCCAGGGAGCTGGGCGTGGCCCTGGTGCCGTACTCGCCGCTCGGCCGAGGCTTCCTCACGGGCTCCTTCTCGAACGCGGAGACGGACCTCACGGACCAGGACTTCCGCCGTACGATGCCACGCTTCACGGGCGAGAACGCGGCCGCCAACGTGGCGCTCCTCCAACCGATCCGGTCCGTCGCCAAGGCCCACGGCGCCTCACCGGCGCAGATCGCCCTGGCCTGGGTGCAGCAGCAGGCCACGGTGCGCGGCCTCGCGGTGGTCCCGATCCCGGGCACGACCAAGCGCTCACGGGTGGAGGAGAACGTGACGGCGACGCGGATCGTCCTGACGCAGGAGGAACTGTCCCTGCTGGAGCCGATCGCGGCCAAGGTGGCAGGCGACCGCTACCCGGACATGAGCTTCACGTCGGTGGGGCGGGAGTAGGCGCTCGCCGAACCCGGCAGAGCTCAAAGCTCCGCCAGCAGCTCCGCCTTCTTCACGGAGAACTCCTCGTCCGTGACGAGCCCCGCCTCATGCAGCTCGCCGAGGTGGCGAATCCGCTCGGCGATGTCCGCCGGGTCCCGTCGAGGGGCAGGCACCGCGACCGGTGCGGTGCCCGCGGCGCGCACCGCGGCCAGCACCGCCGCGGCGAACGGCAACGATTCATGAACGGGGCCGTAGCCGAGCCCGAAAACGACGGCCGCGGGGTCCTGATCGGGCTGAGCCGACTGCGAACCGCCATCTCGGCGCAGCAACCGCAGGTACCCGTCGAACACCTCGGGCGACCGCCACTCCACCCCGCTGAGGCCGGTGACCGGGAAACTCTGGTCGCCGGCCTTCCACTTGGCCGAGGACGCGCCCGTCCAGAACCAGCGGAAGGACACCGCCTTGCCGTCGAAGGACGCCTTCCCGTCATATGCCTTGAACTGCAGCGGCGTCTCGGGCGGCGCGACCAGGAACCGCTCGGCCGGAGTGCCGTCCCCGCTGATACGGGCGCGCAGCTCGTCCGCGTAGGACTCGGCCAGGGTCTCGCGGTCGGCGGGCAGGACCAGCCGGTAGGGGTCGGAGGTCTCCTTGAGCTGTCCGTCCGCCGCCTCCATCAGCGGGTCGGCCCCGGGTCTCGGCACCGCGTGCAGGACCACGGTCCCGCGTCTGCCCGGGCCCAGTGCGACCCCCGCGATCGCCTCCAGGGGGATACGGCGCTGCCCGAGCGCCTGGAACAGCTTCGGTGTGCGGATCCCCCGTTCGAAGCGGATGAGCACGGAGTCGGACTCGAACTCCCAGACGGCATGAAATCCGGCCAGTACGTCACCCATGCGGCTCATCGTATGCGGCACGCGCTCCTCCGTCGCTCCCCGAGCAGACCGCAATTCCTGGTCTTCTACGCGCGTCCGACCGGCGCCGTGCCGGGCAGATCCGCCCGGCACGCGTCACCGTCGTGTGCGCAGTGCACCGCGTCGTACGCCCCGACGCCGATCTCGGCGAAGTTGCGCAGGCTCTCGGTGCCCGGCGCGAAGTAGCCGGCGTGCCCCTCCGCCCCCTGTGCGGACAGCACCCTCGCGCCGAAGCCACGGGAGACCGGGTCGGCGCCGTGGCCGAGGCCCCCGACCTCCAGGTACGGCACGTCCTGGATCCAGTCGTCGGCGTCCCGCATGGCCCACACCCGGGCCGTGGTGTGCAGCCCGGTGGCCGACTCGGTGCGCATGCCGGGGCTGCCCGCCACCGTTATGTCGGACACCCGTGCGGGCAGCGTGCGCGCGGCGATCCCGCACAGCACCGAGCCGTAGCTGTGGCAGTACAGCTGGACGGACGAGCGGCCGGGCAGGGCGCGCAGCAGGGCGTTCAGCCGGACGGCGCCCTGCTCGGCGCGCATCGCGGTCGCCGCCTCCATGCCGAGGCCGCTGGGCGAGGTGTAGTCGGCCCAGGCGATCACGGCCGTACGGGTCCCGGGGCTCGCCGCACGCTCCGCCGTGTACAGCGACTGGGCCATGCCGACCGGGGCGGAGTACTTGCGGACGGTGCGCTGGAAGGTGAGCAGGTCGGTGTCGACGCCGGGCACGACGACCGAGACCCGGCGGGCGGAGTCCAGGTCGCCGAAGACCTCCGCGATGCGGCCCGAACCGTCCGGGTCGAAGGCGAGGATCTGCCGGCCCTTCTGCATCAGCGCCTCGAAGCGGTGCATGAGGCGGCCCGCCTCCTGCTGGCCCACCGACGACAGCCGGTCGTCGTGCATCCGGGCGCGCTCGACCCTCCGCTGCTGGTCGAGGGCGATGCGGTTGGCCTCGTAACGCAGGCCCACCGGCGCCCCGTTCATGTTGCCGACCGCGAGCGGGTAACGGTGGGCGAGCCCGGAGCGCTGGTGGGCGCCGAGCGAGGAGAAGAAGCGGGCGAGGTGGGCCGGGGAGTCACCAGGGTCCGGCAGCCCGTGCCCGGCTATCGTGCCGTGCTCCCACGCAGAACGCGACGCCTCGAGGGGCGTCGCGCCACGGTGGCTGCGCACGGCGGTCCAGCCGGTCGTCGCGAGCATCACGAAGACCACGGCCAGCGCGAGCAGTGCGCGCCAGACGTTGAGTTGCGGGGAGGTGTCGAAGGAAGTCACTGGGAGGACACACTAGGAGAACGAGAGAGTCTCGCGTTAACCGAGTGACGCGTCTCACGGTTCTCATATGCCAATTAGGGCAAAAAGGGTAGGCCTTGCATTCGATCGTCACGCTAAGTCGATGAGGCGCACGTCACTTGACACAGGCTGTCACGGAGAGGTCACCCGCCCGGCCACCGCAGCCCCCGGGCGCGCCCGGAATTCACTTGACGCCCACGGGGCCGACACGCAATCAGTTCCTGCGGAATACGTGCGTCGTCACTCCGTGCGCCACTTGTCCGCCAACGCGGGGCCGAGGGCGTCGAGATGCGAGGCCGTCAGCTCGCGGATCGCGTCCACGCTGGTGTCACCGCCCGCGCACCACAGGCGCTCCGTGACCCGGATCACTCCGCTGAACACGGCCACCGCGACACGCGGCCGCGGGTCCGTGTCCACGTCGAGTCCCTCACGGTCGGCGATGATCCGGGCGATCTCCTCCTCCAGCTCCGCCGAGCGGCGCAGATGGGTGGCGAACAGGGAGGGCGTCGACTCGATCAACCGGTAGGTGCGCATGTGGAGTTCCACCGGGACGATCCGCTCGATGGCCTCGCCGATGCCGTCCCAGCCCTCCAGCACCGCCTGCCGCAGCGCCTCCAAGGGGGCCTCGTCGAGCGGCCGTCCGCGCAGGAGGTCGACGAAGTGCTCCTCCGCTACGGACTGGGCGAAGAAGACGACGTCCTCCTTGCCGGCGAAGTACCGGAAGAAGGTGCGTTGCGAGACGCCCACGGCCTCGGCGATGTCGTCGACGGTCGTCTCCTCGTACCCCCGGGCGGTGAACAGCTCCAGGGCGGCACGCAACAGCGCGTCCCGGGTGCGCTGCTTCTTGCGCTCACGCAGGCCCGGCCGCGACGCCGTCTCCATCAGTCCTCATTCCGTTCATCTGCCCCGTTCACACAATCCGGCGACAGCGTGACAGTTACCGACTTGTGAACTGGTTTGTCAATTGTCAGTGGCTGTCACTAGCCTCGAACACATGACTAGTCAGACCGTCGACACGACAGGGCCGGGGGACAAGGCGCCGGCAGCCCCGTCGGACCCCGCGCCGGGCAGGGGGCTGCGCGGGCACCCGTGGTTCACCCTGATCACCGTTGCCGTGGGGGTCATGATGGTGGCCCTGGACGGCACCATCGTGGCCATCGCCAACCCGGCCATCCAGAAGGACCTGGGCGCCAGCTTCGCCGATGTCCAGTGGATCACCAACGGCTACTTCCTCGCCCTCGCGGTCTCCCTGATCACCGCGGGCAAGCTCGGCGACCGCTTCGGTCACCGGCAGACCTTCCTCATCGGTGTGACCGGCTTCGCCGCCGCGTCGGGCGCCATCGGCCTGTCGCACAGCATCGCCGCGGTCGTCACCTTCCGCGTCTTCCAGGGCCTGTTCGGCGCGCTGCTGATGCCGGCCGCGCTCGGCCTGCTGCGGGCCACCTTCCCGGCCGAGAAGCTGAACATGGCGATCGGCATCTGGGGCATGGTCATCGGCGCCTCCACCGCGGGCGGCCCGATCCTCGGCGGTGTCCTCGTCGAGCACGTCAACTGGCAGTCGGTGTTCTTCATCAACGTTCCGGTCGGCGCCCTCGCCCTGGTCCTGGGCCTGCTGATCCTGACCGACCACCGCGCCGAGAACGCGCCGCGCTCCTTCGACGTCCTCGGTATCGCGCTGCTGTCCGGCGCCATGTTCTGCCTGGTCTGGGCACTGATCAAGGCCCCGACGTGGGGCTGGGGCGACGGGAAGACCTGGCTGTTCATCGGAGCGTCCGTGCTGGGCTTCGCCCTCTTCTCCGTCTGGGAGACGAGGGTGAAGGAGCCGCTGATCCCGCTGTCGCTGTTCCGCTCGGTGCCGCTGTCCGCGGGTGTCGTCCTGATGGTCCTGATGGCGATCGCCTTCATGGGCGGCCTGTTCTTCGTCACCTTCTACTTGCAGAACGTGCACGGGATGAGCCCGATCGACGCCGGCCTGCACCTCCTGCCGCTCACCGGCATGATGATCGTCGGCTCCCCGCTCGCGGGCGCGCTGATCACCAAGCTGGGCCCGCGCCTCCCGCTCGCCGGCGGCATGGCGGCCACCGCCGTCGCCATGTACGGCATGTCCACGCTCGAGGCGGGCACGGGGAGCGCCACCATGTCGCTGTGGTTCGCCCTCCTGGGCCTCGGTCTCGCGCCCGTGATGGTCGGTGCCACCGAGGTCATCGTCGGCAACGCGGCCATGGAGCTGTCCGGTGTGGCCGGCGGTCTCCAGCAGGCCGCCATGCAGATCGGCGGCAGCCTCGGTACGGCGGTGCTGGGCGCCGTGATGGCCTCCAAGGTGGATCACGACCTGCCCGGCAACTGGAAGGACGCGGGGCTCCCGCCGCTCGGCCAGGCCCAGCTGGACCAGGCCTCCGAGGCGGTGCAGGTCGGCGTCGCCCCGGTGCCGAAGGGCACGCCGGAGGCGTTCGCCGCGAAGATCACCTCCGTCGCGCACGACACGTTCATCTCCGGGATGAGCCTCGCCTCCCTCGTCGCGGCCGGGGTCGCGGCCGTGGCCGTACTGGTCGCGCTGCTCACCAAGCGCGGGGAGAACGCGGAGGCGGGCGCGGGCACCGCGCACATCTGACGCCGCCAGAGGGCAAGTTCGCTCATCAGGGTGAAGGCGCTCAAGATCCCTCCCGCCGGGCGCGCGCCGCGGGTCACAGTGGGTCACGTCCTGCGGTGCGCTGCTGGAGGGGGGCAGCGCATCGGCAGGACTGAAACGCGAAACGGGGGTACCCGCACATCAGCCCGAACCGACGGCTGAGTTCAGGGAGTTGATGATGGCGGGCTTCGGACACGGCACGCGCAGGTACCCCCGCTCACGGAGCCGGATGTGGTCCCGGAGCGGGCCGGATCGCGCGACGCTCGGGATCGTCGGAGTCATCTGTGCGATCGCGGGCTTCTTCGCCCTCGGCATCATCCTGGGCCCGGTCGCGGTCATCTGCGGCTGGCTGGCCATGGGCCGCACCTGGACGGGAAACCGTTCGGTGCCGGCCCTGGTGGCCGTGGTCCTGGGAGCGATCGACACGCTCATGGCGATCGTGTGGCTGGCGGGCGGGACACCGGGGTTGACGTAGCGAGGCTGCGGGCAGTCGTGCCTCCCCCAGTGCCTCAACGGCCTGGGGGCCCCCAGGGCGGCACGGTGGGCGCTGGGGGTCCCCCCTGCTCGAAGAGCTAGGGGCAGGCACGTCGCACCGCCGAGTGGCGGGCCGCCCCCCGGCCGGCCCCAGCACCGGGCACGTTCCGAGCTAACCCCGCTGCCCCTCCCGCTCCCGCACCAGCGAAGCGACCTCCGCGCGAAGCGCCCGCACCTCCTCCGTCAACGCCTCGATCGCGGCGGTCTGCCGCCGCTCCTCCACGTCGTCCTTCTCGAACCGCGCGATGAACCACGCGGCGATGTTCGCGGTCACCACACCCAGCAGGGCTATCCCCGACAGCATCAGCCCGACCGCGATCATCCGCCCCAGCCCGGTGGTCGGCGCGTGATCCCCGTAGCCCACGGTCGTCATCGTCGTGAACGACCACCACACGGCGTCGCCCAGCGTCTTGATGTTCCCGCGCGGCGACTCCCGCTCCACCGACAGCACGGCCAGCGACCCGAACATCAGCAGCCCGATCAGCGCTCCGCCGACATACGTAGTCAGCCGGATCTGCGAGGCCATCCGCGCCCGCCGCCCCACGAGTATCAGCGTGGCCACCATCCGCAGCAGCCTGAGCGGCTGGAGCATCGGCAGGATCACCGCGCACAGGTCCAGCCAGTGCGTCCGTACGAACTCACGCCGCTGCCCGGACAGCGCCAGCCGCACCAGGTAGTCGGCGGCGAACGCCGCCCACACCACCCACTCCGCCACCGCGCAAGCGGCCGCCAGTGCCCGGCTCGCCCCGCTGTCCACGATCGGCACGGCGTACGCGGCGCCGAACAGGACCGCCAGCGCCAGCAGGGGGCGCTGGGTGTGGTACTCCCAACGGGCCTGCGCCGACTGCTCGTTCATGCCCGCATCGTAAAGAACGTAAAGACATATGACGACGAAGGGCGGCGGGAGCCGGGCCCCGCCGCCCTTCGACCGCTACCGCTCAAGCCGAGCGCAGCGTGACGTCACGCGTCGCCACCCGCCGCGCCCGGGTGCGCCGCCGTCACATCCAGCAGCTGGTACCGGTCGATCGCCTGCTTCAGCACCGAGCGGTCGACCTTGCCCTCCTTCGCCAGCTCCGCGAGCACCGCCACGACGACGGACTCCGCGTCGATGTGGAAGAAGCGGCGCGCCGCACCGCGCGTGTCGGCGAAGCCGAAGCCGTCCGCGCCCAGCGACTGGTACGTCCCCGGCACCCAGCGCGCGATCTGGTCCGGCACCGACCGCATCCAGTCGGACACCGCCACGAACGGACCCTCCGCACCGCTGAGCTTCCGCGTCACGTACGGGACGCGCTGCTCCTCCTCCGGGTGGAGCAGGCTGTGCTCCTCGCACGCCACGGCCTCGCGGCGCAGCTCGTTCCAGGAGGTCGCCGACCAGACGTCGGCCTTCACGTTCCACTCCTCGGCGAGGAGCTTCTGCGCCTCGATCGCCCAGGGCAGAGCGACGCCCGAGGCCATGATCTGCGCCGGGACGCTACCCGCCGTGCCCTCGCTGAAGCGGTAGATGCCCTTGAGGATGCCCTCGACGTCCACGTTCGCCGGCTCGGCCGGGTGCTGGATCGGCTCGTTGTAGACGGTGAGGTAGTAGAAGACGTCCTCGCCGTGCGGGTGCTCGGGCGAGGAGCCGTACATCCGGCGCAGACCGTCCTGCACGATGTAGGCGATCTCGAAGGCGAACGCCGGGTCGTAGGCCACGCACGCCGGGTTGGTGGAGGCGAGCAGCTGCGAGTGGCCGTCGGCGTGCTGCAGGCCCTCACCGGTCAGGGTCGTACGGCCGGCGGTCGCGCCCAGCACGAAACCGCGCGCCAGCTGGTCCGCCATCTGCCAGAACTGGTCGCCGGTGCGCTGGAAACCGAACATCGAGTAGAAGACGTACACCGGGATGAGCGGCTCGCCGTGCGTGGCGTACGCCGAGCCCGCCGCGATCAGCGACGCCGTGCAGCCCGCCTCGGAGATGCCGTCGTGCAGCATCTGCCCGGTCGGCGACTCCTTGTACGCGAGCAGCAGGTCCCGGTCCACGGCCTCGTACTGCTGACCGAGCGGGTTGTAGATCTTCGCGCTCGGGAAGAACGAGTCCATGCCGAAGGTGCGGTACTCGTCGGGCGCGATCAGCACGAACCGCCTGCCGAGCTCCTTGTCCCGCATGAGGTCCTTCAGCAGTCGTACGAACGCCATGGTCGTGGCGATGGACTGCTGACCGGAGCCCTTCTTCACGGTCGCGTACGTCTTGTCGTCCGGCAGCGCCAGCGGCTTCGACCGCACGACGCGCGTCGGGACGTACCCGCCGCACGCCTTGCGCATGTCGTGCATGTACTGGATCTCCTCCGAGTCCCGGCCCGGGTGGTAGTACGGCGGCGGGCCGGACTCCAGCTCCTTGTCGGAGATCGGCAGGTGCAGGCGGTCCCGGAAGTGCTTGAGGTCGGGGACCGTCAGCTTCTTCATCTGGTGGGTGGCGTTGCGGCCCTCGAAGTTCGGGCCCAGCGTCCAGCCCTTGATCGTCTTGGCCAGGATCACCGTCGGCTGGCCCTTGTGGGCCTTGGCCGCGGAGAAGGCGGCGTAGATCTTGCGGTGGTCGTGACCGCCGCGGCCCAGGTGCAGGATCTGGTCGTCGGTCATGTTCTCGACCATCGCGCGCAGCCGCAGGTCGTCGCCGAAGAAGTGATCACGGATGTACGCGCCGGACTCGGTGGCGTACGTCTGGAACTGGCCGTCGGGCGTCGTGTTCATCTTGTTGACCAGCACGCCGTCCCGGTCCTGGGCCAGCAGCGGGTCCCAGGAGCGGTCCCAGATGAGCTTGATCACGTTCCAGCCGGCGCCCCGGAAGACCGACTCCAGCTCCTGGATGATCTTGCCGTTGCCGCGCACCGGGCCGTCCAGGCGCTGCAGGTTGCAGTTGACGACGAAGGTTAGGTTGTCCAGGCCCTCGCGGGCGGCGATCGTCAGCTGTCCGAGCGACTCGGGCTCGTCCATCTCGCCGTCGCCCAGGAACGCCCACACGTGTGACTTGGACGTGTCGGCGATGCCGCGCGCCTCCATGTAGCGGTTCATCCGCGCCTGGTAGATCGCGCCGATCGGGCCGAGGCCCATGGAGACCGTCGGGAACTCCCAGAAGTCCGGCATCGAGCGCGGGTGCGGGTAGCTGGAGAGGCCGTACGGGGACTTGGACTTCTCCTGGCGGAAGCCGTCCAGGTGCTGCTCGGTGAGCCGGTCCAGGAGGTACGCGCGGGCGTAGATGCCCGGGGAGGCGTGCCCCTGGAAGAAGACCTGGTCGCCGCCGTCGCCCTCGTCCTTGCCGCGGAAGAAGTGGTTGAAGCCCACGTCGTACAGTGAGGCCGAGGAGGCGAAGGTGGCGATGTGGCCGCCGACGCCGATGCCTGGGCGCTGGGCGCGGGAGACCATGACGGCGGCATTCCACCGGGTGGCGTTGAGGATCTTGCGCTCGATCTCCTCGTTGCCGGGGAAGAACGGCTCGTCCTTGGTCGCGATGGTGTTGACGTAGTCCGTGCTGCGCATCTCGGGCACGGCCACGCGCCGCTCACGGGCCCGCTCGATCAGACGGAGCATCAGGTAGCGGGCCCGCTCACGGCCGCGCTGGTCCACGGCGGCGTCGAGCGAGTCGAGCCACTCCTGGGTTTCCTCGGGATCGAAGTCAGGAACCTGACTCGGAAGGCCGCCAATGATGATCGGATTGCGATCGGATCCGGAAGCCACGCTGTTCCTTACCTGTCAGAGGGCCACTTTTTCCTGTGCCTGCACCGGTCCCCATCGTGTACCTCGGGGAAGCGAAACGTCATCTCTACCGTGAGGTAATCACGGCGGCGGACCGGATGTTCAGGGGCGGGCCCGATCAAAACGCAACGATACGCCCAGGCCGTGACGCGCCCCGCAAAGTCATTCGGGACTCGTACCCGCGGATGATTCCGGAATGCGCAAACCGGGCAGAACGGTGTGGTGTAGGTCACCTCCCGGCGCGATACCGTGCCTGGAGTTGCGGCGACACGGCCAGGATCGTCACCGTTTCGGCGGTCTGAACCGCCGGGTACTTGCGCGATCCGCCCCGCCCGTGTGGACTACGGCCAATGCTTCGCGTACGCGCGTGGCTGAGATACTCACCAAGACATGATCAGGAGGCAACCCGTGAGCGCGACCGCGGACCACGCGGAGGAGCGGACGAACCCTGCCGTCAGGCTGGGGTTCCAGCCCGAGCAGGTGGTCCAGGAGATCGGCTACGACGACGATGTCGACCAGGAGCTTCGCGAGGCCATCGAGGAAGTTGTCGGCAGCGAGCTCGTGGACGAGGACTACGACGACGTTGCCGATGCCGTGGTGCTGTGGTTCCGCGACGAGGACGGCGACCTGACGGACGCGCTGGTGGACGCCACCACGTACGTCGAAGAAGGCGGCTCGATCCTGCTCCTCACGCCGAAGACCGGCCGAACGGGCTATGTGGAGCCCAGCGACATCTCGGAAGCCGCGACGACGGCGGGTCTGTCGGCGTCCAAGAGCGTCAGTGTGGGCAAGGACTGGAGCGGCTCGCGTCTGGTGACGCCGAAGGCCGCGAAGTCCAAGCGGTGACGCTCCGTCGGGGTGCCGGCCACTGAGTGGTGCCCCCGGGCGGGGTGGCCGTTGCCGGCGGCCTCGCCCCCAGACCCCCTTTCGGCCTGAACGGCCTCGTTCTCAAGTGCCGGACGGGCTGGTTTCGCCCAGCCCGTCCGTGGGCGTGCCCTGGTCGCTGCGTAGGGTGGTCCTGCCTCAACCGTCCCGTCGAAAGGGAAGCAGGACCATGGCGATCCAGGTCGGCGACAAGGCCCCCGACTTCGAGCTCAAGGACAACCACGGCAGGGCCGTGAAGCTCTCCGACTTCCGCGGTCAGCAGAACGTGGTGCTCCTCTTCTACCCGTTCGCCTTCACCGGCGTGTGCACCGGCGAGCTGTGCGCGCTGCGCGACAACCTGCCGAAGTTCGTCAACGACGACACCCAGCTGCTCGCCGTCTCCAACGACTCCATCCACACCCTGCGCGTCTTCGCCGAGCAGGAGGGCCTGGAGTACCCGCTGCTGTCCGACTTCTGGCCGCACGGCAACATTTCGCGCGCCTACGGCGTCTTCGACGAGGACAAGGGTTGCGCGGTGCGCGGGACCTTCATCATCGACAAGGAGGGCGTGGTGCGGTGGACCGTCGTCAACGGCCTGCCGGACGCGCGTGACCTGAACGAGTACGTGAAGGCGCTCGACACCCTGTGATCCCGTGTCGAAGGGTCCGCCCGAGGGGCGCGGCCCTTCGGCTTACTTCGGTTCCAAGACCTGTGGGGCGTGGGAACCCGTCACTAGGATCGACTCGTTGATCCGGCATCCGGTACATCGCACGACGGGGCTCCCCGCCCCTGGACACCAATGGAGGGACTCGTGGGAGTCAGCCTCAGCAAGGGCGGCAACGTATCGCTGACCAAGGAGGCCCCCGGCCTGACCGCGGTCCTCGTGGGACTCGGCTGGGACGTCCGCACCACCACCGGCACCGACTTCGACCTGGACGCCAGCGCTCTGCTGCTGAACTCGTCGGGCAAGGTGGCCAGCGACCAGCATTTCGTTTTCTTCAACAACCTCAAGAGCCCCGACGGTTCCGTGGAGCACACGGGTGACAACCTCACGGGTGAGGGCGAGGGCGACGACGAGGTGATCAAGGTCAACCTCGCGGGGGTGCCGGCGGACGTCGACAAGATCGTCTTCCCGGTCTCGATCTACGACGCCGAGAACCGTCAGCAGTCCTTCGGCCAGGTGCGCAACGCGTTCATCCGCGTGGTGAACCAGGCCAACCAGCAGGAGATCGCGCGGTACGACCTGAGCGAGGACGCGTCCACGGAGACCGCCATGGTGTTCGGCGAGCTGTACCGCCATGGCGCCGAGTGGAAGTTCCGCGCCATCGGCCAGGGCTACGCCTCGGGCCTGCGGGGCATCGCCCAGGACTTCGGCGTCAACGTCTGAGTCGAGCGCACCAGCCCACGGACTCCTCCGCACCGTCCGGCGCGGGCGGTGCGGGGAGCCGTCTGTTCCGCGAGGGCCGTGTGCCCTCGCGGGCTCGTCGGCCTGCCTCCGGCCTGCGACGACTCCGCCCACGCGGCACCAGGCCCCGGACCGCCGAGGGTTTCCCCTCCGGCCACCGGGGGAGAAACCAGGACCACCGGGGGGGGGGAGCCCCCGACCAGCCGGGGGAAGAAACCCTCATCGCCGGGGTCGACCCCATCGCCGGGGCCAACCCATCAGTGGGGCCAACCCCATCAGTACGGCGAGGCCCTGGCACCGGGGTCGAGTCCTAGTGCCGGGGTCGAGCCCTGGCACCGGGGTCGAGTCCTAGTGCCGGGGTCGAGCCCTGGCACCGGGGTCGAGCCCTAGTACTGGGGCCGAGTCCTAGCGCCGGGGTCCAGCCCGAGTACCGGGGTCGAGCCCTAGTACCGGGGCCAAGCCTTAGCACCGGGGCCAAGCCTTAGCACCGGGGCCAAGCCCTAGTACCGGGCCCAAGCCTTAGCACCGGGGCCGACCTCTAGTACGGGGGCAGTCTCATCACCGGGGCACCGGCCCCGGCCACCGGGGGAGGAACCCCCGCAACCGGGGGACCAACTCCCGGCCACCGGGGGTTCTCGCCCCCGGCAACCACGTATCGGGGAGGATCAGGATCATGGGCGTCACGCTCGCCAAGGGAGGCAACGTCTCCCTGTCCAAGGCCGCGCCGAACCTCACGCAGGTGATGATCGGGCTCGGCTGGGACGCGCGCTCCACCACCGGGGCCCCCTTCGACCTCGATGCCAGCGCACTGCTGTGCAGCGGCGGTCGGGTCCTCGGTGACGAGTGGTTCGTCTTCTACAACCAGCTCAAGAGCCCCGACGGCTCCGTCGAACACACCGGCGACAACCTCACCGGTGAGGGTGAGGGCGACGACGAGACCATCCTGGTGGACCTCTCCAAGGTCCCGACCCAGTGCGACAAGATCGTCTTCCCGGTCTCCATCCACCTCGCCGACGAGCGCGGCCAGACGTTCGGCCAGGTCAGCAACGCCTTCATCCGCGTCGTCAACCAGGCCGACGGCCAGGAGCTCGCCCGCTACGACCTCAGCGAGGACGCCTCCACCGAAACGGCCATGATCTTCGGCGAGGTCTACCGCCACAGCGGCGAATGGAAGTTCCGTGCCGTGGGTCAGGGGTACGCGTCCGGCCTGCGCGGCATCGCTCTGGACTTCGGAGTGAACGTTTCGTAAAGGGGCTCTCCGCTTTGTGCGCTCCAGGCCTTCGCCCTCCCGGACCTGCGGTGTTCCAGTCCGGCTGGACCACATGTCCCGGCCGGACCGAGACCCCTCTAGACTCTGTGGTCAATGTTGGGTAAAGCCGGGTACGGCGACGGGTAGCCCCGTACACATACGGATTGGGTAGCCAGTGCTTCTGAAAACCTTCGGCTGGTCGTTCGTGGTCACCGCGGTCGGGTTGGCCCTGGCGGTCCTCTATGGGGGGTGGACCGCCTTCGGCATCGTGGCGATCCTCTCCATCCTCGAGATCTCGCTGTCCTTCGACAACGCGGTGGTCAACGCCGGGATCCTGAAGAAGATGAATGCCTTCTGGCAGAAGATCTTCCTCACGGTCGGCGTGCTGATCGCGGTCTTCGGCATGCGACTGGTCTTCCCCGTCGTCATCGTCGCCGTCACCGCGAAGAAGAACCCCATAGACGCCGTCAACCTCGCGCTGACGGACAAGGACCAGTACCAGCAGCTCGTCACCGACGCCCACCCGGCGATCGCGGCGTTCGGCGGTATGTTCCTGCTGATGATCTTCCTCGACTTCATCTTCGAGGACCGGGACATCCAGTGGCTGCGCTGGATCGAGCGGCCGCTCGCCAAGCTCGGCAAGGTCGACATGCTGTCGGTCTGCATCGCGCTGATCGTCCTGCTGATCGCCTCCATGACCTTCGCGGCCCACGCCCACCAGCACGGCGGCGCGCACGTCGACAAGGCGCAGACGGTCCTGATCTCCGGTATCGCCGGTCTGATCACGTACATGATCGTCGGCGGTCTCTCCGGCTATTTCGAGGACAAGCTCGAGGAAGAGGAGGAACGCGAGCACGAGGAGGAGGAAGAGGCCGCCCGCAGCGGCAAGCCGCGCTCGGCGGTGATGCTGGCCGGCCAGGCCGCGTTCTTCATGTTCCTCTACCTGGAGGTCCTGGACGCGTCCTTCTCCTTCGACGGCGTGATCGGCGCGTTCGCCATCACCAACGACATCGTCCTGATGGCGGTCGGCCTCGGCATCGGCGCGATGTACGTGCGGTCGCTGACGGTCTACCTGGTCCGCCAGGGCACCCTCGACGACTACGTCTACCTGGAGCACGGCGCCCACTACGCGATCGGCGCGCTCGCCGTGATCCTCATGGTCACCATCCAGTACCAGATCAACGAGGTGGTCACGGGCCTCGTCGGCGTCGTCCTGATCGCCGCGTCCTTCTGGTCCTCCGTGCGCCGCAACCGCGCGCTCGCCGCGGCCGAGGGAAAAGCGACGGCCTCGGACGAGGAGACTGAGGTCTCGTCCGGGGTGTGATGGGACGCGGGGTGAGGAACGCTCTGTGCGGGGCGGTCGCGAGGAGGCGTCCTCGACGGCCGCCCCGCGGCTGTGGAACCGGTGGGACGTGTAGGTGCAGGGGGCGGGCATGGGCTTGTGGGACGGCGTGTGGCGCGGGCGCGCGATGGACTTCGACTCGGGCAGCGCGGCGACCAACGCGATCGAACTGACCAAGCGGCACCACCGGGTCTCGCTCACCAAGCAGGGCGCGGCGAGCGGCAACCTGCGCATCAACCTGTCGTGGCGCATGCGGACCTCCGACATAGGCGGCCCCGAGCGCGGCAGCCTGCTCCGCAACCCGCTGCGGTTCTTCACCCCCGAGGTCGTGCAGGCGCACACCCAGAGCATGGTCAACGTCGACCTCGACCTGGGGTGCCTGTACGAGCTGAGCGACGGCACGAAGGGCGTGGTGCAGCCGCTGGGCAGCTTCTACGGGGAGCTCAACGACCCGCCGTACATCAAGCTCAGCGGCGACGACCGGTTCGGCTCCGGCTCCGGTGAGACGATCTTCGTCAACCTCGACCACCGGGACGACTTCAAGCGGCTGCTGATCTTCGTCTACATCTACGACCAGACCCCGGCGTTCGACCGTACCCACGCCCACGTGACGCTCTACCCGAGCAGCGGCCCCCGCATCGAGATCGGCCTCGACGAACGCCATCCCCAGGCCCGCTCCTGCGCGGTCGTCCTCATCGAGAACGTCAAGGGCGATATCATCGTCCGCCGAGAGGTGAGGTTCGTCTACGGCTTCCAGGCAGAACTGGACCGCCTGTACGGCTGGGGCCTCCAGTGGGGCCGCGGCTACAAGACCAAGGCGTAAGCCGCCGTACGTAGCTGCGGGCCATCGTCAGCCGTAGCTGCGGGCATTCGGCCGCTGGGGCGTCGGCCCACTCGGCAGCGGCGGTGCGGCTGTCGTAGCTGCGGGCATTCGTGCCTCCCCCAGAGCCTTGACGGCCTGGAGGGACCCCCAGGCGGCACGGGTGGGCGCTAGGGGTTACCTCCGGGGGGAGGCGCCTCGTACCGCCGAGCGGCGGAACCGACCCCCCGGCAACCGAAGCCACCGGGTGCGTGCGTCTACCCCTGGCGCCCAATGAATTGCGGCCCCTGCGGCGGCAGCTCGA
Organism: Streptomyces sp. NPDC051104; assembly: GCF_040682835.1. Lineage (NCBI taxonomy): Bacteria > Bacillati > Actinomycetota > Actinomycetes > Kitasatosporales > Streptomycetaceae > Streptomyces > Streptomyces sp. NPDC051104. The sequence goes on along the minus strand of NZ_JBFBBS010000002.1, from coordinate 24,893 downwards.
AGTCGGGGTCCGGCAGCGGCGCAGCCGTCTGCGGATACCCGTACGCGGGCACCGGCGCAGTCTGCGGATACCCGTACGCCGGCTGCGGGTACCCGTACGCGGGCTGCGCCGAAGCAGTCCCAGGCGCAGCCACGACCGCAGTCCCCGCCTCCGCCGGATACCCGTACGCCGCAGGCGCCCCCACCGGCCGCTCCGGCGGCAGCGGCACCGACGCCTCCGACGCGGAGACCGGCGCATCCGGCGCGGGAACCGGCACCTCCGGCGCGGGAACCGGCACCTCCGGCGCGGCCGCCGACGCCGCGGCCTCCTGCGACTCGTCCACCGAGATGCCGAAGTCGTTCGCGAGGCCCTTCAGCCCGTTGGTGTATCCCTCACCCAGCGCCCGGAACTTCCAGGTCTCCCCCCGCCGGTACAGCTCCCCGCAGATCAGCGCCGTCTCCGCGCCCGTCTCCGGCTTGACGTCGAAGTACGCCAGCGGCTCCCCCTCGGAGACCCCCGCGTCGTACAGCAGGATCCGCAGCCCCCGTACCCGGTCGAACGTGACGTCGTCCGCCGAGGCGACCAGCAGGATCCGCCCCACCCCGGGTTCGACGCCCGCCAGGTCCGTCTGGATGGTGTCGGTCAGCCCGTCCGTCTCCCGTTTCTTCCCGAGCAGCCGTACCTTCCCGGACGGATGCCGGGGCTGGTTGTAGAAGACGAAGTCCTCGTCGGACCGCACACGACCGTCGGAACCCAGCAGCAGCGCCGAGGCGTCGACCTCGGGCACGCCCTGCCTCGGCGCCCAGCGCAGCACCGCCCGTACCGCCGTGGCCTCGAGCAGTACGTTCGACCCCTTCAGCATCGCGTGCGTCATGCCCGTCATCCTGCCCTCTCCGTCCTGATCACGACAACGCGGGGGCCATCCGTCCGCATGCTCTCCGCACGGTCGTAGACACGGCCGAGTTACCCGAACTTCATGCCCGAGGGGAACCCGTGACACGGAGTTGTACGTACTATTACCGGCCACGTCTTTCCGGGCAGTCCTGCATCACGGGGGAGTCATATGCGTCATTTCGGGCACATCGCCCCTGAGGAGCGGCAGCGCCTCTTCTACCGCGAGCCGGCCGTCTTCACCGCCGACTCGCCCGCCCCCGTTCTCGCGGCGGCCCTCGGCGCCACCCTCTACAGTCCGGCGACCCGCCCGCACCTGGCCGACGACGTGGTCAAGCAGGCGGCCCGCGGTGTCGTCTCCATGGTGCTGTGCCTGGAGGACTCCATCGACGACGCGGAGGTCGCGCCCGCGGAGGAGAACCTGGTCCGGCAGTTCAACGACCTCGCCTCGCGCGGGGACGTCGAACTGCCACTGCTCTTCGTCCGCGTCCGCGTCCCGGAGCAGATCCCGGACCTCGTCGCCCGGCTCGGCCCGGCCGTCCGGCTGCTGTCCGGCTTCGTGCTGCCCAAGTTCACCGAGGAACGCGGCGTCCCCTTCCTGGAGGCGCTCACCACGGCCGAGACGGCGAGTGGGCGCCGCCTGTTCGCCATGCCCGTCCTGGAGTCGCCCGACCTGCTCTACCTGGAGTCGCGCCGGGAGACCCTGGACGGGATCTTCCGCACGGTCGACAAGTGGCGCGACCGCGTCCTCGCGCTGCGCCTCGGCGTCACCGACTTCTGCTCCTCGTACGGTCTGCGCCGGGCCCCCGACATGACCGCCTACGACGTCCAGATCGTCGCCTCCGTGATCGCCGACGTCGTCAACGTCCTCGGCCGCGCCGACGGCACCGGGTTCACGGTGACCGGGCCCGTGTGGGAGTACTTCCGGGTTCAGGAGCGCATGTTCAAACCGCAGTTGCGCCGCAGCCCCTTCCTCGAGGGCCACGTCGAGGAGCTGCGCGAGACGCTGATCGAGCACGACATGGACGGGCTGCTGCGCGAGATCTCCCTCGACCGTGCCAACGGCCTGCTCGGCAAGACCTGCATCCACCCCTCGCACGTGATGCCGGTGCACGCGCTGTCGGTCGTCAGCCACGAGGAGTACAGCGACGCCCAGGACATCCTGCGGCCCGAGCGACTCGGCGGCGGCGTCCTGCGCTCGGCGTACACCAACAAGATGAACGAGGTGAAGCCGCACCGCGCCTGGGCCGAGCGCACCCTGCGGCGCGCCGAGGTCTTCGGCGTCGCCAACGAGAACGTCGGCTTCGTCGAGCTGCTGGCCGCCGGGCTGCCGCAGTGACAGCCGCGAAGGAACCGATGAAGAACGTGGTCTGGTCCGGGACCTGGGTCGCCGAGCGGCTCGGGGTCGAGCTCGTCGGCGACGAGCGGTTGACGGAACTGCTGGGGCTCGCGTTGCGCCGCAACCCCAAGCGGGCCCACCTGCTCGTCTCCAACGTGCTGGGCAAACACGTCCCGCAGTTCCCGTCCGTCGTCCACGGCCACGGGGTGGCGCTCGGCCGGCGGGTGCGGGACCTGCTGGGGGAGGAAGAGGCGGGCCACGCGGTCGTCCTCGGGTACGCGGAGACGGCAACCGGACTAGGCCACTCCGTCGCGGACGGCCTCGGCCCGGTGCCCTACCTGCACTCCACCCGCCGCCCCGTCGAGGGCGTCGCCCGCGCCGGCGGTTTCGAGGAGTCCCACTCCCACGCCACCTCGCACCTGCTGCTCCCGGAAGACCCGGTGCTGCTGGCCGGCGACGGCCCGCTCGTCCTGGTCGACGACGAGTTCTCCACCGGCAACACCGTCATGAACACGATCCGCGACCTGCACGAGCGGTACCCGCGCGAGCGGTACGTCGTCGTCGCCCTGGTCGACCTGCGCTCGCCCGCCGACCTGGGCCGGCTCGAGGACTTCGCCCAGCAGATCGGCGCCCGCGTGGACCTGGTGGCCGCGGCCTCGGGCTCGGTGAAGCTGCCCGAGGGCGTCCTGGAGAAGGGGCAGGAACTGGTCGCCCGGCACGAGACGCCCGTACGCCCCGAAGAGGCCCACGGGACGATCACCCGCGTCGACCTCGGCTGGCCCCACGGGCTGCCCGAGGGCGGACGGCACGGTTTCACCCCCGAGCACCGCTCCCGCCTCGAGCGCGCGCTGCCCGCGATGGCGGCGCGGCTCGCCCGGGCACTGCCCGCGGGCGCCCGCCGCGTCCTCGTACTCGGCTTCGAGGAGCTGATGTACGCGCCGCTCAGGCTCGCCCGCGAGCTGGAGGAGACGGTGCCCGCCGAGGTCCGCTACTCCACCACCACCCGTTCGCCCGTCCTCGCGGTCGACGACCCCGGCTACGCGATACGCACCCGCATCGTGTTCCCCGCGCACGACGACCCGGCCGACGGCCCCGGCGAGCGCTACGCCTACAACGTCGCGGGCGCCGGCTTCGACGCCGTCGTCGCGGTCGTGGACTCGGTGGCCGACACCCCCCGACTGCACGCCCCCGGCGGGCTCCTGGACCGGCTCGCCGCGCACACCCCGCACGTCCTGCTCGCGGTCGTCCCCGCCTACGTCCCCGCGCCGCCCCCGCACGTCGCCGCCTCGTCAGAAAGTTCCGCCATGCTGCCCGAGCCCCTCCGTGGCCCCGCCTTCTCCTCGTACGCGCCCGACGAGGTCGGCTGGCTGCTCCAGGACCTCTCGGACGTCACCCTGGAGGCGCCGACCGAGGAGCGCGAGGAGGCCATCCAGAGCGGCGGCGCGCACTACGCGGAGTCGCTGCCGGTGGAGTACCAGCCGAGCGAGCAGTACCAGGAGCTGTTCCACGCGGCCCTCGAGGCCTCGGCCGCCCGTCTGGCGCAGGCCGTCGGCGTGGTCACCGAGACGATCCTCGCCGAGCGGTCGCCACGGCCCGTCCTGGTCTCCCTGGCCCGCGCCGGCACCCCCGTCGGGGTCCTCATGCGCCGCTGGGCCCGGCACCGGCACGGCCTCGACCTGCCGCACTACGCCGTGTCCATCGTGCGCGGCCGCGGCATCGACGCCAATGCGCTGCGCTACCTCGCCGACCGGTACGACCCCAGCGACGTCGTCTTCGTCGACGGCTGGACCGGCAAGGGCGCCATCGCCCGTGAACTCGCCGAGGCGATCAGGGAGTTCGAGGCGTCCGACGGCATCACCGGCTTCGACCCGGAGATCGCGGTACTCGCCGACCCGGGCTCGTGCGTACGGACGTACGGGACCCGGGAGGACTTCCTCATCCCGTCCGCCTGTCTCAACTCCACGGTCTCCGGCCTGATCTCCCGCACGGTGCTGCGCGCCGACCTGGTCGGCCCGCACGACTACCACGGCGCGAAGTTCTATCGCGAGCTGGCGGGAGCCGATGTCTCGGTGGCCTTCCTCGACGCCGTCTCGGCCCGCTTCACCGAGGTCGAGGAGGCGGTCGATCTCCAGGCCAAGGAACTGCTGGCCGGCGACCGTACGCCGACCTGGGAGGGCTGGGCGGCCGTGGAGCGCATCAGCGAGGAGTACGGCATCCACGACGTGAACCTGGTCAAGCCGGGCGTCGGCGAGACCACGCGCGTGCTGCTGCGCCGGGTGCCCTGGAAGATCCTGGCCCGCGCCGGGACCGGCACCGACCTGGACCATGTGCGCCTGCTGGCCGCCCAGCGGGGCGTGCCGGTGGAGGAGGTCGACGGGCTGCCGTACACCTGCGTGGGGCTGATCCACCCCCAGTACACGCGGGGTGCGACGGGCGCCGACGGCAAGGCGGTGGCCGGATGAGCCCCGTACTGGTCGCCAGCGACCTCGACCGCACCCTGATCTACTCCTCCGCTGCGCTCGCACTGACCATGCCGGACGCGCGGGCGCCACGGCTGCTGTGCGTGGAGGTCCACGAGAGCAGGCCGCTGTCGTACATGACCGAGACCGCGGCCGGGCTGCTCACCGACCTCGGCGACCGGGCGGTATTCGTACCGACCACCACCCGCACCCGCAAGCAGTACCAGCGCATCAACCTGCCGGGCCCCACCCCGGCGTACGCGATCTGCGCGAACGGCGGCCATCTGCTCGTCGACGGCGTCACGGACCTCGACTGGCACGCCGCGGTGCTGGCCCGGCTGGCGGACGAGTGCGCGCCGCTGGCCGAGGTGCGCGAGCATCTGGCGGCCACCGCCGACCCGGCCTGGGTGCGCAAGCACCGGGTCGCGGAGGACCTGTTCGCCTACCTCGTCGTCGAGCGGGAGCTGCTGCCCGAGGAGTGGGTGAAGGAACTGGCCGTCTGGGCGGAGAACCGGGGCTGGACGGTGTCGCTGCAAGGCCGCAAGATCTACGCGGTTCCCAAGCCGCTCACCAAGAGCGCGGCCGTGCGCGAGGTCGCCCGCCGCACCGGCGCCGCGCTGACGCTGGCCGCCGGGGACTCGCTGCTCGACGCCGACCTGCTGCTCGCAGCGGACCGCGGCTGGCGCCCGGGCCACGGCGAACTGGCCGACAGCGGCTGGACGGCCCCCGGGATCGGCGCGCTGCCGGAGCGGGGCGTGGCGGCCGGGGAGCGGATCCTGCGGGAGTTCCTGAAGGCGACCAAGGAGGCGTGACGGACCCGGACGCCACCGGGCTCGCCGCGGCGATCAGGGACTTCAACGCCCATGTGAAGGCGGACGACCGGGTGGACAGCGTGATGCCGTCGATCGCGGACGGCCTGACCCTGGCCCGCCGCCGCTGACGGCGCCTCGGCCTTGCGGCAGCCGTCGCTGACGGCGCCTCGGCCTTGCGGCAGCCGTCGCTGACGGCGCTTCAGCCGCAGCAACCGCCGCCGCAGCAGCCGCCCCCCGAGCCACCACCCGCCCTCGGTGCCGGCGCCGGGGCGGACGCCGTGCCGCCGACCGCCACGGTGGACAGCAGCTTCACCGTGTCGTCGTGGCCCTGCGGGCAGTTCGCGGGGGCGGAGGACTCCGCCATCGGACGGCTGAGTTCGAACGTGTCGCCGCAGGTACGGCAGCGGTACTCGTAGCGTGGCATGTGCACAGATTAACGGGCGCTCACCGGCGATCACAGGACTTCCGGCGCCCGCACCGCTTTGTGAATGCCGCGCGATCTCCTCAAGATCTCCTTAATATTCTCTCCGCGACCACGTACTGGCCGGTACCGATCGAGGACATCACAAAGGTCGCTGCTAATTTAAGGAAGCCGCGATGAGCCGCAAGGTCGGGGAGGGGGGCTCGCTGCCGCATGTCCGGCCGCTGCATCTACCGCGCGTGCAATTCCGAGTGCGGAGGGAGACGCAGTCGTGACCGAGGCATGGCATCGAACAGCTGACAGGCCGTCCCAGAGCCGTCCGCACACCGGGGCGTGCCGTGGCTAGCCAGGACGGCGGCCGTCCGGACCGTCGCACCGGGGCCGACGAACCGGCGGAGACGCCCTTCGACCCGGACGTCACCATGCAGTTGAAAGCCGGGGCACCTTCCGACGCCGATGGCGCCGGGCAGGTGAGGGCCGCCGAACCCGTGGCGCCGGACCGGACCGCGCAGTTGAGGCCCGTCAGGCCCCTCGCGCCGGACGAGACCATGCAGTTGAAGGCCGTCGCGCTCCCGGCTCCGGACGAGACCGTGCAGTTGAAGGCCGTCAGGCCCGTGGCGCCGGACGAGACCATGCAACTGCGGATGCCCCGCCCGCCGGAGGCGCCCAAGTCTCGGAGCGCGCGGCGCAAGGCCGCACGCCCCTCCGCCCGCACTCGTGTCACCTCGTACCTGACGCCGTACGTCCGCGAACTGGCCCCGTACGTTCAGCGTTTGCCCCCGTACGCCCGGCGGCTCGCCCCGTACGCCCGCAAACTCAGGCCCGTCTATCCGCGGCCCGGCCGCGTCGGCTGGCGCCGCTGGATGCCCTCATGGCGGCAGTGGCTCGGCGCCGTGCTCACCTCTTTCGGCCTGAGCAGCGTGTTCCTGGTCGTCGCGTACGCCGTCACCGACATACCGGACAACCTCAACTCGTACGCCACCCAGCAGGACAACGTCTACTTCTGGTCCGACGGCACGCCCATGGCCCGCACCGGCTGGGTGCAGCGTCAGGCCATGCCACTGAAGGACATACCCGAGCAGGTCCGCTGGGCGGTGCTGGCGGCGGAGAACGAGAGCTTCTACTCCGACCCCGGCATATCCGCCAAAGGCATCACCCGCGCCCTGTGGAAGACGGTCGGCGAGGGTGATACCGAAGGCGGTTCCACCATCACCCAGCAGTACGTGAAAAACGTCTATCTGACGCAGAACCAGACCATCAGCCGCAAATTCACCGAGGCGATGATCGCCCTCAAGCTCGACAACAGGATGAGCAAGGACCAAATCCTCGAGGGATACCTCAACACCAGCTGGTTCGGCCGCGGCACCTACGGCATCCAGCGCGCCTCCCAGGCCTATTACGGCAAGGACGTGAGCCAGCTCAACGCGAGCCAGGCCGCCTTCCTCGCCTCCCTGCTCAAGGGCGCCGGCCTCTACGACCCCACCCTCGGCAAGGCCAACCACCACCGGGCCGTCGAACGCTGGAGGTGGATCCTCGACCGCATGGTCAGGATCGGCAAGCTGTCGAAGGCCGAGCGGGCCACGTACACGACCTTCCCCGAGCCGCTCGAGCAGAACCCGCTCTACGACACCGGTCAGCAGAGCGACTACCTGGTGGAGTTGGCGTCGAGTTACGCCAAGAAGGCCGCGCACATCTCTGACCAGCAGTTCGACCTGGGCGGCTATCAGATCTACACCACCTTCGACCGCAAGTGGGAGAGCGCGCTCACCGACGCCGTCAACAAGGCCCGCAAACAGGCGCGGAAGGACCACCCGGACACGGCGCCGACCGCCCACTTCGGCGCCGCCTCGGTGAGCACCGACGGCCGGATCCTGGCCGTCTACGGCGGCCCCGACCACCGCACCCAGGGCTACAACGAGTCCAACGCCGCCACCGTCCCTGCCGGTTCTGCCTTTCTGCCGTTCGTCTACGCCGCCGGCCTGGAACACGGCGTCCACAAGACGCGCGGCGGGCCCGCGACCCCGGTCACCCCGGAGTCGGTCTACGACGGCCGTGACAACATCCCCGTCACCACCCCCGAGGGGCCGTACTGGGACCGCAGCGGCAAGAAGGTCTCCGCCCACAACGACGGAAACAAGTCGTACGAGCACATCACCCTGCGCCAGGCCCTCGCCCAGTCGGTGAACACGCCGTTCATGCAACTCGGCATGGACACCGGCCTCGACAAGGTGCGCGCGACGGCGGAGGCGGCCGGGCTGCTGCCCGACAGCATGGGACCACAGGTGCCCGCGCTGTCCCTGGGCAACTCCACACCGAGCGCGATCCGGATGGCGAGCGGATACACCACGTTCGCCGCGGGTGGCACGCACACCGAGCCGTACTCGGTACGGCGCGTCACCCGCAACGGCGCCACGGTGTCCCTGAACGCGCCGAAGCCCCGCCGCGCGGTGGGCGCCCAGGTGGCCGGGGAGGTCACCGAGGCGCTCACGGATTCCTTCCGCGCCGCCCACCCGGGTGCGGCGTCCGCCTCCGCGCAGGTCGCCGGGAAGGCCGGAACCACCCAGGACGACACGGCCTCTTGGTACGTGGGCACGGCCCGGTCCGTGTCCACCGCGGTGGTCGCCTACCGCATGGACCTGTCCCAGAGCCTCGAACCACTGCCGCTGAAGGGAGTCGCCGGCACGCCGAACGACGGCGCCGCCTACGGCATCTGGTCCGCGGCCATGAGTCCGCTCGGCTGACGCCACCGGCCGAGCTTGCCACCCCCCACCTTCCTCCTCGGAGAACGAGCCGCCATGACCACGAGAAACGGCCGTCGCCGCCGCCCCCGCTCGTCCCGCATCGACCGATGGAAGAGCCGCCCGAGCTTCATGACGCTGGCGGCCCTCCTCGCCGTCGCGTCGGTGACGGTGACCTTCCTGGCGGTGTCCCGGCCGGACAGCACCGCGGCGACCGCCACGGCGGACGCCGGCAAGAGCACCGGCAGAGGATTCACTCCCCGGCCCACCACGGAACCCAAGTGGGACGGCAAGACGAAGATCATCGGTGATGGATCCACCGCCTACACCGGGCCCCAGAAAGGCCAGTTGAAGCCAAAACCGCTCAAACCCGGCGAGAAACCACCCCAGTTCGTCGTCTTCTCCTGGGACGGCGCACTGGAGGGCGACGACCACCTCTTCTCCCACTACCGGGAGATGGCCGAGAAGTACAACGCCCACATGACCTTCTTCCTCACGGGCATCTACCTGCTGCCCAAGAGCAAGAAGGAGCTCTACCACCCGCCGCAGCACCCGGTCGGCGCCGCGGCGATCGACTACGCCACCGACGGGCACATCCGCGACACCCTGCAGCAACTCCGCCTCGCCTACGACCAGGGCAACGAGATCGGCACCCACTTCAACGGCCACTTCTGCGGCGCCAAGGGCGGCGGCGACTGGAGCGTGGAGGAGTGGAAGAGCGAGATCGACCAGTTCTACTCCTTCGTGCAGAACTGGAAGACCAACACCGGCTACAAGAACGTCGCTCCGCTGCCCTTCGACTTCCAGAGGGAGGTCACCGGCGGCCGCGCACCCTGTCTGGAGGGCCAGCCCAACCTGCTGAAGGCCATCAAGAGCTACGGCTGGCGCTACGACGCCAGTTCCCCGGGCGACTTCCAGATATGGCCGACGAAGAAGAACGGCATCTGGGACTTCCCGCTGCAGATGCTCCCCTACGAGGGCGGCAAGTACCAGGGCCTGTCGATGGACTTCAACTTCCTCTACAACCAGTCCAAGGGCGAGACCAACGGCGATCCCGCGAAGCACACCCAGTGGGAGCAGCAGACCGTCGACTCCTACATGGCCGGCTTCAACCGCGTCTACTACGGCAGCCGGGCGCCCCTGTTCATCGGAAACCACTTCGAGAACTGGAACGGCGGCATCTACATGAAGGCCGTCGACCAGGTCGTCAAGAACGTCTGCACGAAGGAGGGCGTCAAGTGCGTGTCCTTCAAGGAGCTGACCGACTGGCTGGACGTGCAGAAGCCCGCCACCCTCCAGCGGCTCCGCACCCTAGACCCGGGGCAGTCGCCGGACTGGACGACCGTCGTGCAATGACAACCGGGCGTTCCGCCAAGCCTCTTGGGTCACCCCCTTCACACAAGCCACACACGGCGTGCGAAGATGCGGCCCCCGGTATCGGAGTACCGGTGGTAGAGGGGAACATCATTGAAATCAAGAAGATTGAGCCGTAAGCGGCGCCGCGCGACCATAGTCACCGCGGCCGCCGCATCGGTCGTCGCCGGCGCCGCGCTGCTGCCCAACTGGGGCGCGAACGCGGCGAGCGTCGCGGAACCCACGGTGGACCCGGGGACCAGGGCCACCTTCCAGCGGCTGGCGGACGCGGTCTTCACCGACCGTACGGACGCCCTGGTCGACAAGAGCGACAGCGGACGGGGCAAGCCGCTGGCGTCCCGCTTCTCCGGCGACGTACGCCTGTCGTCCACGCTGTCGCATCAAGAGGACTCCGCCCTGTCCACGCTGCGCGGCCGCAAGTCCCGCCTCGCCGCGCTGGGCGAGAAGTACAGCAACGCCGACACCACGGTCTCGCTGGACCGGACGCGGGTGAAGGGCCGGCACGCCACGGTCGACGTCACCGAGACCACCACCCTGACGTACGAGAAGGCCAAGGCCAACGGGCCGGCGACCACCGGCTTCCAGGCCCACCACCAGCTGACCTTCCAGGCCGACCGGCAGGGCACCTGGCAGCTGACCGGCATCCGCGACACCGACGACGGCTACCTCGCGGTCAACCAGGTCGCCAAGCCGGCCGTCGCCGCGCCGCAGACCGCCGCCGACGCCGGCCCGCCGGACGCGCCCCGCGCGTCCACCTCGCGGAACGCGCCCGCCAAGCCGAAGAACTTCTCCGCCACCGGCTACGACTACAAGGCGATGGCGGCGTACGCGCAGAAGTACTGGAAGAACTACAACCCGGCCTACCCGGACTTCAACGGGGAGGCCGACGGCGGCGACTGCACCAACTTCGTCAGCCAGGTCCTCAAGGCGGGCGGCTGGAAGCACGTCCCCGGCGACGGGACCGACTACCACAAGTGGTTCGGCAACTCCGAGATCCAGTCCGACTCCTTCGTCGGCGTCAACGAGTTCTCCTGGTTCGCCCTGTCCTCCAAGCGGGTCACCAGCCTCGCCAACGTCTACCAGATGGACGTCGGTGACGTGCTCCAGATGGACTTCAACAGGGACGGGTCCAAGGACCACTCCATGATCGTCACCTACCGCAGCCCGCAGGGCGTGCCCTATGTGACGTACCACTCCACCAACACCTACAACAGGTCGGTGGCGAGCATCATCGCCTCGTACCCGAACGCGTACTACTACGCCTACCGCACCTGACCGGTGGTCCTCCGGGGCGGGGGCCGGGCCTCAGTGGCCGGCTCCCCGCTCCTCCCGGATCCGCGCCACGACCTGGGCGACCGTGTGCCGCACCGCTTCGGTCTCCGTCAGAAAGTGCCAGTAGTCCGGGTGGCGACCCTCCAGCGTGGCGATCGCGCGCTCCAGCCGCGCCACCGAGTCGTCGAGCGGGCGGGCGTGCCGCGGATCGGGCGTCGTGCGGCCCGCCATCGCCAGCCGCTGCGCGTCCCGGATCGCGAACCGGGTGCGCTCGATCTCCTGTTCCGGATCCTTCTGCACGGCGTTGAGCCGCCGCAGACGCTCCCCGGCGGCCGACACGGCCTCGTCGGTGGTGTTCAGCAGCGCCCGCACGGTCGACAGCAGCGAGGTCGCGTCCGCCCAGCGCTGTGCGTCACGCGCGCCCTGCGCCTGCCGCAGTTCGAGCTCGGCCTGCCGTACGTTCTCGACGGCCTGCTCCGGCACGTGCTGGAGATCCTGCCAGCAGGCCGCCGCGAACCTGCGCCGCAGCTCGCTCAGCACGGGCTCGACCTGCCCGGCCCGGGTGGTCAGCGCCTCGGCCCGGGTGCGCAGCGACACCAGCCGGCGGTCGATCTCGGCCGCCTTCTCCGGCAGCCGCTCGGCCTCTGCCCGAACCGCCGCCGCCTCCCGCGTGACCCGCTCGGCACGCTCCAGCGTCTGCTGCACCCCGTGCTGCCCCGCGCCCTGGTTGAGCTTGGTCAGTTCGGGGCCGAGGGCGGCCAGCCGGGCGGCCAGGTCGTCGGCCTTCAGCCCAGAACCCCGTACCCCGTCCAGGGCGTTGCTGGCGGCGAGCAGCGCCTGCCGGGCGCGCTCCACGGCCGGGGCGAGACGGGCCAGTTGGGTCTCGGCCTTGCCGAGCAGCGGCCCGAGACCCTGGGCGAACCGATCCAGCTCCTGCTTGACCCGGACCAGCTCGTCCTTGGCGGCGGTGAGATCCGCCCGGGCCCGGGTAGCGGCGGAGGCCTCCAGATCCACCCGGTCGAGATCCGTTGCGTCCACGGCCTGGATGTACCGGTGGCTGACCTCGTCGATGCGCCGCCCGAGCGCCTCGAAGTCGGCGAGGGCACGGCGGGCGGCCGGGGAGTCGTCGACAGCGGTGATGGTCTCGACGGAGATCCGCGCGTCCCGCTGAGCGGTGTCCAGCTCGTAGAACGCTTCGGCGGCCGCGTCCTTGGCCCCCTGGGCCTCGGCCCGCTGAGCCTCGCCCCGCCCCCCGAACCACCGCCGGGTACCGCCCGAGGCGAAGGCGGCGGGGAGGACGAGGGCGACGAGGAGAGGGAGGAGGAGGACTCCGGAGACGGGCCGAGCGACGCGGTCGGACTCCTGCCGTGGTGTCGCCGTCACATCCCTCTCCCGTACCGTGATCCACCCTGCCCGGTGTCATTCTCCCACCGGTAGAGGACGAACACACGGGCCGGTCGGTTCGCGGTGCCGCCGGACTCATGACGGTCGGTTCGCGGTGTGCGGCACCCGCGACGGTCGGTTGGCGATGCGCCGTGCCGGTGACGGTCGGTTCGCGGTGTGCCGTGCCGGTGACGGCCGGCTCAGCCCGCCGTCCGTACGCTGACCGACCCGTCACGGGTCCGGGCGTCGATCAGGTGGGAGCTCTTCGCCTCCGTCGGGACGGACACGTGGACGGAGCCGTCGGCGGAGTGCGTCGTCACGCGGTACGTGCTGTGCGGCAGCGCGATGGCGACCGACCCGTCGTGGCTGCTCGACTCCACCCGGTCGGGCACGTCACGGAACTCCAGGCTCACCGACCCGTCACTGGTGGCCGCCCGCACACGCCGCGACCGTACGCCTGTAGCGCGCACCGACCCGTCGTCGCTGGCGAGCGCCAGTGGTCCCGTGGAATCGCTCACCCGCACCGATCCGTCCCGCGTCCGGATGTCCAGCGCCGTGGCGAAGCCCTCCGCCCGCACGCTCCCGTCACCGTCCTCCACCGTGACGGCGACCCCGCGCGGCACCTCGATGCGATGCCGCGCGGAACAGTCCGCGACGATCCCCGAGCACTTCAGCCGCAGCACGAGCCGGTCACCCTTCATGGCCCAGGTCACACGCGGATCCCCACCCACCACGACCGTCCCCCGGAACCAACGGGTGACCTGCACCTTGTCCACATCGGCCGAGACGATCTCCAACGCCGAGTCGTCGGAGTCGACGGTGAGCGTACGGCCGTCGAGCGCGAAAGCCGCGTGGTCCGGTGAGGGTCGTCGCGGGCGTCGTTCCCGCAGGCGGCGACGGTGCCGATGAGCACGGCGGCGAGCCCCGCGACGGCGACCACTCGGGTGCGCTGCGCGAGCGCCGTCGTACGAGCCATGATGTTCCCCCTGAGAGCCGGAGGGCGGGAAGCCCTCAACGCCGAAGTACTTCGACGGTACGGAGCCATGGCTACCAGGAGGATCCGGCGTGCTCCCGGATTCGGGGTGGGGATATCCCCCGGTTACGGGTTTGCGAGGCATCCCCTCCGGCAATGTAGGCTGTCGACTCGTCTCGGGTGCGTAGCTCAGCGGTAGAGCGCCTGCCTTACAAGCAGGATGTCGGCGGTTCGAAACCGTCCGCGCCCACCGGAAGATCGCGGCAGAGCCCCGGAAGTGCCTGTGCAGGCCGCTTCCGGGGCTCTCACCTGTCGGGCGCGGGTCAGTGGTAGGCGTGGACGACGGCATGCCCTTGCCGCGGCCGATCATCCACCGGTTGACCGGGGTGGTCAGTACGAAGGCCAGGGCCAGGGAAAGGCCGAGCGAAGCCCAGAAGAGGACCTGGCCGAGACCGGCGTCCATGGCCCCGGGCACGCCCACCATGATGGTGTTGTCGATCAGTTCCATCACGGCGATGGACACGGTGTCCGCGGCCAGCGCGACCTTGAGCGCCTGCCGGACCGGCACCCCGGCGCGCAGCACGCCGCGCATGGTGAGCGCGTAGCCGAAGACGAAGGCCAGCGCTATGGAGATGACTACGGTGGCCGCGTTGTGCAGGCCGGCGGCGGTGCCGATGACCATGCCGAGGACCTCGCCGATGGCGCAGCCGGTGAGGCAGTGGAGCGTGGCTTGTGCGGCCGTGCGCCAAGAGGTGCCGGGTGCATGGTGATCGTGATGTCCGTGCCCGTGCTCATGTGCGCTGTGGTCCATTGCTCTATTCCCCTCGCACGCTCAGGTCTTTGCTGCTGCCGAACGATATACCCCCCGGGGGTATTCCCAAGCCGGTCTGAACTGGCAATCGCAGTGCACTTCCGGTAGGCAGCACAACCAGGGAGACAGCCGAGGAGTCGTACGCGGCATGATCAGCACGCGCGCACGGCAGGCTTTCGGCGGCTCAACGCTCGTCGTGGTCCTGGCGTCATTGTTGCTCTCCTGCTCCAGCAGCCCAGGCACGACGTCCAGCGATGAGGAGTCGCCCGCCCGTGATGTCCGCCAGGCGGCATCGGCCCCCGCGACCCAGGAACCGTCCGCCCCGAGCACGGCAGAACTGGCACCGAGCACGGAGAAGGTCCGCGATGTGTTCGCCCGGCTTCAGGCCACTTACAACGACGGGTGCACGACCCCGGGGAACTGCGAGTACTTCCTGGGGCGCGTGCTCGATGAGCTCAGCAGCCTCGACGAGGCGATGAAAGCTGACCGTCAGGGGCCTGGACACTTCGAGGAACCCCTCGCGTGGATCGCGAAACTGCGGGCCGAACTGGGCGACGACAGGTCCTTCGAGAACCTCAAGAAGCACCAGGGCCTGCTCACCGGGACGCGCGACAAGATCAATGCTTGGATGCAGGGCCACCCGGAGGACTATCGATGACATCGAGGCCGAGCGCAGGTGTCACGAAGCGGATCCGGTCAGCGCACCGAGCCGTTGAAGTGGTTGACGGCTGACCAGCCATACAGCGCCGCCTGCGGCTCCCCGTCAGGCGAAACCGTCACGCGAAACCGAAGGCCCCGGCCGCTCCCGGCCGGGGTCTTCGCGGTCAGTTCTCCTTCTGCTCGTCGTTCCCCTCGCCCTCGTGCACGTGCTTCAGGCGCGTCCGCGCGTCCATCCTGTCCTCGGCCGCCACCACGTCCCAGAAGCGGTGGCAGGAGACGAACACCGCGAGTTCCCGCTCGCGCCGGCGGAGCTTTTCCACCTCCGCCTGTTCGTCCTCGGTCCAACCCGGGGAGGCGGGGCGCTCCACCTTGCGCCAGCCGGTGTCGTCGCTGAATCCGTCCAGCGGTTCCACCGACCACGGCAGCCGCTTCAGCAGGGCCAGGAGCTCTGCCCGGACCTGATGCAACTCCTCCTGGCCGGCCAGGAGGTCACTCGGAAACTCATAGCTCGCAGCCACAGGCCAATGCTACGCCTGTTCGATTTTCGGGTGCGACCCTCTTCCCTCGGTTCACTCGAACGGCGTCCGTCTCGCAGATCACGTGCCGGCCCGGGATGCGCGCCTCCCTTAATCTTCAGGTAAACCTGCTCAGTTCAAACTGGACAGCCGCACCTGGCGGATCTAGCGTGAAGCCCATGGACCACAACCCGGAAGGCGTCTCCGAGTCCGCCGCCCGTGCGGCGCGTGACCTGAGGGTGGTCGTCAGCCGACTGCGGCGCCGTATACGTGAGGTGGCCGGGGACGACGACCTCACGCCCTCCCAGGTGTCCGCGCTCACCCTGGTCAGTAAGGGCGGTGCCGCCACCGCCAGCACCCTGGCGTCCGCCGAGGGCGTGCGCCCGCAGTCCATGGCCGCCACCCTCGCCGTCCTCGAACAGCACGGCCTGATCCGGCGCAGCCCCGACCCCGACGACGGCCGCCGCCAGTTGGTCACCCTCACCGAGGCCGGCCGGGAGCGCGTCGAGGGCGACCGGCAGGCCCGGCAGGAGTGGCTCGCCCGCGCCCTGCAGGACCGCTACAGCGAGGAGGAGCGGCAGACCGTCCTCGCCGCGCTCTCCCTGCTGGAACGGCTGACCCAGTCGTGATGCCGGAACTCCGTTCATGGCGGCGGGATCGGCGGGATCCGTCCTGCTCGTGCCGGTAACCCCGCTCGACCGCTCCCTGTCCGCTCTCACCCCCACCTCCCGAAAGGCCTGACCATGGCTCTCACCACGCTCGACCCGCGCACGGCTCTCGTCGTGATCGACCTCCAGAACGGCATCGTGGGGATGCCCACCCAGCCCCACACCGGCCCCGAGGTGGTCGCCCGCACCGTCGAGCTCGCGGACGCCTTCCGGGCCCGGAACCTGCCGGTGGTCCTGGTCCGGGTCTCCTTCGCCGCCGACGGCTCCGACGCCGTCCCCGGACGCACCGACCAGCAGCGCGGCGCCCGCGCCTTCCCGGAGGGCTGGGACCTCGTCGTCGACGAACTCTCCGGCCACCCCGGTGACATCCACGTCACCAAGCACAACTGGGGCGCCTTCCACGGCACCGACCTCGACGTCCAGCTGCGCCGCCGCGGCGTCACCCAGATCGTGCTGACCGGCATCGCCACCAGCATCGGCGTGGAGTCCACCGCACGGGCCGCGTACGAGCACGGCTACCACGTCACGCTCGCCACCGACGCCATGGCCGACGCCTCCCCGGAGGCGCACCGGAACAGCCTCGAACGGATCTTCCCGCGCCTGGGCGAGTCCGGTACGACGGCAGAGGTCCTGGAGCTGTTGGCCAAGACGCACGCGGTCTGACGCCGGCGGAAGCGGAAACCCTCCTCGCCTCGCGGGGCGAGGAGGCCACACTGGAGTCATGTGCCGCAGCATCAAGACGCTTCGCCCGCCCGCCCTGCCCGAAGAGGCCACGGAGGAGGAGATCCGCGCCGCCGCGCTCCAGTTCGTGCGCAAGGTCTCCGGGTTCCGTGCCCCGGCCGCCCACAACCGCGAGGTGTTCGAGCACGCGGTGGACGCGGTCGCCGCGGCGACCGCGGAGCTGCTCGCCGGCCTCGAGGTGCGTGGCGGGCAGCCCCGGCAGGCTACTTCGACGACCCCGGGCCGCGCATGAGGTGGGCCGCGCCCGCGCCCGCCGCGAACAGGGCCGCGACCGAGACACCGGTCGCCAGCCAGCTGGCGCCCAGCCACTGGGCGCCCAGGTAGCCGAGGGCCACGCTGTAGACGGCCCAGACGATGCCCGCCAGCGCCGACCAGGGCAGGAACTCGCGGGCGCGGCGGTGGGCGGCGCCCGCGCCGAGCGAGACGAGTGAGCGGCCCGCGGGCGCGAACCGGGCGACGATCACCAGCGCACCGCCGCCCCGGGCGAGTGCCGCACCGAGGCGTTCCTGTGCGTGCGTCAGGCGGCGGGAGCGGGCGATGGCGCGGTCCAGTCGCTCACCGCCGCGCCAGGCCAGGCCGTACGCCACCAGATCGCCGAGGACCGACGCCGTGGCCGCGCACAACGTGAGCCCGACGATGTCCGGTATCCGCGCGACGGCGGAACCGGCGGCCGCCGCCGTGGCCGCGGTGATCACCAGCACGCCGCTCGGCAGCAGCGGCAGGAAGACGTCCAGCAGGACCGACACGGCCACCACGGGGTAGATCCAGGGGCCACCGGCCAGCGACCCCACGCTCTCCATCACCGGAACTCCCCGTACGACTCCCCAGCGGCAACCACGTGCCGCGATGTGGCGGGGGAGCGGCAGGAGCGGCCTTCGACAGCCGTACAGCGTACGCGGGGGTGTGACTGGCGGTGCGGAGGGGGTCGCTGAGACGGTCGCCGCACCAGTTGTACGGCGCGCGAAGCGGTCGAGGTACAGGCCGAACCCGTCGGACACGCCGACGGCGCCCGCAAGGCGGGCGCCGCCGTCCGTACGGAACTCGATCAGGCCGCGACGGGCTCCGACGCCCGCTTCTTCTCGCCCGCCGCCGACCGGGAGGCGAACAGGCGGTCCAGGCCGAGCGCCCCGGAGCCGGTGAAGACCAGCAGGAGGAAGGCCCAGCAGAACAGCACCGGCAGCTCGCCGCCGTTCTGGATCGGCCATGGGGCGTTGGACTGGTGCACGTCGAAGTACGCGTACGCCATCGAGCCGGACGCTATGAACGCGGCACCGCGGGTGCCGAGACCGACAAGGATCAGGGCGCCGGCGACCAGCTGGATCACCGCGGCGTACCAGAAGGGCCAGGTCCCGGTCGGGACGGTGCCGCCGTTGGTGCCCGCCGCGCCGCCGAGGACGCCGAACAGCGAGACGGCGCCGTGGCAGGCGAAGAGCAGGCCGACGACGATGCGGAACAGTCCGAGGGCGTAGGGCTGCGCCTGGTTGAGGCGTGCGGTCATGTGGGGGCTCCTTCGGTCTGGTTCGGTCCGCGGACGGACCGGTCTGGGGGACGGAAACCGAGTGAGCCCCCAGGTTAGGCAGCCCTAATCAATACTTGCAAGTTCAACATCCGGCCGATGGCTGATCCGCTTTGCATGCTGTCGCGATTGGGTCACTCAATGCGCAAGGTCGCGAGTGTTTTTGACGGTTGCTCAGGTCGTGACCGGTCGCCGAACCGCCGGCCGCCCGCGCGGCGCGGCCGGGGGCGGGGCGGTGGCTCCGCGGTCCCCGGCGCGTCGGCGGGCCCGCTGGGCTCGGCGCCCGCGAGGCGGCTCAGCAGCTCGCGAGGTAGTTCTGCAGCGCGCTCTTCTCGGCGGAGTCGACGGAGAGGTCGTAGTAGTACTTCACCTGCACCCAGGCACGGACGTAGGTGCAGACGTACGACGACCGGGACGGGACCCAGGTGGCCGGGTCCTGGTCGCCCTTGGCCTGGTTGACGTTGTCGGTGACCGCGAGCAGCTGCGGACGGGTGATGTCGTTGGCGAAGGCCTGGCGCTGGGACGTCGTCCACTTGCTCGCGCCGGAGTCCCAGGCCTCGGCGAGCGGGACCAGGTGGTCGATGTCGACGTCGGAGGCGGCGTACCAGGTCGCGCCGTCGTACGGGGAGTACCAGCTGCCGCTGGTGGCGGCGCAGGAGGAGTCGGTGACGACGTTGGAGCCGTCGCGCTTGAGGATGTACTCGCGGGTGTTGCAGGTGCCGCTGATGGTGATCCAGGTCGGGAAGAGGTCGCGACTGTAGCCGGTGCGGTTCTCGGTGGCCACCGTGAGCGAGGCGAGGTAGCTGCGGGCGGTGGCGGCGCTGACCGGGGTGGGGAGGGCGGCGGAGGCGGTCGGACCGTTGAAGAGTCCGACGCAGGCTATGAGCCCGGTAAGAGCGGCGAGTATGCTGACGCGTCGACGCGCGTAGACCTTGGGCATGCCAACTTCCTTGTCATGTGGGGATGTTGAGGTGCGAGCGAGGGAATGCTCGCGGGGGCGTGTTGCCTCCAGGTGTGTGTTTGGTAAGAAGGTAATGACGCGAACATGACGCAACAAGGGGTCCGGCGGGGTCGGCCGTGTGACCGGCACCCTTTGGTGTGGGTTGTGCCGTCCCGTACGATGGGCGGCGCAGAAGGGGAGTAGCTCTTCGCCGGACCGTCGACATACTGCTCAGCTCCGCTGAGCCGGCGCCCGGAGGCGGACCTCGATCAGGGGTCGGTCAGCGAGACCTTCGGCAAGCAGTGCACGCCCGTGCCGTACGGCACGGGCGATCCGTGTGCTGCCGTGCCGAGGTGTCGAAGCGTTCACAGCACTCTCGGTGGGGCGGCCCCGACCGATTGAGGAACCTTGATCAGCATCACCGTCCTGGCGCTCGTCTTCGGCGTCATCTTCCTGGCCGAGCTGCCGGACAAGACGGCCCTCGCCGGACTCGTCCTCGGCACGCGCTACCGCGCCTCGTACGTCTTCGCCGGCGTCGCCGCCGCCTTCACGCTGCACGTCGTGCTCGCCGTCGCGGCGGGCAGCGCGCTGACCCTGCTGCCGCAGCGGCTCGTGCACGCGCTGACGGGTGTGCTGTTCCTGGGCGGTGCGGCGGTGCTGCTGCTGAAGAAGGGGGACGACGAGGAGGAGATCCGCAAGCCGGAGGACCAGTCCTTCTGGAAGGTGGCCGGCACCGGCTTCATGCTCATCCTGGTGGCGGAGTTCGGCGACCTGACCCAGATCATGACGGCGAACCTCGCGGCCCGCTACGACGACCCGCTGTCCGTGGGCCTCGGCGCGGTGCTGGGCCTGTGGGCCGTCGCGGGGCTCGGCATCGTCGGCGGCAAGGCGCTGATGAAGCGGGTGCCGCTGGGGCTGATCACGAAGATCGCGGCGCTGGTGATGCTGGCGCTCGGGGTGTGGAGCCTGTACGAGGCCG
This sequence comes from Streptomyces sp. NPDC051104, assembly GCF_040682835.1. Classification (NCBI taxonomy): domain Bacteria; kingdom Bacillati; phylum Actinomycetota; class Actinomycetes; order Kitasatosporales; family Streptomycetaceae; genus Streptomyces; species Streptomyces sp. NPDC051104. The sequence goes on along the minus strand of NZ_JBFBBS010000002.1, from coordinate 4,422 downwards.
TGGCCCGGTGACGTCGATGGGCCCGGCGGGGGTGGCCGAGCGGCGAACGGCCGGTGACGTCTTGGCGGGAGCGCTGGCGGGATCGCCGACGGTTTTGTACCGTGGAGGAACAAAGTGGCTCCCGCCCGCTTCCCCTGACCGGCGGGCGGGGCCGCCTTGTCCCCGCGGGGCCCGCACGTGCGGCCCCTCCGCTGTGTCTTGGAGCTGCCGATGACGGCCACCACCGTGCTCACCGCCCGCGCCCTCCTGCTGGACATGGACGGCACCCTCGTCAACTCCGACGCCGTCGTGGAGCGGATCTGGCGCCGCTGGGCCGACCGGCAAGGCCTGGACGGCGACGAGGTGATGAAGGTGGTGCACGGTCGGCAGGGTCACGCGTCGATGGCGCTGCTGCTGCCCGACCGGCCCGTCGAGCAGAACCTGGCGGACAACGCCCGCATGCTCGCCGAGGAGACCTCGGACATGGACGGGGTCGTGGCGATCCCCGGGGCCCGGGAGTTCATGGACGCGCTGCGGGGGCTGCCGCACGCGCTCGTGACCTCGGCCGACGTGGCCCTGTCGACCGCGCGGATGGCGGCGGCGGGTCTGGAACTGCCGCCCGTACGGATCACCGCCGAGTCGGTCGGTGCGAGCAAGCCCGACCCCGAGGGCTTCTTGAAGGGCGCCGCGGAACTGGGCGTGGCCCCGGAGGACTGTGTGGTCTTCGAGGACTCGGGCGCGGGCATCGCGGCGGGACGCGCCGCGGGGATGCGGGTGGTGGGGGTCGGCCCCCGCGCGGGGCTGCACGGACCGGACGCGCTGGTGCCGGACCTGACCGGGGTGCGGGTGGGCACCGCCGGGGACGGCACGATACGGCTCCACCTCGCCTGACGGCCCGCTCGCGCGTGGGAGTTCCGACCACAGGGCCGGCCTCGCAGCGGAAGCCGTCGACTACGGCCGCGTCGTTTCCGATTCCAGCCTTGTTCTCGTTGCCGCGCCGTACACCCCTGGCTCGTCCTGTGTGATGCCCCGGCTGATCTGGTAGTTGCGGACCGCGCTCTCCACCTGGGCGTCGTAAGTGCCGTTCGCGGGGCCCAGGTACAGGCCGAGCTGACGCAGGCGGAGCTGCAGTTCCCTGACCTCCGGGCCCTTGTCGCCGGTGCGGAGGACGGAGGCGCCCTGGTGGGGCTGGGCGTGCGAGCTCGGGGACGCCGTTGCGGTGGCCGGCGCGGTCGGCGGAGTGCCGCTCGGGGTCGGCGGCGTGGACGGCGTGGGGGACGGACTCGACGGTGACGGCGACGGCCTCGCACTCGGCGACGGCTTCCTGCTCGCCGGGGGCGCCGCCACGGACACCGTTGCGGCCGGCGCCGACGTACCGGCCGGCGACGACGCCTCCGGCACGCTCGCCCGTACCTCCTGCGGCAGCGCGCCGTCGTGCTTCGGAGGGTCGTAGGAGAACAGCCCGCTCGCGTAACCTGCCGCCGCCACGACCGCGACCATCGCACCCCCGGTGGCCAGCAGGACGGTGCGCCGCAGGCGCCGTGGCCGCGGCTCGGCGTCCGTGGGCGCGGCGGCGGCCCGGTCCTCCACGTCGGGCACGGCCGGGAGAGCCGTCGTCATCTCCGGTACGGCAGCCGACCGCGCCGTCGCGTCCGGCTCGTCCGATACGGCGCCCAGTAGCACTGTCGCGTCCGACTCGCCCGATACGACAGCCGACTGCGGCGTCGCATCCGATACATCCGACACGGCAGCAGACTGCGGCATCGCATCCGACCCATCCGATACGGCGCCCAGTCGCACCGTCGCGTCCGGCTCCTCCGGTACCGCCCCCAGCCGTACCGTCTCGTTCCCCAGCTCCACATACGGCCTGATCCGCAGCGGATCGAAGTCCTCCGCCGCTGCCGCCTCCGCCGTGCGAGCCTCCCGGAGTGCCTCGGCCGCCCGCCGGGTGCATCCGCACGACGGTGTGCCGTCCCCTCGTCGCGGTGCCGCGCACTCCGGACAGGCCTGTGCGTTCGGTCCGTTCACGCGTGGGTCCCCTCCCCGCCGAATTCCAGAAATTATGCAGATCTCCCTCACGGAATCTCCCGGCAGCCCCCGGAACTCTTCCTTCCCATCAGGACTCAACAGGCCATAACGGGTCACACCCACCACGATGAGAGTGCACGATGGACGACAGCGCACGGAGGTCGTACGACCGTCCACGGGAGGCCTTCATGACCGATGACACCCAGGGCAGGGCGGCGGGGGAGGGCATGCGTCCCACGGAGCCGGCCATACCCGGCACCGCCACCGGGGCGGGCACCGGCGGCTCCGTCGCCGCACGCCACGCGCCCGGCGACGACAGCGTGCACGGCGGCGTCCTCGTGTCCATCGGCGCACTGCTGCTCGGCATGCTGCTGGCCGCCCTCGACCAGACGATCGTCTCCACCGCGCTGCCCACCATCGTCAGCGACCTCGGCGGTCTGGAGCATCTGTCCTGGGTGGTGACCGCCTATCTGCTCGCCTCCACCGCGGCCACGCCCCTGTGGGGCAAGCTCGGCGACCAGTACGGGCGCAAGAAGCTGTTCCAGGCCGCGATCGTGCTCTTCCTGATCGGCTCCGCGCTGTGCGGCATGGCGCGCAACATGCCCGAGCTGATCGGCTTCCGCGCCCTGCAGGGCCTGGGCGGCGGTGGCCTCATCGTGCTGTCGATGGCCATCGTCGGCGACATCGTCCCGCCCCGGGAGCGGGGCCGCTACCAGGGCCTCTTCGGTGCCGTCTTCGGTGCGACCAGCGTGCTCGGCCCGCTGCTCGGCGGCCTGTTCACCCAGCACCTCAGCTGGCGCTGGGTCTTCTACGTCAACCTGCCCGTCGGTGTGATCGCCCTCGCCGTGATCGCCACGGCCCTGCACATCCCACGGAAGGCCGAACGGCACGTCATCGACTACCTCGGCACCCTCCTCATCGCCTCCGTCGCCACCTGCCTGGTTCTCGTCGCCTCTCTCGGCGGCACCACCTGGGCCTGGGGCTCACCGCAGATCGCCGGCCTGGCCGCCCTCGGCGCCGTGCTGCTCGTGGCGTTCCTTCTCGTCGAGCGCCGCGCCGCCGAACCCGTCCTGCCGCCGAAGCTCTTCCGCGTCCGCACCTTCACGCTCTCCGCCGTCATCAGCTTCATCGTCGGCTTCGCGATGTTCGGCGCGATGACGTACCTGCCGACGTTCCTGCAGATCGTCCACGGCATCAGCCCCACCGTGTCCGGGGTGCACATGCTGCCGATGGTGGCCGGCATGCTGCTGTCCTCCACCGCCTCCGGCCAGATCGTCAGCCGCACCGGCCGCTGGAAGGTGTTCCCGATCGCGGGCACCGCCGTCACCACCATCGGCCTGCTCCTGCTGCACCGGCTCACCGAGAACAGCAGCACCGCCGAGATGAGCGGCTACTTCTTCGTCTTCGGCCTCGGCCTCGGTCTCGTCATGCAGGTGCTGGTGCTGATCGTGCAGAACGCCGTCGCCTACGAGGACCTGGGCGTCGCCACCTCCGGCGCCACCTTCTTCCGCTCGATCGGCGCCTCGTTCGGCGTGGCCGTCTTCGGCACGGTCTTCGCGGGCCGCCTCGCCGACAAGCTCGTGGCCGCGCTCGCCGGGCATCCGCTCCCGCCGGGCGTCAGCCCGGCCGCCCTGAAGGCCGACCCGCGCGGTATCGCGGCCCTGCCGCCCACCGTACGGCCCTCCGTGCTGCACGCGTTCTCCTCCTCCATCACCGACGTCTTCCTCTACGCCGCCCCGGTCGCCCTCCTCGGCTTCGTCCTGGCCTGGTTCCTGCGCGAGGACAAGCTGCGCGGCTCGGTCACGGCACCGGACGTGTCGGAGACCCTGGCGAGCAACCCGGTGCACCGCTCGTCGTACGAGGAGGCCAGTCGCGCGCTGTCCCTGCTCGGCTCCCGGGAGGGGCGCCGGCAGATCTACGAGAAGATCACCCGGCGGGCCGGGTACGACCTGCTGCCCGCGACGAGCTGGCTGCTGCTGCGGATCAGGAAGCACGGCTGGGCCGAGCCGGCGGTGCTCGCCGAGCGCAGCTCGGTTCCGCTGCCCGTCATCATCGCCGCCGCACGGCAGGTGGAGGAGCGGCGCCTCGGGGTGCGCGAAGGGCTCGACCTGGTCCTGACCGAACAGGGCCGCGAGGTCGCCGACCGCCTCACCGAGGCGCGTGAGGAGTCCCTGGCCGAACTGCTCGGCGACTGGTGGGGGCCCGACCGCCCGACCGACCTGATCAAACTGGTCCAGGAACTGAACGCGGAACTGTGCGGCTCGGACGCGGAACGCCCGCGCAACGGCTCGACGACGCCGCGGCAGCTCGGCCGGGCCGTCTAGAAGGCTGCTGAAAATCTTGGTTGTGGGGCTGTCCGGTCGTAGGCCGGGCGGCCCTTGCTTATGCGGTGGCCGGGGTGAGGTGCCAGCTGCC